>JAUVHU010000004.1 GCA_030593145.1 Desulfobacteraceae bacterium
TATAATGCCTTTACTTATCGGGTTCCGAAACACCTTTCTTCTTTTGTGTCAATTGGGGAAAGAGTACTTGTTCCCTTTGGCAAGCGCAGGGTTACAGGATACATTTTGGGTCCTTCTGACCCTGTGCGTGATAAAAAGATAAAGTATATTCTGGATGTTCTTGATGAAAAACCACTTTTCCCGTCATCCATGATTCCTTTTTTCAAGTGGATTGCTGATTATTATATGTATCCTATTGGACAGGTCATAAAGAATGCTTTGCCTGGAGGTTTGAATCTTTATGAGCTTACCACTGTTGCCATAACGGAAATGGGTAAAAAAGCGCTA
Organism: Desulfobacteraceae bacterium; assembly: GCA_030593145.1. Lineage (GTDB taxonomy): Bacteria > Desulfobacterota > Desulfobacteria > Desulfobacterales > ETH-SRB1 > ETH-SRB1. The sequence goes on from JAUVHU010000004.1 coordinate 328, forward strand.
CTTGACGATTCTGTAACACCACTTCAAAAAGAGATGTTAAGCTGTTTGAAACAGGGATCATGCCGAAGGAAAATAGTTTCTAAAAAGCTCAACAAGGAGATCCCAAATTCATTGTTCAGCACTATGGAAGGTTTGGGTCTGATTGTTAAGAAACAGGAGCTTAAAGGCGGAGAGACAAGTTTTAAGAAGGAGAGATATGTATCCTTAATCAGGCATGACATGCCTGTGGGGCGGTTATCAGCGCAGAGGAAAAAGATTATTGATGCAATAAATGATGAAGGTGAAATTTCTGTAAAAAAATTAAAAGAGTTAGTGCCTACCGCTCCAAGATTAATAAAATCTATGGAAATTGCCGGGCAGATTAAAATATTTACGAAAAAAGTTTATAGAGACCCGTTTGGTGAGTTAATTACATCTGATACTGCTCATATACTTACAGGTGAGCAAGATAAAGCTATTTCTAAGGTCGTAAACTGTTTTGGCAAAGGATTTGCGACCTGCCTTTTGACAGGTGTTACTGGAAGCGGAAAAACAGAGGTTTATATGCAGCTTGCCGCAGAGGCATTAAAACGCGGGATTTCTGTTCTGGTGCTTGTTTCCGAGATTGCCCTGATATCTCAAATAGAAAGGCGGTTTAGAGCGCGTTTTGGAGAATGCGTTGCTTTGCTTCACAGCAGGCTTTCAGCAGGGGAGCGATATGATCAGTGGATGCGCATTGCAAATAAAGAGGTAAATATTGCTATTGGCGCAAGATCCTGCATCTTTGCGCCTTTTGAGGATGTTGGATTGATTATTGTTGATGAGGAGCATGATACATCCTACAAACAGGAGAGCGGTCTTCGTTATAATGCCAGAGATCTTGCTGTTGTAAGAGCAAAGCTAAATAACGGAGTTGCTCTGTTAGGTTCGGCAACCCCTTCGATCCAGTCATACTATAATGTGACAACAAAGAAATATGTTGAAGTAACTCTGACAAAGCGTGTTGAAAATCGGCCGCTTCCGAAAATTACCGTAGTCGATCTGCGTAAAAACAGAGATGTCAGAGGAATCAGACATTTTATTACATCCGAGCTTTATGCGGCAATGAAGGAGACCCTTGATCATGACGAGCAGGTTCTGCTTTTCCTGAACCGACGGGGCTATGCCAGCTTTCCGGTTTGTGCTGCATGTGGAAAAGCTGTAAGATGCAAAAATTGTGATATCACTCTGACACTACATCGAGGAGACAATGCATACAGGTGCCATTACTGTGGTTATTCACTGGCATCTGCTTCTAATTGTTCAAGCTGCGGATCTTCCAGGATAAAGCAGTTGGGGCTGGGTACGGAGAAAGTTGAGGCAGCGGTTAAAGCCCTTTTTCCTGATGCAAGTGTGTCCAGAATGGATCGTGATACAATTACACGAAAAGGTTCAATGTTGAAAATTTTAAAAGGGCTTAGAGACCGCACCATAGATATACTGATCGGCACACAGATGGCGGCAAAAGGGCATGATTTCCCAAACATCACACTTGTAGGGATAATTTGTGCCGACTTGTCACTGAGTTTTCCGGATTTTCGTGCAGGAGAACAAACATTTCAGCTTTTGGCTCAAGTGTCAGGAAGGGCCGGCCGTGGAGAAGTCCCCGGCAGGGTTGTACTTCAAACATATAATCCGGATCATTACAGTATATTATCTGCAAGGAAGCAGGACTTTAAAACATTTTATAACGAGGAGATAGATTTTCGAAAAGTCTTGAATTATCCACCGTTTTCAAGGATTATCCAGCTTAAAATATCGGGTAGGAACAGTAAGCAGACCGGTCAGTATGCACAGGCAGTTGGAGATCTTTGCAATGTCTTGAAAAAAAATGATATGTCCTTTATGAAGCATATTGAAATACTGGGACCCATTGAGGCTTCCCTTTACAGAATAGCAAAACAATATAGATGGCAGATTCTTTTAAAAAGTAAAAACGCAAGACTGCTTCACAGTTTTGTTCATAAATTGATATTTGAAAACCAGACGAAAATTAATAACCGGTATGTAAAACTGGTTGTAGATGTTGATCCATTTTTTATGCTATAATAATATATGAAAAAATGAACATCGAACATCGAACATTGAACGTCGAACATCGAACATTGAACGTCGAACATCGAATAATGATGTCGCTCCGCTCTTCAAATTATTTTTATTCTTGTTCCCACCCTCCAGCGTGGGAATGTATATTGCGCCGGAGCATGGAAACCAGGCAAAAAAATAATCACGTCTCTTTTCAAGGCGTACGCCGCAAAACACGAAATACAGAAAGCACGAAACAAAAAACGTGTGGTAAAGAAAGGTTTTTTATGAAAATTTATAGATTCATTATTTTTATTTTTTGTATTTTCTTTCTGACTCCCTTTTCTTACGGATCTGAGAATGAAGCTCAGAAATTTCCTTCTATTTATGTGCCGTCAGGGATATATGAGTTCAAGCCGGTTTTGGAGGGAGATGAAGTAATACACAATTATATCATACAAAACAAAGGGATGGCTCCTCTGAAAATTGAAAAGGTCAAAACCGGCTGAGGGTGCACAGTTGTTTCTTACCCGAGACAGATCCTTCCCGGTGGGGAGGGAAAAATAAATGTGAAAGTTTATACCAGGGGATATGGCGGGAGAAAACTCAAAAAAAATATCACTGTACAAACAAATGACAAAAAACGGCCAAATATTAATTTGACGATTACCGGAGAAGTTAAGAAATTTGCCACAATTAGACCCCAAAGGATAACCTTATATGGTCCTGTCGGAGAACAGTTACAGGCAAGTGTAAAAATTATTCCCGAAAAAAAATATTCATTCAGGATACTTGAAGCGCTGGCGATAAAAGGAAATAATATCAGTTGCAATCTGGAGGAGATAAAAGAATCGGGGGAATATACCTATTTATTAACGGTAAAAAATTTAAAAAAGGATGCCGGCAGGTATTCAGATACTATTGCTTTGAAAACCACCAGTAAGATCCTGCCGAAGATTAATATCAGTGTTTATGGAAGTATTATTAAAAGACAGATCCGAAGTAGAAAGTAAATGCTTATGAATAATATCAAGGTTGTTGCTTTTGACTGTGATGGCGTCATGTTTGATACAGTGAAAGCAAACACAGCTTACTATAACAATGTTTTGCACCATTTCAACAGGCCGGACATGACGCCTGAGCAGTTTGCCTATTCACATATGCATACCGCGGATGAGGCAATGGCAAAGCTATTTGATGATAAAAAGATGCTTGAGGCCGCGCAAAACTATCGCAAAAGTATGAGCTACCTGCCATTTTTAAAATATATGGAAATAGAGCCATATCTGAAGCCTTTGCTCGAAAGGCTAAGGCCGAAATACAGAACGGCAGTAGCAACAAACAGAACAGATACAATGAAACGGGTTCTTATCGAACACACGCTTGAAGACTGTTTTGATATTGTTGTCACCGCTCTTGATGTAAAGCGCCCAAAACCTCATCCGGATGAATTACTAAAGATACTGGAACATTTTCAGATAGAGCCACAGCAGGCAATCTATGTGGGTGATTCAGAGCTGGATGCAATAGCGGCAAAGTCAGCAGGGATACCTATAATTGCATATAACAACAAATCTCTTTCCGCCAATTTTCATATAAACAGCTTAAAGGAAATCGAAGATATACTTGAGATATAAGCAGGGTAAGTCGTTGTGTTCACGATTCACTTTTGATTCTTAATTGATATTTGTATATGAATAGATGTGGAAAGAGGATATGTTTCACTATCTGACGTAGCCTTGTTTACAAAAAATGAGCCTGTTTACATTTCACCGGTTATTCAGGCTGAAAGGGTCAGAAGAGCACGATTGCCGTACTTTGGCGGAAACAACTGATTCTTGCACCAAACATGGTTTCAAAATGCGCCGTTTTTTCGCTTTTTCTTAACAACCTTCAGCCTTCAGCCTATTCACCTGAGTAGTTAATTATTTTCTTGATTATGGCTATAAAGATGGCTATGATAGATACCCTCCAATACACTTTATTATTGCGATTATCTTTGGTATGAAAATAATATCATATTAGAGGTGCAATGTATGGCTACATCAAAAATTGTAATCATAATTGATCAAAACTTATTGTATCGTTTAGATTTTTTGGTCAAATCACAAAGATTTACAAAACATAGCCACGCTACTCAAAAAGCTGTTGCCCGCGTTCCGCTTACTCTTGAACTACAAGAATCAAATTTCCCCAAACATTTCTGTGCTAAAACCAGTCAAATTCGTACTTTATCTGTGAAACGTCTTTTGAAAAAAATCAGTGTAGCTAAACCCGAAGAAATAAATCTAATCAGAGAAAGATTAAACGAAGAAATACTGTGTAAACCAGAAACATAAAGGAGTAGATAATGCCTGCCAGTATTGACGAACTTGTGGTCAAAATAGCGGATGTTTGTACCTACAAATGGGATATGCTTAAAAACAGACCGCTTGCCTTTTTTTTGTCCGCGTTTGCTGGTGGTGCATTCGTCAGTTTTGGGGCCATGCTCGCCCTTTCAGTCAGCGCAGGGGTTCCGGAAAACATGGCCGTGGGGTTCGCCAATCTTCTCATGGGGCTGGTTTTTATGTTCTCCCTTGTTATCATCATGTTTAGCGGTATGACGCTGGTTACTGCGGATATGGCCTATGGGGTCATCGGCATGTTTCATAAACGTATCAAATGGACGCAGTTTGTTTGGGGAATTATTGTAGCATATGCCGGAAATTTTACAGGCAGCATGTTTTTTCTGTGGCTATTAAGTAAGGGCGGGGGATACGTAGCCCTGCCATGGCTCGTGCGCGCCCATGCTATCGGTGTGGCTAAAACAGGAGAGACCTCCATTCAAATTTTTGTCATGGCTATCATCTGTACCTGGACCCTTCAAACAGCCGCATTTTTGTTTGTTAAGACCAATGATGACGTATCCAAGATACTTATGACCGCTTATGGTCCCCTTGCCTTTGTAGCAGGGATGACCGAACATTGTATAGCAAACATTGGTTTTTTGGCCGTTCCTTTATTTCAGCAGGACCTTTACCTTAAGGTTGCAGGTAAAATCATAAACCACGCTCCTGTCATTCTCCATTGGGGATTCGGGCAATACGGCTGGGCACATAACCAGCTTTACACTATACTTGGGAATTTCATCGGCGGAATTTTATTTGTGGGCGTTATTTTTCAACTGGTTTCCAACCCTAAAGAGGTGTCCGAACTTTATAAAAACAAAAAAGAGTTTATGATCAAACTTTAAAGGAGATATCTATGGATTTTGACTATAGCCCCTGGAATCCGGTTATATGGGCGTTGTTTGGTGTTTTTGTGGTTATTACTATACTAATTATTGCAGTGTTTCACAAAAAATATCCAGATTATGCTAAAAAAGGCGAATTGGAAGATGAGTGACTTCTTATTTCATAGCAGCTTGGAGTGGTTTTCCGAAAAATTATCTGTACAGAAAAGTTTTATTGGCTGTAACATAAAGAAATGGAGGGGGAAAAATGAAGAAAAACGGGTGGATACCAACGGTGTGTTACCAGTGCAAAGCGGAATGCGCCATCATGGTGCGTGTGGAGGACGGATGCATCAAGGAGGTCAGGGGTAACCCCAAAGCACGCGGCAAGGCATGCGTCAAGGGGATGGCCGGAATTTCTCTTGAATACAACAAGGATCGCCTGACCCAGCCACTGAAACGGATCGGCAAACGAGGTGAAGGAAAATTTAAGCCCGTATCCTGGGACGAAGCCTTGGAAATCATCACGGATAAATTGAAAGCGCTTAAAGACCGAGGTGAAGCGCACAAACTAACAGCCAGTTTTTTTCCTCATTCCATAACCGATCCTAAGTGGCGATTTTTGAATGCTTACGGCGGTTTTATCAATACAGCCCTGCCACACTGTGATTCGGCTAAAATCATCTCCTGCATCAAGACCATGGGAGGTGTGCCAAACCACCATATCCCGCCAGCATGGTATACTGTACCTAAAGACGGAATCATGATTCTGGCTGGCCGCCATGCATTCGGGGGACTGGATGATGCGTCTGTTCCCGTGCATATTCTGGATGCCAAAGAAAGGGGAGCCAAGCTGGTAGTTATTGACCCTATTTTTACCGCGGATGCGGCTAAGGCCGACTGGTGGATTCCCATCAAGCCTGCCGGAGATACCGCCTTCTTCTTAGGCATGATTCATCATATCATTACCAACAACCTGTACAACAAAAAGTTTGTAGATAACTGGGTCCGCGAAGGAGATTTTGACAAACTCAAAAACTACATAGAGGATAAAACCCCGAAGGCCATGAGTAAAATTTGCGACGTTCCTGCTGCGGATATCAAGAAGCTGGCTACTGAATGCGCTAAAGCGCCTTCAGTAGGGGTGGATAGCTTTAAAGGAATCATGCTTGGCCAGGCCCTGGACTTCGGCCATGCCTGGACCATTTTCCTGGCCGTGACAGGAAACATTGATAATCCCGGTGGTCAGCCACTGCCGGATTTGACCCCAATGGCATCGGTAGAACCTGTACCTGCTGGGCCTGATTTATATGAACTTGGGTGGCATCGCACAGGAAAGGATAAGGACAGTTTCAGCAACTATTCTTTTATTATGGAGCCCACATGGTACCAGGCTCAGGCCATTAAAAACGGAGATCTGAAAGTGTTGATTAATTCAGAAGCTAATCCAGCCTTGACCGAGATGGGACAAAAGGAGTGGTGCGATGCGGTATGTATGGCCGGTGACAATGACGAATACAAGCTCGAACTTCTTGTCAGTTATGAGATCATGCTTTCAGAAACATCTAAGTATGCCGATCTTGTTCTGCCGGACAAATCGTATTTTGAGCGCTGGGAGCTCTTATACATGCCGTGGTTTTATAATTTCGAAACAGGTATTCTCCTGCGCCAGCCAGTGGTTGAAGCGCCTGGAGAGTGTCGTCATTCAAACAATGTGTTCATAGAGCTGGGCAAAAGGCTTGTTCCGGAATATTTCACGTTCAAAGACGATCTGGAATACTACGACATCCAGCTGGCCGGACTTGGTCTGTCAGTAAAAAAACTTCAGGACATGGGCGGATTATGGTCTACCCGTACTATGGGGTTTAGGAAATACGAACAGAGCGGCGGCTTTGGAACACCAAGCGGAAAACTGCATTTGTACTGGGAAGATCTTGAAGGCGTTAACCAGGCCATGCCGCGGTCCGGCCTGGCCCAGGAATACGAAGTAGATATTGACAAATATCCGTTTGTTCTTATTTCATACCGTACTATTTTCCATTCTGGTGCCGGCCAATGGACTCACAACAACCCGCAACTTAGAGACACAGTAAGCGGTTTTTTTGATAATCCTGCGCTTATTAACAAATCTGTAGCCACGAAGCTGAATATAAAAGACGGAGATAATATTACCATCACCTCACGCACAGGCCAAATTAAATGCAAGGCAAAATTGACTGAACGTATCAGGCCAGATTGTATTGGACTTGCTCACGGCTTTGGTTCGACTGTCGGAACAACAGCGACTATAGGTCAAGGCGTGAACGATAACATACTGATACCAGATGCCGGAAGCACTCTTAATTGGCAAGATCTTGTGGGTGGTGAGTCCCATGTTTCCACACGCGTCCGAATCGAGAAATAAAGGAGAAAGCCATGAAACAATTAAGTTTAATGATAGATCTCTCGCGATGTATTGGCTGCAAAACATGTATTGTGGCCTGTCGAAATTTTCACGGTCTTGTGGACTATGAAGCGGCTTTGCCGAATGAAATCCCGTTTTATCTGCGCGTGGAGTCCAAGAGGGAAGGGGTTTATCCTGAAATATCCGTTAACTCCTGGGTTGTTCCCTGCCAGCACTGTAAAAATGCGCTGTGTGTAAAAGCCTGTAAGTCAGATGCCATTACCAAGGATCCGGACACCGGTATTGTGCGTATTAATAAAGAAAAATGTTCTGGCGAAAAGGACTGTATCGAGGCATGCCCATACGGTGTTATTCAATTTAATAAACAGGAAAATTACGCACACAAATGCGATCTGTGCTTTGACCTGATCCACGCAGGGGGAACCCCTGTCTGTGTTGAGACATGTATGACCGACGCAATCTCTTTCGGAGAAAAGCAAACGCTCAGGCAACAGGCCAAAGACGAAGGTAAGGAAATACTGAAAAAGATGAGTGCGCAATCAATCCTGTACGTTCACAACTAACAGCCATGAGGCAGTTAAATGCTCTCCCCTCTCTAAGTACTATGTCCGGTATTTAGAGAGGGGGACATTTCAGGAATTATATCAAACCCCCTGATTAACAACCTTATTACAGGCATGGGCGAAGTCTTCGGGATAATGCCCGATAATCCAGCGAGATAGCCACTCACTGTAAGTTCCCGGCGATTTAGGATGACGGGGAATAAAAGTGTACATAAGCCGCTGGTCATTGTCCGGATTATCAAACCTCTTGGATGTTTCGTAACAAATCATCATTTCCACGCCTAATTTCTCCAGCACCCTTACAGTTGTCAAAATAGCCGTGTCGAGAGATCTCCTTACTGTAGAATTTGCTTCAAGGATATTGCCGCACTTTGTTGTGGCCATAATCTGTACTTCTCCTTGAGAGCGCTGGGCTTTAGGTACAAAAGCTATGATGTTTTCGTCCTGATAGAAAATAAGGCTTTTTGCCTTGTCTTCTCTGCCATCCATTCTCCTGTTATTTTTTATGGCATTAAGGTATGTTTCAAAGAAGTTTTTGCCGGTACTACTTCTGAATCGGCGGCTGAAGCGAGCCACTTCATCTCCTTGAGTATAGGTTGGAAATAAAGTATGGCTTTCATCATTTTTCCCATTGATAAAACCCGGAGTATATTTGGGCACTATGGCAAATTGCTGGTGTATTTGCTGGTGAGAGGCATTGAGACGATATCCTGAAGGAGATAGATCAAATCCGAAATTCCATCCCCACATTGACGCGTTAAAGGGCAAATTGTTTTTATCTTCTTCATGATGTTTTGTGGTTTTAAGAAGATGTATCCGCAAAGACTCTAACTCTTCTTCGGTGAGAGTACGTTTTTTTGCGGGAATGGAAATGCCCAGACTCTGGGCGAGCTGTGTGTAAATCCTCTGGTAGTATAAATGCCTGAGACCGATCAAATCTTCTTTCTTAAGCGCTTTTATTTTATACCTGATGGAATCATGCGCCATATTTGCCGCATAATGTCCCCATGGAATATAGCTGTTTTCTCTCAGATATTCCCAGATATGAGTGCCGGCAGATTTTTTATACTCTCCCACAATTTTATTAGGGCCCTGGATGCCTGGGATAAGTACCATTGCCTGCTTATAAGTATCAGGTAAAAAAGGATTGTTGGATACGATTTCAAATAAATGGTGGTTTTTAATTGCCTGTCGAATTTTTCCATTTTTTGTTTTTTCATATTTAATTCCAACAGGCTCTCCTGTGTGTGGGTCAAACTCAAACAAGCACGACTTTTGGGCTAACTCGATAAGCAAATCCGCGTCCGTGGACATTCGACCTAATGATATAAAAAGCGCATCATTATTTTTGACTTCTTCTGTACCGGGTTTTAATTTCGAAGATTTGTGTTTGTTGATAGTTTCGAAAGGATTCGCATTTTCTGTTCTTTTGTCGGCGCTTGACTTTAATATAAAAGTTGCGCCCATAAAAGGAAACGGGTTGGAGATCTCGAATACCCAGTCCGCGTTATCAATTCTTACATCATTTGCGGGAAAGTTGATTTTGTTCTCAACAACGGTTTTGCCGTTAATATGTCCAAGCGTTGTTATGTGATCTTTTTCCCTGAGATTGATAACCGTGTAATCGGGCTTGTGAATGCCGTAAACAAATTCACCGGAAATTGATACGCAGGTTCTTACAGACAATTTATTCATGTATTTTCCTCTGGGGCGGTTTTTGCAAACCCTTATGCATCAAGATCTCAGCACATTTCCTCGCAAAAAATCGCTCAAATTAGGTTTAAATAATTTTTATAACAGGCAGAGATGTTCTGTGGTATTATACGCTATAATATCAGAACGTTAAGCCTTTTGCCTTTGTTCTTAAGATTTAATCATGCAAAGTGTTCTGTCAAGCAAATTATTCAAATTCTCAAATAGCTATTATAAACAGGATTGACAAATAATATTCAGTTCGTTAACTTTAAATATATGTCAGGTTAACGAAAACAATTTATTGATCGAGTTTATGCTGTAAAATAAATGAAAGGTAAAATACTTAAAATATTAAAAGCCGAGCAGGGGGTTGTTTCAGGTGAAGCGATTAGTTCTGAGCTGGGCATTTCAAGGGTTTCTGTCTGGAAGCACCTGCAGAAGCTCCAGGAGTTTGGTTATAATATTGATGCATCACCTATGGGGTATCGGCTTATAAGCTCTCCTGATGTTCTTTTTCCCTGGGAATTTCCGGACAGAGAGAGAAAAATTCATTTTTTTCCTGAAGTTACTTCAACAATGGATATTGCCAGAGATTTTGCAAGGAAGGGTTGTCCTCATTTTACTGTAGTGGTTGCAGGGTGCCAGAACAGGGGCAGGGGGCGTTTGAAAAGGACATGGCTTTCTTCACAAGGGGGGCTATACTTTACCACTATACTCAGGCCGCAAATATCTCCTGTTTTAAGTTTAAGGGTTAATTTCGCGGCTTCCCTTATTCTTGCCCAAACTCTGAATAATATGTTTGATATTAATGCCAGGGTCAAATGGCCAAACGATATTCTGGTTGATGGCAGGAAGATATCAGGAATACTTTCGGAAATAGAGGCAGAGGCGGATATTGTTTCCTTTATTAATGTGGGCATTGGGATAAATATCAATAATGATCCCACAGATAGCGAACCAAAGGCGGTTTCGTTAAAGCAGTTATCAGGCAGCGAAATATCAAGGAAAAGGCTGCTTTCGGATTTCCTGGATAATTTTGAAAAATGTATTAACAGCAAGGCGCTGGATAATATAATCCAGGAATGGAAAAAATATACTGTGACCCTTAACCGGTATGTTAAAATTGTAACCCACCATGAGGTATTAGAAGGTATTGCCGTTGATTTGGATGAAAACGGCGCCTTGATATTGGAACTCGCTGATGGATCAACGAAAAAGGTTCTGTATGGTGATTGTTTCCATAAGTAGTGTCCATCCACAAATGGCATCTTTCGGCCCCTGGCGGCGTTCTCGCTTTTTTGTAATCCTCGGAATAGGCGCAGGTTGCAAAAACGCTTGAGCCTTGCCAGGAACCAAAATCTACCACTTGTGGATGGACAATAAGTAAATTTGTAAGGTAAAAAATGAACTCATCAACACAAATCCGCATGACCGCGTATGCCTCGCTTCTTGCAGCTTTAACAGCAGCAGGCGCGTATTTATCAATACCCATAGGTCCGGTTCCCATTGTCCTGCAGAACTTTTTCATACTTCTGACAGGTCTTTTATTGGGGAGCAGATGGGGGTTTGCAAGTGTCGCGATATATCTTCTGGCCGGAGCTTGCGGCTTTCCTGTATTCTCCGGCGGCACAGGAGGTTTTGGTCGTATTATTGGGCCTACCGGAGGATATCTTGTAGGGTATTTGCCGGCTGTATATATTATCGGAGCTATATCGGAAAAAACCGGACAGAAAGCTGTTTTTGATGTCATTGCAATGTGTTGCGGTTCAATAATCGTATATGTATTTGGTGTTGCCTGGCTTAAGGTATTAACAGGTATGTCCTGGTCTAACACACTGGCCGTGGGTATGTTTCCTTTTATTCCAGGTGATGCGCTGAAGATTGCCGCGGCTGTTCCGATTGCAAAGACCCTGCGGCCAATAATGAGGAAGTGGTAAATTTGATGAACTCGTAAAAAGTCATTTTTTCACCACGAAGAGCACGAAGAACACAAAGAAATTATAAAACCCAAGATTAGCGATCAGCTCTTAGCAATTAGCGGTTAGCTCTCCCGCCGTGCTCGCGCCCGCCCGCCGTGCTCGCGCCCGCCCGCCGTGCTCGCGCACTGTCGCGGCAGGTCGCGGCAGGTATTATTTCGGGTGGTTACCAGCGATTCGATTTTCACCCATTGGGTGAAATCTTGACTTTTAGCAATATATTAAAATTATTGTGCTAACCGCTAAAAGCTAATGGCTAATTGCTCATTTTAGTTGAAAGCATTATTTCTAATCTTCGTGTTTCTTCGTGCTCTTCGTGGTTTATTTTTTTTGTAAGGGGAAATGAATATTCTTGAAATTGAAAATATCAGTCATCGCTTTTCAGACGGCACTCTTGGTATAGACCGTATCAACCTTACGATCAGGGAAGGTGAGTTTGTTGTAATCGCAGGCCGGAACGGTTCAGGCAAGACAACCTTTTTGCGGCATTTAAACGGGCTTCTTTTGCCTGATACAGGAATAGTCAGGATTGCAGGGGTTCCGGTGTCAGAGGACATTGTAAGAGCAAGGCAGATTGTGGGTATGGTATTTCAGGATTCCGATAGCCAGATAGTTGGTGAAACAGTGTATGATGATGTGGTGTTCGGTCCGGAAAACCTTTGCCTGGACAAATCCGAGGTAAAAAAACGTGCGTCTGAAGCATTAAAATCAGTGGGTTTGGAAGATTTTGCCGATCAAAGGCCTTATTTGCTTTCCGGCGGAGAGAAGAGAAGGCTTGCGGTGGCAGGTGTTCTTGCCATGAAGCCCAGGGTTGTGGTTTTTGACGAGCCCTTTTCAAACCTTGATTATTCCGGGACGAAACAGGTTTTAAATCAGATTGTCAGCCTGCATAATTCAGGGCATACAATACTTGTTGCGACACACGATCTGGAAAAGATTATAGCGCTTGCCGATCGTCTGATTATAATGGAGGACGGAAGAGTTGTGATGGACGGGTTGCCTGAAGATGTTATTATGAAAGTCGAAGCGTTTGGCGTAAGAGAGCCGTGCGCTTTACGTCTGGGTATGAAGATTGAATCATGGCTGAGCTGACCCCCTTTAGTTATCGTCCAGGGGTTTCTGTCCTCCATCTGCAGGATGTTCGATTTAAGCTTGTATTTATTGTTTTTATCAGCATTGCAAGCATGAAAGCATGTTTTATGTCCCTTTCTGTGTTATCCTTCGCACTTTTTTCAGCTATATTAATTATTCATCTCCCTTTTAAATCAATTTTAAAAGAGCTTCGTTATTTTTTTGTTTTCCTTATCTTTGTATTTGCTGCCAGGGCACTATGCACTTCTGGAACACCGTTAATTGAATTTATGGGGATAGATGTTACCCTGCAGGGCATGTATGATGGAACACTGGTTTGCTGGCGCATGCTGTTGGTTGTATTGGTTGGATTGTTATTTGTTTCAACTACAAGGTCATCAGAAACCAGAGCCGCAATTGAGTGGTTTTTAAACCCTTTTCCGTTTATTCCGGGAAAAAGGGTTGCAACTATGATGAGTTTGATTGTTCGATTTATTCCTGTTATTTTCAAGCAGGCAAAAGAAACTTCCGATGCGCAGCGGGCGCGTGGAGTAGAAAACAGGAAAAATCCGGTCTATCGATTAATGAAGCTGGCTGTTCCGCTTATCCGTCGAACCTTTGAAAGCGCTGACAAACTTGCTGTTGCCATGGAAGCAAGATGCTATTCAGAAAAACGTATAAATACAAAGCTTTATGCGAACAGATCCGACTGGATAGCTCTTTTTTTAGTTCTTTGCCTGTGTGTCTTGCTGTCAGTAATTGACATGTTTGAATGTCTGTACTAAGGATTGTTGATTGTCGATTGTTGATTGAAAAGATAGAGCTAAGCGATTCCATCAATCATCAATCATCAATCATAAATCATCAATCCAAACAGGAGCATACTAATTGAGAGTCGTAATAGTTGGTTCAGGTGAAGTCGGTTTTCATATCGCGAGCCGTATGGTAGTTGAAAATAAAGATGTGGTTATAATTGACAATAATCTTGAAGCCATCCGCCGCGTGTCTGAAAATCTTGACGTCCAGGTAGTATATGGGTCTGGAAGCAGTCCTGTATCATTAGAGGAGGCCGGTATTAAAGAGGCCGAGATACTCATCGCAGTGACAAACAGCGATGAAGTAAACCTGGTTGCATGTCTTGTCGCAAACATTATCTCTCCATCAACAAAGAAGATTATACGACTACGTGATGCTGACTTTGATCAATATCATGATAATTTTCATAATCACGCGCCAAACATTGATACATTAATCAATCCTGAAATCGAAGTTGTAAAAACAATTTACAGACTTATGATTACTCCTGGTGTGGTAGATATAGGAAAATTTACAGATGGCAACATCAAATTTGTAGGAGTGCGTTTAGACGAAAAAGCACGGCTTGTCGGCATCCGTCTTTCCGATCTTACCCGGATCTCAGAAACGGAAAGGCCGCTTATTGTTGCGATCATCCGTGATGAAAAACTGATTATTCCAGGGGGAGCTGACAAGCTGAAGGCTGATGATCTCATATATTTTATCAGTGAAGAGGAAAAACTGATAGATACCCTCGCTGTTTTTGATAAACACTCAGAACCTGTACGCCGTACTCTTATTATTGGAGGAGGTCGTATCGGGTTAAGACTGGCAAAGCTGCTTGAGGATAAATCTATCCATACAAAGATAATTGAAAAAAATCAGGATCGATGCGCCGAACTTGCAGGGTTGCTGGACAAGACTGTTGTTCTGCATGGCAATGGTTCTGACCAGAGCCTCCTTAATGAGGAAAATATTCAGGATGTTGATGTTGTTATTTCGCTTACGAATGATGAGGAGATAAACATTTTAGTTTCACTTCTCGCAAAACAGATGGGGGCAAAAAAAACAATAACAAAAATCAGTAAATTCAATTATTTTCCGTTGATGTCAACAATCGGTATTGAACAGGTTGTCAGCCCGAGGCTTTCGGCGATAAACACGATTTTACAGCATATTCGCCGTGGCAAAGTACTTTCATCGATATCGATCAAAGGAGAACAGGCTGAATTTATGGAGGCGGAGGCTCTTGAAACTTCGGACATCGTGGGCAGGCCATTAAAGGATGTATCATTTCCAAAAGGGGCACTTGTTAGTGGAATTATAAGAGGTGAGAATATGATTATTCCTTCCGGTGACAGCGTGATCTACCCGGGAGACAAAATCATAATATTTGCAAGAAGACAGGCCATTCCCAAGGTTGAAAAGATCCTTATGGTGAAACTGGAGTATTTTTAATGCGCTGGCGTTATATCCTGAATGTCGTTGGTATTTTAATCCTTTTTTTTGGATTAACCATGATATTTCCTCTATTAGTCGGCCTTTATTATAAGGATCAAAGCGTAATCCCTATCTTGAAGTCAATGGGGATTACAATAATTTCCGGGTTGTTGGTCCACCTGTATTTCAGGCGCGCGAAAGCGGAGTTCATCAGCCAGCGGGAAGGCATAGCAATTGTGGCTGTTAGCTGGACGGCTGTAGGACTGTTCGGCGCGTTGCCTTTTTATCTTGGTGGTGAATTCAGCGTTTTTGTGGATGCTTTTTTTGAGTCAGTTTCAGGGTTCACGACAACCGGGGCATCGGTTTTAACTAATGTGGAAGCGGTATCAAAAGGGCTTCTTTTCTGGCGAAGCTTTATCCAGTGGCTTGGCGGGATGGGTATCATAGTTCTATCGATTGCAATTCTGCCGTTTTTAGGTGTTGGAGGCATGCAGCTTTTTAAGGCAGAGGTGCCCAGCCCTGTTCCTGATAAACTCAAGCCGCGCATCAGAGATACCGCAATGATGTTATGGAAAGTATACGCGCTCTTTTCTGCGGTAGAGGTAATCCTTTTATTGATAGGAGGGATGGATTTTTATGAAGCCCTGTGTCACACTTTCACAACAATGCCCACAGGGGGATTTTCAACAAAAAATGCTTCAATCGCTCATTTCAACAGCGTATATTTTGATGTTGTGATTATTGTTTTTATGCTGCTTGCGGGCATAAATTTTTCTCTCCATTACCAGATGCTCAGGGGAAAACCGCTTGCTTTCTGGCGTGATACAGAGTGCCGCTTTTTTCTCGGTTTTGTTCTTCTGCTAATTATCATTGTTTCTTTTAATATTTATGGTCCCATATATGAAAAAATCGGCCAGGCGCTGAGATTTGGAACTTTTCAGGTAGTTTCAATTATAACAACAACAGGCTATGCCACTGCCGACTATGAAAAATGGCCCGCCATGTCCCAGCTTATCCTTTTGTTTTGTATGTTTATTGGGGCATCAGCAGGTTCCACAGGCGGCGGAATGAAGTGCGTCCGGGTCCTGCTTTGTTTTAAATTTTGCTACAAAGAGCTGTTTGCCCTTATTCATCCACGTGCAGTCAAACAAATAAAAATCGGGGGCAAATCCGTATCTGATGATATTATGAGAAGCATCCTGGGCTTTCTCGCGCTTTATATGAGTATTTTTGCTTTTTGCGCTATTCTGCTCGCTGGAATGGGAGTAGATTTTGTAACATCCTTTGGAGCTGTTGCAGCCACAATCGGAAACATAGGGCCGGGTTTTGGACTTGTAGGGCCGGTTGAAAACTATGCACAGATACCTTACTTGGGCAAATGGCTTCTTATATGGTGCATGCTTTTGGGAAGGCTCGAAATTTATACGGTAATAATTCTTCTTGTGCCTGAATTCTGGCGAAAATAACAGAAGATTGTTAAGTTGTTTTTGAGTTTTCAAATTTCTGAAAATATAATAGAATATTTTTGTTGACAGAAACAAAATATGTGTTCTAATAGTTTCTTTTTTATGGGCCGTTAACTCAGTTGGTAGAGTATCTGCCTTTTAAGCAGAGAGTCGCGCGTTCGAGTCGCGCACGGCCCACCATGCGTCCCCATCGTCTAGCCTGGTCCAGGACACCGGCTTTTCACGCCGGCAGCAGGGGTTCGAATCCCCTTGGGGACGCCACAAATAAATCAAGCGGTTAATCAAAATACTGGTTAACCGCTTTTTTTAATGCAAAAGGGTGCAGATTCAGGGAGTCCTTTGCAAAACGCCACTTTTTACGATGCCATCAAACTTACCTTGCTTTTAATTTTAGAATATAATAATTATTAAGCTTCGTCTTTATTGAGGGGCTGGTTTTACTTTGAGGTGAGGACCCATTTGTCAAAAATGGCACTTGAAGTTTGGAACCACGAAAATTTTTAAAAGGAGGGTGTCATTATGGCTGAGGGAATCGTAAAATGGTTTAATGATCGCAAGGGCTTTGGCTTTATTCAGCAGGAAGATGAAACAGATGTATTTGTTCATCATTCAGGAATCAATGCAACCGGTTTTAAGACGCTGAACGAAGGCGACCGGGTTACTTTTGACGTAGAGCAAGGGGAAAAGGGTCCTTCTGCTGTAAATGTAACTGTCATTTAACTCGTTGTTTTCAAAACAAAGCAGGGCATAGCTTAAGTGGTATGCCCTTTTTTGTTTCTGCCCATAGGAGCAAGGATGTGGGAAGCTGTTATTTGCTCTTGATCTCACCTTTCAGAAGTTTCTTTAAACCATCGAGAGTGCCCTTCCATACAGCATCTTCCCCTGCCATTATTGATACTATTATATTTTCTTCTACGCTAACCTCCAGGACAATCTCTTCGTCTCCAATCTTAAATAAAGCTTCTCCCCATCGTTCTGCCGGAAGACCTGTAGCCTCACAATCATAATCTGTTCGGATTTCCCCAACCATTCTAATTTCACCCATGATTGCCTCCAACTTTATGTTAAAAATTTATACTTCTCAAACGATCTGAAACTTCCCTCGTTAATCTGAGTACCTGTTTTGCATGATCAAAACTTAATGAGCCTGTGCCGCAACTCGGCGTTATCAGGGATTGTGTAAAAATTTTTGACTTATCTATGCCAAGCTTTTCGAGTTCACAGGCTTTGTCCTGCCATTTTGCTACCAGAGAATCTGTTGTTTCCTTTTCAATATCCAACGTACTTGAAGTCGGCACAATTCCCCAGGCAAGAATACGGCCGGAATTGATAAATTCCTTGATTTGATCAGGATAAAGAATAAATCTGTCAAAAAAAGAATATGCATCAAAGCTGACAATATCTACTGAAGATTGCAACACGAGAGACCAGTCGGCATTGGCGCATACATGTATTCCCGCAAGCCCGCCTTCGGAATGTACGGCTTTAATTACTTCTTCAAAACAGTTTGAAACTTCATTGTGTGATATGCTGATAAATGCAGATGAGCCAAAACCGGCAAGCGCCGGTTCATCAAAAAAAATTATGGCAGGTCGTCCGAATTTTGAAAGTTGTCTGACCTGCCATACGGCTTTTAGAGATAAAAGCTTTACTGCCGCATCCCTTAATTGCTCATTATAAAAAATTGCTTTTCCGTCCTGGTCGCAAACACCGGTTCCAAAGGTAATAGGACCGGTTATTTGTCCCTTGAGCGCACAGGGAAGATCTGAGAGGCCGTCTAAGTGATTCATAAACTCAAAAAAACCCGTAGCCGTATCTTTTGTTATGGCAAATCTTGAAGATAAAAGATCTTTCTTTTGTTCGACTACCGAAAGGTAATCTTCATAAAACCTGAGAAGATCGTTATCAAAATTTTCACTTGAAGTGTTTATGAATGCCTTGTCTTTTTCGATTGTAAGACCGGGCATGCCTGGCAGAAATTGTGCGAGCATACCTTCTTCTTTATAAGCCGGCAACTGAACCCATAATGGGATTTCAGGAGTATATTTAAAAACAAGCTTTGTGGCTTCCGCATGGTTATCCATAGGAAGGCTTCCGATAAGAACAGGCAAGCAATCAGCTTGAAATTTATCCATAATAAAACAGATTCCTTTAATGTTTTGAAACAGATTTTACTTAAATGACAGCTTCGTAAATTTCGTCACGAAACTGTGTTGCGTGCATCCCCAACTCCACTGACCTCCGACCACTGACCCCCGATTCACGATCTCTGATATCATGAGCAAGAGAATATTACAAGATATTGAACTGCAAAAGTAAGTGAATTCCCTGTTTTGCTTTTAATCGTAATAAAACAGTATTAACAATGAATTTGTCAGCAAGTTGTAAAATATTGACACTTAATCAACCAGGTGTTATATTTTATTAAAATTAACTATATATACGATATAGGAGGATTATATGTTTGGAATTGGAATGCCTGAACTTATTATTATACTTGTTATTATTCTGATTATTTTTGGGGCTGGTAAACTTCCGGAAATAGGAGCAGGTATGGGTAAGGCAATAAGAAATTTCAAGGGCGTCACAGATGACAAAGAACCTAAAGAGACTGATAAGCTTGACCAGAATGATAAATCCTGACCTTCCCTTATAGAAAGTTTCTTTTCATGCCGTTGACTGCTTTTTCACCAGAAAATATTATTATTGCCTTAATATATAAGAATTACATATATGACTATTTGGGATCGTAAGAAACCTTCCTTTGGTTTTATTTCTACAAGATTTGCCGGATTAGACGGGGTGTCCCTTGAAACGGCTAAATGGGCAGATATGCTTACATCCAAAGGCTGCTCTGTATGTTTTATGGCAGGAATGCTGGATACAGATCCTGCAATCTCTTATCTTGCGCCCAAGGCATTTTTTGGACACGAAGAAATTATTAAAGTTCAGAACGCTATTTTTGTTGAAAAAAAACGCACTTCCGAAGTCAGCAAGAGAATTCAGGAGCTTAAGGAAGAGCTAAAGGCTGAAATTCAAAAATTTCATGAAAAATTTGGATTTGAAATTCTTGTTGTCCAAAATGCCCTGGCAATTCCTGTAAATATTCCTCTTGGCCTTGCTATCACTGAATTTATAATTGAGACGGAAATACCTACCATTGCCCATCACCATGATTTTTTCTGGGAACGGGAAAGATTTTACACCCCTCTTGCAATAGATTACTTAAGGGCCGCATTTCCTCCGGTTCATCCTAAAATCCAGCATGTAGTGATTAATTCCATAGCAGGGCAAAAGTTTGGAAGTTATACAGGATCACCCTGGACGTTAATACCGAATGTGGTTGATTTTAAAGTTCTTCCACCTGAAATAGATGATTATAATTGTGACTTTAGAAAAGAGATCGGCATTGATGAAGACTCGCTTTTAGTGCTTCAACCAACAAGGGTTATTTCAAGAAAGGGAATCGAAACTGCTGCCGAACTGGTAAAAAGACTTGATCATCCAAAGGCCTTACTTGTGATATCTCACAAAGCCGGAGATGAAGGTCAGGATTATTTAATGCGCATCGAAGAGTTTGTAAAATTAATCGGCGTTGATCTAAAGATAATTGCGGATAGAATCGGTTTGGAAAGAGGCTTTGATGAAAACGGTAAAAAAATATATACGTTATGGGATGTTTATCAACATGCCGATCTTGTGACTTATCCCTCTGCATATGAAGGTTACGGCAACGCCTTTGTTGAAGCTATCTATTTCAGGAAACCTATCGTTATGAACAGGTATTCCATATTTGTAGCCGACATTGAGCCCAAGGGTTTTGAAGTTATCTCTTTTGACAACTATATAACTCAACAAACCATAAATAAAATAAACGATCTTTTAAAAAATCCTGAGCGTATAACTCAAATGGCGGAAAATAACTACATGTTGGGATGGCGTTATCTTTCATTTGAAATGCTCGAAGAAAAAATTGAGCAGCTTTTAATTAACTATTACGGATCATAGCAAAATCATATCCGCCACAAGCCTTCACTGAGTCCTTAGCGCGCGAATTTCCCACCCCTCTAATTCTATTCCTTCTTGTGGCGATTTATGCTCACAACCGGGCAGCTTGAACGTATGACAACCTGTTCCAGCGTACTTCCCAGAAGCGCTTTTTCTTGATCCTGATCCGTTTCTTTCGAATGGTGCGCCATAATAATAAGATCAGCGTCTTTTCCACGGGCGAATTTTATAATCTCCATGTACGGAATGCCTTCCAATGTCTCAATCTGGTAGTTGTCGAAGTCTTCCATTCTATTTACATAGACATCCTTTATTTTTTCTTTTACTTCTCCGAGATTTTTTTCTATTTCATTTTGACTGCGGATTGCACTACCTGCTCGGGGGCTTACATCAAGTGCGTGAAAAAGATAAAGATTGGATCCAGATGTTTTGGCTACATTGTATGCAAAGAGAAAAGCCGCGTCTGACGCTTTTGAAAAGTCGGTTCCAAAGACAATATTGCTAAATTCCAGTTTCTCTTTTGGCACAGGCCTGGTGACGATCATCACCGGGCAGCGGGCTTTCTGAGCAACATCCTGCATAGTACTCCCAAGTGTGCTTTTGTATTTCAAACCTTCTTTTTCATCTCTTGTGTGTGGCCCCATAATGATAAGATCTATATCCTTTTTTCTTGCAAATCTCAGAATTTCGGTATGAGGCACGCCTGCTCGGGTTTCAATTACATAATCACCAAGTTTCGTTAACTTGTCGGCATAAGTTTTTTTTATTTCTTCTTTGACCTTGTCAACATGCGCCTGGTCGCAATATTTGGCTTCTCCTGTCTTAAAGTCCGTCACAGGCCCAAAGCCTCGTGAGGGAAACCCAAAGACGTAAAATATATAGAGATTTGAATTGTGTTTTCTTGCAATCTCAAAAGCCACATCTGAGGCATCATTACATAGAGCCGATGAAGTTGTCGCAAATAAGATATTTTTAAACATAGTTATCTCCTTTCCAAGGGTAAGTGTAACCGGATATTATTGATTAATTTTAATCTGACGTTCAACCATATCGGCAAGTGTTAAGGCTTCCATCTTATTGTTTATTGAATCTTGTATTTCTTTCCATATCTCACAGGTAACACACTTCTTAGTTCGTTCACATGTCTCAGGATTATCAACACAATCTACCGGAAATATTGATCCTTCTAAAGCATCGATAATATCACGCAGGTTAATCAGGTGAGCATCTTTGCTTAGTGTATATCCTCCACCAGCTCCACGAATACTTCTGACGAGGCCCGCCAGTTTCAACAGCGGGATTAATTGCTCCATGTATTTAATAGAAATATGCTGTCTTTGAGCCAAACTCTTCAATGAAACAGGCCCTTTTTCGTAATTTATAGCTATGTCCAGCATAGCCCTGGTGCCATAACGTGCTTTAGTTGATAACCTCATTTAGATTTACTCCTTGTTGCTTTTTTTCTAAACGTAATACATTTAAAAATAGCAAGCTTCGCAGCTTCTCGTCAAGGTTAAATCTAAGGGGCAGGGGGCTTGTTATTTTTCCCTGGGATGACACTCACCGCATGTAAGCGGGCCTTTGCCTTCCTTTGTATGACATCCCTTGCAATTAGCGTGAAATGCTCTCATTGCGGGCAGTTTTTTGTCATGTGTTTCAAGGGTATGGCATGTGGTACAGACTGTTTCTTCAGAGTCATCCCAGACATTTTCGCCATCTTTGTATATATGATGACATTCCAGACAATCGATTTCTGCTTTATCAGTATGAAGTGCATGTGGGAAAAGAGCAGCAGGTCTCTCACGTTCTACAAAAATATCATGCTCCAGGCTTATGATGTCATCTTGAGCATATGCAACGCCAAGAATAAAAAGAGCTGCCAAACCCACTATTGCTATATATAATACTGTCTTATTTTTTTTCATTCCAATTCGCCTCAATTTTTTTTATTGCCAACACAATGGTTACTCTTCTTCTTTTGGTTTTATATGATCCGGTATAATCACCATATCGAGAAGAATGGGTTTCAGGAAACTCCACTTGATTCCGATCTCGTAAACTTCTTCCAGGTCTCTGATTGCATCCCAGCAATTATGGCATGCGGAAACCACAAATTTTGCTCCGGTGGCCAGAATTTGATCACGCTTGACTTTCAGGCCTATATTTCTTTGTTCCCTATAACGTCCAATACCGTTAAGTCCGCCGCCGCCGCCGCAACAGAAATTGTGTTCACGGTTCGGGCTCATTTCACGGAAATCCTCTGCTATATATGACATGATTTTTCTTGTAACATCACACAAACCGCCATTTCTGATATAATTACACGGATCCTGAAGCGTTACAGGCTCCTTGATTTTTTTGGCTGGATCCAGCTTAAGCTTTCCTGTTTCCAGCGCTTCTAAGACCCATTCAACATAATGTATTGAAGGCGATGGTGTTTGACCGGTCTTGATCCCGGCCCAATAAGGCCCTTCTATAATTGTTGCCCGGTGTGCGTGGCCGCATTCAGTAACAACCATTCTGTTCGGTTTCAGCCTGTTCATTGCTTCATAGACCCATTCCACCTGATTCTTGCAGCCTGCCCAGTCACCGGCAAACATTGACAGACTGGTTTCTTCCCAACCCTTGCTGGGAACAGTCCAGTTTTCACCGGCGATGTGAAACAAAATTGCTGCTTCCGCAATATCCTGTGGATAATGTTTTACTTCCCGCGCATTTATCGTATACATAATATCTGCATTAGGCTTATCAACAGGAATGGTTAGTCCAAGATAATAGTCCTCATTTTCTTCTGCCATCCACTCACAGGTTTCAACAAAATCCGTCACAGTAACATCCATCTGAGCATTATATATCCAGTGCATTCCTGATCCGATTTTCATTTCATGAGGCACAAAACCCTGAGAAAAACATACACCTCTCAGGTAGCCGAACATGACCCCCATATCAATGCCATGAGGGCAGTACATTCCGCAGCGATTGCAGCAGGTGCACTTTCCCCATGCCGTATCCATGCAATTTATCATGAAATCAGTATCTACATCCCCTTTTCTTTTTACCAATTCACCAAGTGTGGATTGTATTTTATAAGAGGGAATCTGCTTTGGATCATTATCATTTGCGAGATAAAAGAAACAGGTATCAGCGCACAAACTGCAATGAGCGCAAATCTCAAGCCAAGTGCGAATACGGGATTTGCAGGTAGTAGCCAGATTTTTTTTCAAAGCTTCTTTATCAACAGGAAATGTTTTCATGTCCTCGTAATACCGAATTCCTTTGTCTGCCAATAAGAGATCGAGTTCCTCTTTGGTCTTTACAGGTTTTCTTGTAACAAGAGGTGGTAGATCCTGGTTTTTTGCTTCTTGTGCCATATTTATCTCTCCAGTATGAAATTATTATTAATAATTCGTTATAAAACCACCATTACCAAGCAATTCCCCTGCCTTTTGCGCCGCCTCTCTTTATCCCGTAATCCATTCCAATCTGAATTCTGGAACAAAAGGAAAGAACGAAATGCGAAAGTTTTGTAAAAGGAATGGCTATCAGCATAATTTCGCCGCAGAGGATATGTATAATTAACCAGGTTTTGTATCCTGCCCCCAATTCTAATTGATGATAGGCAATATAGCCTGTGATAAAAGGCGCTATTGCAATAGCCAGAACAATATAATCCGATGCAGTTGTTAAAATCCTGACATTGGGGTCAACCAGACGACGAATTAAAAAGAAGATTCCTGCGGCAATTACTACTAAGGTCATATAGTCTGTTAGCTTATCAGGTATGGTAATCCAGCTTATGTTCCACGATTCTTCTATCAGCACGACATGAGCGAGTAGAAAAATCGGAGCCGCGACAAGGCATATATGGAAGAGATAAGTTACGGCCATAAATATCGGATGCTTTGCGGTTGTGCGATTGAGTGGTAACAGCCAATAAAAAAGAGATTTTACAGCTCCCTTAATCCCGTCGCCAAGCTTTTCGGTATAGGCCACTCTATCGAGCCGCCAGTCAAGACCTTTTACATACCAAACGATTCTGGCGATAATTCCGACAAAAAAGACAGCAAATGAAATTAAGGCCAATGGTCCACTTACAAATTCATACATAGTTCCCTCCCCAATAAAAAAACGTAATAGCTCAGCCACAAAGCCACTAAGACACCAAGATTATAATATAATGCTTAATGTACAGTATATGCCGTATCTGCAACTTTTTTCTCTTTTTGATAACGCTTTCATAAAAAACCTACTTATTACATAGGAATACTTATTATTTGATAATAAAGGGCTTTGTCAAGCAAATTTTCATTTATTCATCATTCAGGAAAACCCTAATTTTGCACAAAGTTGCAAAGAAAATTTATGCGTTTTTGCGCGAACTTTTTTTTGATTGACAAGTGAAGTTTGCTTGGTTATATTTCATAAGTTTTGGTCACTATTTTATGTTTTATAAAAGTTTGGCTTGGATTAAACCCAGGCCTTTTTTTTTGATTAAACCAATATTTTGGAAAGGAGGTGATTCCAATGGTTTGTACAACGATAAAAAAAGATGTTGAGTGTCCTTTTATGTCAACTAAAGGATGTATATATAACGGCGGGATTTGCCATGAGATTGTTGAGCAGTGCAATGGCTGTAATCGCAGCGCCGAGTTTTCATCCAAATGGTACTGTACAGCATATCCTGCTCCTTTATTGAAGTGGAAAAACGGGAACTGCAACTTTGCGTCTCATGTAAAAAGCGCTTCTACTGGGTCAAAAGTGAAAATCAATCCCCTTAAGGCATCTAAAAGAGGGAATAGGTAATAATGATTTTTTAGACAAGCTCTTGGCGAATCCCGCTCAGATATACTGAGCGGGATTTTTTTTAGGTCATTCGCTAACCTGTAACAGACTCCCAGAGACCTTTGCAAAACGTCCTCTTTTGCCCAATCTCAGCGTCAGGCTCAAATTTTAATCCTCGAAATATTCAATATATTACTCCGGTTAAAATTTTCGCCTTCCTTGAACTTGAGCAAAATTGAACATTTTTCAAAGGTCTCTTCCATCCCCTGTTTTTCAGCTTCTTTTCCCTTGACATTCTTCTCATCTAAACAGTAAAAAATAGTGTTTATATTCTTGTGAAAAGTCGGTTATATTTTTTACGAATTCATCAATTATAGTTCTAATAAAAGTCATTTAGGAGATTAATATGAATCCTATTGCAAAGCAGCTCAACAACACAATTGAGACGGGCAATCCATTTCTCATGGAAATGTTGTCCGATATAGGGAAAAACCTCTTTTTTCCTAAGGGAATATTAAGCCAGAGCGCTGAAGCAAAAAAGAAGGCTCATAAATTAAACGCGACAATAGGTATTGCTACCGAGCAGGGTAAGACCATGCGTCTTTCTTCGGTTATGGATGCGATAAACGACATCAGGGCAAAAGAGTCATTAACCTATGCGCCCTCTTATGGAATTCCTGTTTTAAGAAAGATCTGGCAGGATTCCATGTTTGAAAAAAACCCTTCTCTTACAGGTAAAAAGATAAGTCTTCCTGTTGTTGCATGCGGCATAACGCATGCGGTCAGCGTGTTCGCAGATATCTGGATAGATCCTGGTGATGTAATCATAATGCCGGATATGATGTGGGGGAATTATAATCTTATTTTGAATGTCAGAAAAGGTGGAATAATCAGCCAGTATACAATGTTTTCAGAAAAAGGAGGGTTTAATCTTCCTGCCTTTGAGGAAAAGGTTGTCAATGAGGCAAAAAATCGTGATAAAATTACAGTGCTGCTCAATTTTCCGCACAACCCCAGCGGCTATACTGTTACTGAAAAAGAAGGGTCAGCAATCGCAAAGATTTTAACTGATGTGGCCGAAAAAGGTACAAACGTAATTGTTGTTGCCGATGATGCCTATTTTGGGCTTTTTTATGAAGATAATGCCATAAAAGAATCTCTTTTTACGCGTTTTTGCTCCACGCACCCAAGGCTGCTTGCTGTTAAGCTGGATGGCGCCACAAAGGAAAATTATGTATGGGGTTTACGCGTCGGTTTTATTACATACGGATGCAAGGTCGCGGGAGATTCGGAGCCTGTATATAACGCGCTTGAGAAGAAGACAGCAGGATGCGTTAGAGGTTCCATATCCAATGCTTCTCATCTTGGCCAGAGCATTATATTGAAGTCTATGCAGGACCAAAGATACCATGCAGAGAAAAAAGAAAAATATGAGATACTTAAAAGCAGGGCAAAGTGTGTAAAAGAAACCCTTTCAGATCCAAGATACAAAGATGCCTGGGATGTTTATCCGTTTAATTCAGGCTATTTTATGTGCATTAAGCTCAAAACCGTAGATGCTGAAACACTTCGTCTTCACCTGCTCGAAAAATACGGAGTCGGGCTTATTTCCATAGGAAAGGAAAATTTAAGAGTAGCCTTTTCCTGCTTGGAGGAAAGCGATATCAAGGAATTGTTTGATATTGTTTTGCAAGGGGTTGAAGATCTGATGGCGTCGTAAAAAGCTATGTTATGCCGCTTCACGGCGCTGTAAGCGAAAACAACTTGTCAATCATAGCATGATGGTATGGTCGTAAGATCAAGGAACAAATTAAAAGATGAACGTCGAACATCGAACATTGAACGTTGAACATCGAATAATGAAATCGCTCCGCTCCGTCAGTTTATAAATTGGTAGAATACCTTATTCAAAATTCGACGTTGGACGTTCGATGTTCGATGTTCATCTTTTTAGTTATTTGAAAGTTCCATCTACTGCGTTGTAGTGTTTTTTCAGACACTCGGCATACTACACGTATGGCCTCGTTCCTGAAAAATTACTACGCCTTGTATATGAACCTTTTTACTTAGCCATCAATTCAAAATTGTTCGGTTCACTTTAGTTTTGTTTTAACTTTTTTTATATTTCGTGCCTTCCTAATTTCGTGTTTTAGTGATTGTTTTTTTTGCTAAGAAACTTAAATGTTACAATTAATTTAATATGAGCTTAAAAAAATGGTTTAAAACCATTCCTGGTAAAGACAGGTCTGCAAATATCGCCCTTGCAGGCAAACAGGTATTTTATTTTGTAGCAATAGGGATAATAGCAGGATTAGGCTCAATAGTTTTCAATTATTTATGCCAGTTCGGAAGTCATTTTTTTATGGATTTTATAGCTGGTTATCGACCACCTTCCCCAGTAGGTGAACAACACCTCCTCTTGCCATCAGGCACTTCCTTCAACCGATGGATTTTATTGTTTCTTCCTGCTTTTGGCGGTATATTAAGCGGATGGCTGGTATATACCTTTGCTCCTGAAGCTGAAGGCCACGGCACAGATGCCGCTATTGATGCATATCATAAAAAGGGGGGCTTTATACGGAGCAGGGTGCCTTTTATTAAAACCATAGCTTCAGCGTTAACCCTTACAACCGGCGGTTCCGGTGGAAGGGAAGGGCCTATAGCCCAGATAGGAGCCGGATTCGGTTCATTTCTGGCAACAAAGCTAAACCTCTCAGACCGACAGCGCAGAATAATGATGGCGGCAGGGATAGGCGCCGGTGTCGGCAGTATCTTCAGGGCTCCGCTGGCCGGAGCTCTTTTTGCCGCTGAAGTACTCTACAGAGACCCGGAGTTTGAATCCGATGTTATTATACCTGCCGGCATCTCCTCAGTTGTTGCCTACTGTCTGTTTTGCCTGGTGTTTGGGTGGGGCTCTCTTTTTGAATCCCCTGATTTTACATTCCGTAATCCATTAGAATTGGGACCATATATTGTTCTTGCATTTGTTCTTGTGGGAACCGGTTTTTTATATGTTAAATCTTTTTATGGTGTAACCGCTCTTTTTAGGTCCTTAAAGGTTCCGAATCATATAAAGCCCGCTATCGGAGGACTCTGTACGGGCATTGTTGGTTTCTTTTTGCCCCAGACTCTGGCCTTTGGTTACGGCTTTGCCCAAAAAGCGCTTGATAACGAACTGACGATTCCGTTTTTGTTTTTTCTTGCCGTTGGTAAAATAATTACAACCTCATTTTCCATAGGTTCCGGAGGAAGTGGCGGAGTGTTTGGTCCGTCAATTGTAATAGGGGGAGCAATAGGCGGAGTTGTGGGGAAACTGTTTCACATAATCATGCCTGGTATTGTAACAGCGCCCGGTGCATTTGTTGTTGTCGGGATGGCAGGTTTTTTTACCGCTGTATCAAACACGCCGATTTCAACAATTATTTTTGTCAGCGAAATGACCAATTCATATCATTTGCTTTTGCCAAGCCTGCTTGTATGCTCTTTATCCTATCTGGGGGCACAGAAATGGACTATTTTCCATAACCAGGTCAAAAGAAAAGTCGATTCTCCTGCCCATGCCGGTGAATTCTTTGTGGATATTTTGCAGACCATAAAGGTCGGGGATCTGATGCACCTTGTTAAAAAGGTAGAGCTTATTCCTCATGATATGATTTTTCTGGATTTCAAGAAGTACTTTTCCAAAACAAAGCAGCACTATTTTCCTGTTATGGATCACAATGAAAGACTGGTAAGCATTTTCTCCAGCACCGATGTCAGGGAAGTACTCTTTTCAAAGGGAATAGAGCGCCTTGTTTTAGTGCAGGATATCGGCACTTCTGATATAATTGTAGTGACTAAATCAGACGACCTGAACACAGCCCTTCAAAAATTTACAACAAGAAATATCGATAGTCTTCCTGTTGTCAAAGAAGATGATCATGGTATCCTCCTCGGAATGCTGAACAGAAGAGAAGTGATTGCATTTTACAACGAGCAGGTACAAAAAATGAAAAACAAAGCTAAAGAATAGGTAACTATTCGGCCACAGATTCACACAGATGAACGCGGATAGGTTTAACTATAAGTAATTGTTCACGGTTCAGAAGTTCAAGGTTAAACTATTTTCCAGATATATACTCCTATATCATGGGAAAAATTTACATTTATTAACACTGTTGGCTATATAAAACATCATCACTGATAAGGACGCTATGAACGAGGAAACAAAGAAAAAAATCGAATTAATTATCAAAAAAGTTCCATCACTTACAGATGGTCAATTATTTTGGCTAAATAAAGTGTTGAAAGTCTTTGACTGTTATTACAAATTCGAAATACGCCAGTCTGACTTATTCGACAAACATGCTTTTGAGGACTTTGGAGATGCGCTCCGCATACATCATAGTTTTTCAGTTGAGCCATTCTCAAAAGACAAATTTGAATATGTACTTGAACAAACATTAAACATTAAGAAAAAAATAGCAAAACTCGCCAACAAAGGGAACCGAGGCCATGATATATCAATAAATGGTATTCCTGTTTCCCTTAAAACTCAGGCAGACAAAAATATCAAAAAGGATAAAATCTGGATAAGTAAGTTTATGGAATTGGGTAAAGGTGGTTGGGGCGATAATCCCAATGATTTATATGAGTTGAGAAATATGTTTTTAGATCATATGAAGAACTATGAAAGAATTTTATCTTTAAGGGCGTTAACAAAAGCCCCGAAATGGAAATATGAATTGGTCGAGATCCCAAAGAAATTATTACAGTCTGCGGTTAATGGTGAGCTAGAAATGAAATTGGGGAGCAAACAATTCCCTAAACCTGGATATTGTTATGTCAGAGACGAAAACGGTGAGCAGATGTATCAGCTTTATTTTGATGGAGGAAGTGAGAGAAAACTGCAAATTAAAAATTTATTAAAAAAATATTGTGTGGTTCATGCTACTTGGGAGTTTGAGATACCGAACTGAAGATATTTCTTTGAACAGAAGCAGTTCTTTTTCTTGCTATATCAATATATTCATCTTTGATTTCTATGCCAACGCATCTTCTGCTGAACTCTTTAGCAACAATACCAACTGTGCCTGCGCCGTAAAACGGATCAAAAACGAGGTTGTTTACTTTCGTTCCAGCAAGCATGCATGGTCTAACGAGTGCTCTAGGAAAAACAGCGAAATGTGCTTCTGGGCAGGGTTCAGTATTTATTGACCAGACTGTTCTTTTGTTTTTCTTGCCGTTGCCATTTTTCGTATGTTCTTTGATAGCCTTTTGATCAAAATAATATCTTTCAGACTTTGTGAACAAAAACAAATACTCATGAGAGACAGTAAGCCTGTCTCTCACACTTTCAGGCTGGCAATTAGGTTTATACCAAATTATATCATTTCTAAGGTACCACCCCTCTCGTTGGCATGCCATCGCAAGCATCCATGCAACTCCAATAAGGTCTTTCTTTTTTAAGCCTGGAGGAGTAGGTGGTCTATAAGACATGGCGCGCCCTTTATTTTTTGAATCTTCTTGTCGCCATTTTCTTCCGCCAGAAGTGTATGTGTTGCCAATATTCAACCAAAAGGTACCATCTGGTTTAAGTGTTCTTCTAAGTTCTGAAAAAATTGAAACTAAGTCGGAAATATAGTCTTCTAAATTTGGCTCAGCCCCAATTTGATTTTTGACGCCATAATCTCTAACACCCCAATATGGAGGCGATGTTATGGCGCACTGAAAAGTATTATCAGGGATTGTTTTAATCATTTCACGGACATCGCCAGCAATTACCAAAATTGGCTCGTCCGCAGGGGGCGCACGAAATGGTTCTTGAAGGGTGTCGTTATGTAATAAATTGCTTTCAAGATTCATAAAAATATAATGCCATAATCCTAACGCAAGCGCAAGTTATTTTTTGGTGGTCTCCCGCGTTTTTTCTTTCCCTGTTTTAAGAATCTAGCTAATTCGGCATGGGAAATAAAGTGATCCCTGCCCATTTTTTGGGATTGAAGCCTTTTTCCAAGGATTAGCTGTCTGATTCTGGAGGCAGTAACCCCCATGAATTGCGCTGCTTCTTCTGTTGTGTAAAAGTTTTCCATGCATTAAAAATAAACGAAATCACACAAAATAACAACATAATTTAATGGGTGACACCTTATTTTGTTATAAAACTTTAGATACCGCAATATCCAGGAATAGTAAGACTGCTTGCTCTTGTAAGCATAATGATAATATCGTAAAACTTTGCGAACTTGATCCATTAAACGATATTCCTGATTCGGTTTAAGATTTTATCTTGCTTTCCATATCTCTACTATATTATGTTGTTAAATCGAAAGGTTAACAACATATAAAAGAGTTGAAAATTCAAGAGAAATATTCATCATAATTTAAATTAATATACGAATACGTGGAACTATTTTCCAGATATATACTCCTAATATCATGGGAAAAATTTTCATTTATTAACACTCTTAGGTACCAAAATCGGAGCGATATGAATACTCAAAACACCTTATACATTGCTGAGCCAATATTTTCTGAGAAATTGCAGAAGTTCGATTCGGATACTTCGTTCCCTCCGATAAAGAAGATTGGAATTACGACAGGCCACCCGGAAAGAAGGGAGCGTGAACTCCTCGGTACTATAAGTCCTGTGAAGGTTTCAATCGTCAGAGCATGGACGGAAATTGATGCAAGAAAAGTAGAGTCAATGTTGCATACAATTCTCGACAACATCAGATTGGATGGGGAATACTTCTGGGATGGCAATGAAACGCTTGTAGATGCAGTGACTGATTTTATTCAGTCCTATCACCCAGAAGCAAAAGAAGTAGTAGTGACCGATGATTCTGATGTGGTTGCTGCTACCGAAGCTGTCCAGAAGAAGAACTCCCAAAGAATCTACACAGAAGTTGTGCCTAAGTTAGAATCATTGTCAATTCAGCATAACATTACAAAAAATGGTAAGGGCGTTCGATTCAGGCTTGGTGATTATTCACTAGCTCTAAGCGGAAAAACAGGTGGTAGATACACTCTCACGATTTGGTCGAAAACAAAGACTACTGATCAAGCTCTAGCAGATTTCCCTAATTCACAAGAACTCTCAGCCAATAGCACTGAAGATAGTAATCGTCGCGCCAGGATACCAATGAGTGAGCTTGAAACAATTATGCGGTCAATAACGCACTATGTAGAGAATCAGAGTGCCTAACAAGGCGCTACCTTAAGGCAGAAAGGGGCTTTCCTTACTTTAGCAACTTCGGTGTGCACTTCCGGGACGCCCTTGCAATTATACGGGGAATAGAACGTAGAAAGATATTCAGAGACAACCAGGACCGGAGCAATTTTCTTGAACGGCTCAGTAAGCTGGTACCTGAAACAAACACGTTCTGCTGGGCACTCTATGAGGACAAAAAGAGCCTCTAGAACTAAGACAGGAGGTGTCGGTCAATTTGAATAAGCGATTTTGTTTGGCTATTGGTAGTGCTTTTTGGGGGTTACGTAAACGTTGACTATGTAAAGAGCGAGACTAATAAGGAGGGAATGATGACTATGATTCTTACTTCTACAGCATTTACGCATAATGGGGAAATTCCGAGTTTATATACATGCGATGGGCGGGATATCTCACCACCGCTTGCTTGGAAAGATGTGCCCGACGGGGCGAAGAGCATAGTCTTGATTGTAGACGATCCAGATGCACCAGACCCTAAAGCGCCGAAGATGACATGGGTGCACTGGGTGCTTTACAATATTCCTCCCAATATTAACAACCTTCAACAGGCCGTAAAGTCTAGCGACCTTCCTTCTGGTACTTTGGAGGGCCTGAATGACTGGAAACGTACCGGCTATGGTGGCTTTTGCCCCCCAATCGGTCGGCACCGATACTTCCACAAACTTTATGCGCTCGATGAAGTACTTCCTGACATGGGAACTCCGACGAAGGCAAAGATAGAGGCGGCGATAGCGGGACACATTATTGCCACAGCAGAGCTTGTTGGGACCTATGAGCGAACTAAATAGGCACGAGATTTACGAAAAAAGACCGGTGCTTAACAACTCAATTCAGGCGATGGGAAGGGGCTCGGGGTATTGCAGGGGTACCTTCGGGACGTTCGTTAGGCTTGGGTCAAATCTTGAATTGTGAATTAATATTTGACAATTAAGCTACTGTCATTTGGACGGATAAGGCAATCGGATATGAAGTTAGAAGATAAGATATCGGGAGAAAAACATGACAAGAAAAGAAGCAAGTAAGCTTATTATCTTCATGACTATTGTTTTTCTAACAATGGGTTGCTCCGTTAAGAATATAATCGTGGAAGACATAACGTTACGTGAAAATCAGCAATATGCTCCGATAATGGATCGTGACTCACAGGAAAGACTGTTGTCGAAAATCTTTGATTTGCTGAAAAGAAACGAAAATATGGAAATTGAATTATTCACGTCTGACCCAAAGAATAGAACTCCCAAAAGAAAGGGTATAAGATATTATGTTCAAGGGGGTCCCATGCCTGCATGGGTGAAGCAGAAGTCTATTAAATTTACCGATGTATTATATATTGATCGCGAAAACCTGGAAATAAAATTCAAACTATTAGACAAAGGGACCTATCTTGGGATTCCGCTCATTATGGCCAAAGCCAACGGTGTGTTATCCATAAAGGGTTCTAACAGGATTGAATTAACTTACAAGACCTTTGGAACCTGGATGATTGTAGGCACATCTGTCTGGAAGACCGAATGGCTGATCGATTATATAGACCTGGATAATAATATCATAGGGGCCTATTATGCAATTTTCGGAGGTGGGCCATTGTGCGGGGGAGGCGGTAAAGGTTATCTTCTTGCAAAATTCACAGAAGAACCCCAGGTGGTCCATGAAAAGGAAAAGATCAAACCTTCACTTGTACTTGCGAAACCGCTACTGCCGCCGGTAACTTCAAAACCTCCTGAAAAAGTCGCTGTTGCGCAAACAAAAGAAAGGATCGAACTAGCTCCAGTCATTGTTGAACCGGAAAAACCGCTGCTGCCAATCCTTTCAACCCATGTCCTTTTAAGGGATGCATCCGGCAACCAGGTACTTGATGGCGGTGAGGAAGTCACCTTAAAAGTGGAAGTCGAAAACAGGGGTGAAGGTGCGGCAAGAGATGTTCAGGTTGTCCTGTCAGGCAATCAGAGCCTTATCAACTGCCTGGGTGAAGATAGATTCCTTGGGAACATCAAGGCGGGAGAAAAGAAGACAGCAGAATTTAAGGCCGTGCTCCCTTCAGTTATTGTCCGGGAAACAGCGGAACTAAGAATAGAGATCAAAGAAATGACCGGCGCTACTCATGAAAGAAAAAAAATAAAGGTTGCCATGAGGCCGTCAGAGGTAAAAGAGACAGTTGAAATCATATCGGAGCTTCCATACCTTGTTTTTACCACGCAACTGAAAGAGCGAAACAACAACCGGGTTCTTGATGGTGGCGAGGAGGTCACCTTAAAGGTGAAAGTCGAAAACAGGGGTGAAGGTGCGGCAAGAGATGTTCAGGTTGCTCTGTCAGGTAATCAGAGCCTTATCAACTGCCTGGGTGAAGATAGATTTCTTGGGGACATCAAGGCAGGAGAAAAGAAAATAGCAACATTTAAGGCTGTTTTGCCGGCCAATATTCCATCAGTAACAGCAAGACTTAAAATAGAGATAAAAGAAAGCAAGGGGTTCTCGTCTCTTGAGATAAAGGTTTTGAGGATAGCCATGAGGCCGGTGGAGGTGAAAGAAGTAGTAGAGATCATCTCCGAAGTGAATGTGGATGACATCCCCAAAAAGATAAAGGGTTTTGAGAACAAAGATAATGTGGCTCTTATAATCGGCATCAGTGATTACCGGGAAAAGCTCATTCCTACCGTTAAATACGCTGCAAGAGATGCCGAAATCGTGGCGAAGTACCTTGAGAAATTGGGTGGTATTCCCCGATCCAATATCAAATTATTGACGGATAACACAGCAACAAAGAGCGACATTGAGGCCTACGCAGAAGACTGGCTTCCGAGACGGGTAAATCAAAATTCAACCGTCTTTATTTATTATGCAGGTCATGGCACTCCGGATCCGCAAGGTAGAGAAGCCTACATTGTTCCTTATGAGGGTCATCCCGACTTTCCGTCTAAGCTCTATCCGCTAAAGAAGATGTATGAATCGCTTAATAAACTTCCCGCAAAAGACGTGATCGTCATGCTTGATAGTTGTTTTTCAGGTGCAAAAGGCAGAAGTATTACGCGTGAGGGAGCAAGACCGATTACTATATCCATCGAGAATCCAGTGCTGTCCGGTGGCAAGATCACGGTTATTGCGGGATCGACAGGGAATCAAATAAGTTCTGATTATGAGAAGGCTCAGCACGGACTATTTACATACTACCTCTTAAGGGGAATAAGGGGAGAGGCGGATACAAACATGAACGATGTGGTAGAACTTGGGGAACTCTATCGCTATGTTAGGACAAATGTATCAGAGAAGGCCTCATTAGAGCTTAACAGGGACCAAACCCCTGTCTTACTTCCTTCCGAAGTCAGTGCAGGTAGCAGGCTAAACATACCGATGTCCAGGACCAGGTGAAATACTTTTATCTTTCAAATTCACGGGTCTAGCGGGACGCCCATGCAATGATACTTGTCGTCCGTCTTTTATTGCTTCCAATAGGGCGACAGTTCCCTGAGTCGTTCAATAATGGGGGGGAGTTTTTCGATTATAAAATCGATCTCTTCTTCGGTGTTGTAAATACTCAGGCTGAACCGGATAGAACCGTGGGCTGCGGTAAAGGGCACACCCATAGCACGAAGCACATGTGATGGCTCTAAAGAACCTGATGTGCAGGCGGAACCCGAGGAAGCGCAGATGCCGAATTCATTCATCATAAGGAGAATGGCTTCACCTTCCACATACTCAAAGCTTATGTTGGTCGTATTTGGGAGCCGATGCTCACGATCTCCATTGAGCATGGCATTGGGGATCTGTTTAAGAATCTCGTTTTCAAGCTTGTCTCTGAGATATTTGACCCGTTCATTTTCCTTTTTTATATGTTTTCCAGCCAATTCGCACGCCTTGCCGAGCCCGATAATGGAGGCAACGTTTTCAGTTCCGGCTCTTCTTCCTCTTTCCTGATGCCCCCCGATCAGAAAAGGCGAAAATTTTGTCCCCTTTCGGACATAAAGGGCTCCGACACCTTTGGACGCATGAAGCTTGTGACCTGAAAGAGAGAGCATATCTACGGGGACTTTCCGTACATCTATCGGGATTTTTCCCACAGCCTGCACAGCATCTGTGTGGAACACAATGCCCATTTCTTTTACCATCTGGACGATTTCCTCTATGGGAAAGATTACTCCGGTCTCGTTATTGGCCCACATTATGCTCACAACGGCGGTGTCGTTGGAGAGGCTTTTGTACAAATGTTCCGGATCCAATCTTCCTTGCCGGTCCACGGGCAGGAAGGTCACGCTGTATCCGTTTTTGCTCAGATATTCACATAGATTTTTCACAGCAGGATGTTCGACGCGGGTAGTGATGATCTGTTTCTTGTCAGGATCGGATGCAAGGGCGGCCCGAATGGCTGTATTGTCGCTTTCAGTACCGCAGCTCGTAAATAGAATCTCGTCCGGAGTTGCACCGATAAGACGGGCCACCTTTTCGCGCGCCTCTTTCAACTTACGCATCAGCTGACCGCCAAAACTATGCATACTCGAGGGATTTCCATAAAGATCGTGAAAGTAAGGGAGCATCTCTTCCACGACCTCAGGCGCAACTTGTGTGGTAGCGTTGTTGTCCGTATAGATCACTTTCATTGTTGCACCTCCTCTACCGTCAGCTCTGGGGTAACGAGTTCACGAAGCTTCGATTCCACATAATGTTTCAGCGTAACCTGTGAGGCGACACAGGTGGCACACGTTCCGCGCAGTTTCACAATAACTGTGTTTCCAACAACATCAATAAGTTCGATATCTCCTCCGTCCTTCTTTAAAGAGGGTTTGATCTCACGTTCCAATGTTTCCTCGATGAGTTTGATCTTTTGAATGTTGGTCAATCGAGCCGGCTTTCGATGTACAACATGTGGCTTGCCAAAGACCTTGTCAATAATCTCTTCGATCTTCTCGTGACAGCTTTCACAGCCTCCGCCTGCCTTGGTATAGTCGGTCACTTCTTCCACTGTGGCCAAGTTGTTTTCACGAATTGCCCGCTCTATTTGCAAATCAGTAACACCAAAGCACTCGCAGACTATCTCTCCTTCGACCTTCTTTTCAGCTTCACCACGATAGTAGGCAATCGCCTTTTCTAAGGCATTTCTCCCCATTACAGAACAGTGCATTTTTTCTTTTGGAAGCCCCCCAAGATAACGGGCAATATCGTCATTGGTGACCTTGCCGGCTTCTTCCAGGGTCATCCCCTTGACAATCTCGGTTAGTGCTGATGAAGAAGCAATAGCGCTTGCACAACCAAACGTCTTAAACTTAGCGTCCTTAATCCGTTTCTCGTCATCCAGTTTAAAGGTGAGTGTCAAAGCGTCCCCACAGGCCAGCGATCCCTCTTCGCCTATGCCGTCAGGGTCTTCAACCTCTCCCGCATTTCGCGGATGCAAGAAGTGATCTATGACCTTATCTGTATATTCCCACATAGCCTATCCTTATTTAATTTAATCAAAGGTAAACCCCCGGCTATGTCGGTGGACTAGTAGTGTTTGACATTCCCGGAAGTATATGAAAGCCCCGCGTAATATGAACCGCTCAAAATTTACAGAAAGAGAGGCTTTCAATGAACAATAATTAAAGTTTAGATCATACGAAGTGGGAATGCAAATACCATTTAACTTGGATTCCGAAATGTCGTAAAACAACAGCTTTTCGGGACACTTTCGGTACGTCCATTTGTAAATCAGTTGACATGTAATTATACGGGGAATAGAACGTAAAAAGATATTCAGAGACAGCCAATCCGGCGTGGTTTATAATGTGAATAAAGGGAAAAGGATAGCCAAAGAATGAAATTAAAATTTGAAAAATATCGAATATTTCTGTCTCGTATTGCCGCAGTCATAGGTTTGTTTTTTTTATGCAGTACACAGAGCTACTGGGAAACAAAAAACGAAACGCTCACATTTTCTTTGTTCTTTATAGGCATGATTCTTGTCGCTATTGCTTCATTAGGAAGGATGTGGTGTTCACTTTATATTGCTGGTTACAAAGATAACAAATTGATTACAGAAGGTCCTTACTCCATTTGCCGAAATCCTTTGTATTTTTTTAGCATGATAGGAGTGGTTGGAATTGGTTGTTCCACCGAAACTTTTACTTTTCCGATAGTCTTCATTATTCTCTTTGCGCTCTATTATCCATTTATTATCAAAAGTGAAGAGAAGCGCCTCAAACAACTTTTTGGAGTTGAGTTTGAAGAATACACAAAAAGAGTGCCTGCATTTTTTCCAAGGCTTTCGATTTTTGCTGAACCTGAAAATTACAGTGTGAAGCCCGCTGTTTATAGGAAGCATATTTTTAGTGCATTATGGTTTATCTGGATAGTTGGAATACTTGAGGTAATTGAGGGAATGAGAGAAATTGGATTGTTTAAGTCTTTGTGGTCACTTTATTAATATGGTGCACTTTGAAGTTGAATTCACCATATAGGCATAAAAGGAACAATTACTTGAGATGTATAAGAGTTCCTGACTCATTTTGAGTTGCAACGCTAATCCTGCTGTTGCGATTTGTCAGCGCCTGTCCAATAACATTTAAGGCTTTTTCAGGTGTATTGTTTGTTTCGCTCATGTGCGCCAGAATTATGTGTTTAAGCCCGTCATGCTGTACTTCATGTAAAAGATTTTTTGCTTCTTCGTTGGAAAGATGACCTGTTCTGTCTTTGACGCGTTGTTTTAAAGGCCATGGATAAGGACCGTTTTGAAGCATATCAGGATCGTGATTAGCTTCAAGAATTAATAACGCACAGTCTTTAAGATGTTCTTTAACCATAGCTGTTGCTATTCCAAGATCTGTTGCTATCCCTATCTTTGTATTGTTCAGGCATATCGTAAAGCCTGACGGGTCTTCTGCATCATGGGATATGGAGAAGGGGTGTATTTTTAAATTGTTAATAGAAAAGGATGAACCTGTTTCGAAGTTCACAATATTTTGAATGTTTCCGATATATGATGAGGCGGCTTTGGTAGTTTTGGGGTTGATATAAACGGGCAGATTAAAACGTCGGGAAAGGATTCCAACGCCCTGGATATGGTCGTTATGTTCATGTGATACAAGGATGGCATCCAGATCTTCAGGGCAAAGTCCCTTTGATTCCATCCTGCGTTCAATTTCTATTCCTGAAAGGCCGGCGTCAACAAGTATAGATGTTAAGCCGTCCGAAATATATATAGCGTTGCCCTTGCTGCCGCTTGCCAGCATACATATTGAAAGGTTATGGTTTTTGTCCGGCATAGACACTTTAGCTCACTTTAGGCACTTGTAACTATTCCTTTTATAATCCTGTATGCCCGAAACCGCCTGTATTGCGGTCGGTTTCGTCTAACTGCTTAACAATCTTTAACCTGGCCTGATAAACCCTTTTAATGACCATCTGCGCGATCCTGTCGCCCCTGCGAAAAGTATAGGCGTTTTTCCCCAGATTGATAATCGGTACCATTACTTCGCCACGATAGTCTGAGTCTATTGTGCCGGGAGAATTAATTAACCCTATGCCATACTTTACGGCTAATCCGCTCCTTGGACGGATCTGGGCTTCAAACCCTTCCGGAATGGCCATTGCAAAACCGGTTGGTATCAAGGCAATTGCTCCTGCTTCAATGACAACATCATTTTCAATGGCAGCGCATATATCCATGCCGGCGGATTGTGGAGTCATGTAACATGGCAAAGGTATATCGCTATGTAACTCCGGCTTTAAACGAAGAAATTCAATAGTGGGAGTGAAATTGCCCATTAAAGGGTTAAACCATTTTTAAATAATTTATTGTCTTTAACCGGTCCAAGTGATGTCAAGGAAAGATGTTTTGACTGAAAAAGGTTTCCAGCAAGATTCAGAATATCATCTTTTGAAACCGCATCAATTTTATCTACAATCTTCTGCAGGGGAATATAACGCCCAAAATGGATTTCATTCTGAGCGACCTGAACCATCTGGTTGTCGCTGCTTTCCGATGCCATCAGAAGATTTCCCTTTGTATATTCTTTTGCATTGTGCAGTTCTGTTGAGCTTACCCGTTTTTCTTTCAGTTTGCGCATTTCCTTCAGGATAAGCTCTATTGAAATCTGTGTATTTTTAGGGTCAACGCCTGCATAGACGCCGAACATGCCCGCATTAACGTTAGAAGATACAAAGGAGTAAACAGAATATGCAAGCCCCCTTTTTTCACGTATTTCCTGAAAAAGTCTTGAACTCATGTTGCCGCCGAGTATGGTGTTCATGAGTGAAAAAGCATAACGTTGCTCATCGGTTGCCGGTAATCCTTTTGTTCCTATACAGATATGAACCTGTTCCAGATCCCTGTAATGCATGTCAATACGGGAAGTGCTTTCCTGAGTTGTCCGCTCAGGCAATCCTTTACCGGATGCGACAGATTCAAAGGCATGACCGATTATATCAACTATATGATTATGCTCGACATTGCCTGCAACAGAAATGACAATATGTTCAGGCTGATAAAAGCGGTAAAAAAAATCTTTTATTGCTTCCGCATCAAATGCCGTGATGTTTTCACGGCTTCCCAGAATTGACCGGCCGAGAGAGCCGTCGCCCCAGAAGTTATTGTTTGTCAGGATATGTATATATTCCTCGGGGCTGTCTTCGACCATCCCGATTTCCTGTAATATAACCTGTCGTTCATTCTCAACTTCTTTTGGATTAAACACCGAGTTTAAAAAAATATCGGAGAGAATATCGACCAGGATCTCTATATGGGTATCCATTACCTTTCCGTGGAAGCAGGTCTTTTCCATGCCTGTAAAGGCATTTGAATGACCGCCTATTGCATCGAATTCCTTTGCAATCTGAAAGGCTGACCGTTTTTTTGTGCCTTTAAAAACCATGTGCTCAATAAAATGAGAAAGCCCGTTTTCAGTCAACCCCTCATCACGAGCGCCGACATTTACCCATATACCCATTGATACTGAACGGACATAAGGCATCTTTTTTGTAAGAATCCTTATGCCGTTTTGAAGAACGGTTTTATTTACTGCCTGAATCATCTTTATCTTCCATGGCTTCCTTGCGACTCAGGCGGATTTTTCCGTCCCTTGTAATTTCAAGAACCTTTACTTTAATGATTTCGCCTTCTTTTACAACATCTGTAACCTTTGCCACGCGTTGTGACGCAAGCTGTGAGATGTGGACAAGACCGTCTGTGCCGGGCATTATCTGCACAAATGCCCCAAAATCCATTATTTTTACAACCTTTCCTTCGTAAATGGTTCCAACTTCAGGTTCTAAAACAAGTTCTTTTACCCTGTTTAAAGCCGCATCTCCGTCTGTTTTCGAGAAAGCGGCGATTTTTACCATGCCTGTATCATCTATTTCCAGCTGTGTGTTTGTTTCACTTTGAATGGCTCTGATTACTTTTCCGCCAGGCCCGATAATATCACGGA
Source organism: Desulfobacteraceae bacterium (assembly GCA_030593145.1). Classification (GTDB taxonomy): domain Bacteria; phylum Desulfobacterota; class Desulfobacteria; order Desulfobacterales; family ETH-SRB1; genus ETH-SRB1. The sequence goes on from JAUVHU010000004.1 coordinate 42,384, forward strand.
TCTTGTCAGGATTAATCTTTAAAGTAATTATTGTCGGAGCATAAGAAGAGATTTCATCCCGAGGTTTTTCAAGTGATTGCAGCATTTTTTCAAGGATAAACTGCCTGCCGGAACGGGCCTGTTCAAGAGCTTTTCCCATGATATCCCTGGTTAGTTCATGAATTTTAATATCCATCTGAAGAGCGGTAATACCCTCGCTTGTGCCGGTTACCTTAAAATCCATATCGCCTGCCTGGTCTTCTTCTCCGAGAATATCCGACAGGATAACTACATTATCCCCTTCTTTAACCAGTCCCATTGCAATGCCGGAAACAGGTGCTGATATGGGAACTCCTCCGTCCATTAAAGCCAGAATGCCGGAACATACAGTTCCCATGGATGAGGAACCGTTTGATTCTAAAACCTCAGAGACAATTCGGATAGTATAATCAAAATCTTCCTTGGCCGGCAGGACATTTTCTATAGCTCTTGTTGACAATCCACCGTGTCCAATATCCCTGCGGCTTGGTCCGCCTGCCCGTTTTACTTCTCCAACAGAATATGGAGGGAAGTTGTAATGCAGCATAAACGGTCTGAATTCTTCTCCGAGTAATGTTTCCACCCTCTGTTCATCCCTGCCCGAACCAAGAGTCAAAACTCCTAATACCTGAGTTTCTCCGCGCGTAAAGAGGGCGCTGCCGTGAGGCCTGGGTAAAATGCCCACCTCGCATGTGATCGGTCTTACTTCGTCAAACTTCCTGTTGTCAATTCTACGTCCATTTTTCAGGATAAGTTCTCGAATTGTTTTTTTTCTAATATCCTTTATAATATCACTTACTTCCCTTTTTCGTTCAGAATATTCCTCTCCAAGTTTTTCAAATATATCGGATTTAGCTGCTCTAAGCGCTTTATTCCGTTCTATTTTTCCTGTTGCCTGGAGGGCGTCCTGTATGGGAGATGTTGCTTCAGAAGTAACCTTGCTGACCAGATCTTCATCCTTTTCAGGTAGCGCAAATGGACGCTTTGGCACTCCATTAGTTTCTCTTAATTTGGATTGCATATCTATTATCGGCTGCATTGCTTCGTGACCGAAGAAGATGGCTTCTAACATATCCGCTTCACTGACGATCTTGCTTCCTCCTTCAACCATAACAACACCGGATTTTGAACCGGCTACAACAATATTGATATCGCAATTCTCATATTCACTTATTGCGGGATTGATTATAAATTGTCCGTCTATACGGCCAACGCGAACAGAGGCAATCGGCCCGGCAAACGGGATGTCTGATATTTCGAGGGCAGCCGAAGCTCCTATCATTGCCAAAACATCAGGGTCGTTTTCCTTGTCCATGGACAGCACCACAGCAATAATCTGGGTTTCGCTGCAATAACCTTTTGGGAACAGAGGACGAATAGGGCGGTCAATCTGTCTCGCGGTTAATATTTCTTTTTCGCTGGGTCTTCCGATTTCGCGTCTGAAATAATTGCCGGGTATTCGACCCGCCGCGTAAATCTTTTCCTGATATTCAACCGAAAGAGGTAAAAAATCTACCTGTCGTTCTTCTTTGGCAGATACAACGGAAACCAGAACAATGGTTTCTCCGTATTGAACGACCACTGAACCGGAAGCCTGTTTTGCAATTTTACCTGATCGGATACTCAGAGTTTTACCACTGATTTCCGTATTAAATACATTTTCCATATATTCCTCCACCTACAAAAAAAAGCGACTTCAAGCCAATCATTACGCAAAAAGTCGCATATGCTGAAACATTGAAATTAGAAATTAGAAATTTGGTCTTTATGCTTTTGTACTGTCAACTCGTACACTTGTTTCATCTCTCTCAAATTTCTACTTTCCAATTTCAACGTTTCAAGTTTCAAGCCGTAAACGGCTACCTTATCTTCGAAGCCCCATGTCTTTGATTATGGTGCGGTATCGTTTTATATCATTGTTTTTTACGTAATTTAAGAGTCTGCGTCGTCTGCCGACCAGTATCAACAAACCTCTTCTGGAATGATGATCCTTTTTGTGAATTTTCAGATGTTCTGTAAGATATAAAATGCGATGGGTCAGAAGTCCGATTTGCACTTCGGGTGAACCTGTATCTGCTTCATGAAGTTTAAATCGATCAATCAGCTCCTTTTTGTTTTCTGCAGTTTGAACCACTTCTATTGCCTCCTTATTTTTTTATGTAATTTTTTTATAAATCTGTTTATTTAAATGATGGTTTCGTAAAAAGTCAAAAAATTGCTATTTGCAATATATATCTTTCAGATCGCATTAACAATAAAAACATTATTGCGGGTAGAGACCTGAACAATTACATATTATTTATTAAAAACACAGCAATAATTATATTTGTCACTATCTTTTTTAAAGTTTAATACAGCTATAAGGTTCTTATTAGTATCAAGGATTTTGATAAAACAATCCTTGTTTTTTGCATGCTTGTTGATGCCGTCAAGCATGGTTATTGTATTGCCATGAATTATTTTCTCTGTCAAAGCCTTATCAGCAATATGTTCAGGCATATTCTGCAGGACATCTGTCATACTTATAATATAATCTGACAATTTGTTTGATAAAGCAAGTCTTTCCAGCTCCGGCAAGGTTAAAGACTTCTTAATTGTAAACCCGCTGCTCTCAATCCTTCTGAGTTCTTTCAGGCATCCACCGCATCCAAGAACTTTGCCTATATCTGAACAAAGTGTTCTTATGTAAGTTCCCGCAGAGCAGGATACATCAAAACGTATTGCCGGCAGATCTGTTTCCAGTATGTTAATACTTGAGATAAAAATCTGTCTCGCCGGTTTTTGAACAGGCTTGCCTTTTCTGGCAAGCTTGTAAAGTGGGACTCCTTTATGTTTTAATGCCGAATAAACCGGCGGCAGCTGTTTAAGATGCCCTTCAAATTCTTTAAATGCCATATTGAGTTGTTTGTCGGAAAACTCAATCTTATCACATGTGGAAATGATATTTCCTGTAAAATCCTGTGTATCTGTTTCAACTCCAAGCTGAAGAATCGCTTCGTATTTTTTATTTCCGTGCAATAAAAACCTGGCCAGTTTTGTTGCATCATTGATGCAGCATACAATAACGCCTGTTGCAAACGGATCAAGTGTGCCGGTGTGTCCGACCTTTCTGACATTCAGCAGAGCCTTTACACGTGCTACAACTCGAGCTGAAGTTATATCTGTCGGTTTGTCAACAACTATGACACCGTTTAACTTACGCTGCATATATCAAAGTGTTTCAGCAAAGCTGAAAATACGTTTTTTTAAATCAATCACGTTTGACTCAATACTAAATCCTGCTGCTCTGGGATGTCCGCCGCCGCCAAAAGAGGCGGCGATTGTGGCTACATCAACCGTTTTGTCGGAACGGAGGCTTACATGGAAACGTTGACCCTGCTGGGGCGGGGTTGTTTTTTGTTTGCCATTCATCTGTTCCTGTATCAAAACCGCAATCTTGATATTCTCTATGTTTTTAATATAGTTTATAAGGCCGTTAATATCTTCGGGCTGGGTGCCTGTTTCATGAAGCATGCCCTGAGTTAGAGTCATCAATGAAAGTTTTCCGTTCTGTGAGATTTCAACAGATTCAATGGCCAGCTTGATAAGCTTTAATTGGCCGAACGAATATGTTCCGTATACATGTTTCGCGACATCATAGGGATCAACACCCAATGCTACCATTTCCGCGCAAATTTCAAAAGCGGATCTATTTGCATTGGAAAAACGGAATGAACCTGTATCAGCTAAAATTCCTGTGTATATTGATGTGGCATTATTCAGGTTAATCGGTATGGCCATCTCCTTAAACAGGCGGTAAAGGATTTCAGTGGTTGCGCATGCAGAGTCATCTATCAACTGAAAATCACCAAAGCGTGTATTGGTGACATGGTGGTCAATGTTAATTACAACCGGTATGCGGTTTACTTCCACAGCAGCCTTGCCGATACGCTGCAGGTCGCCGCAATCAAGGATAATGGCCGTGTCATAGTAGTTTCCGCTGTTAATGTTTCGAACTATACGCTGTGCTGAAGGCAAAAAGCGATACATGGACGGAATAGGACTCTGATTATAAATAGTAGTTTGTTTATTCAAAGTGTCTAACAAAAATCCCATAGATAAAAGGGAAGCTATTGCGTCGCCGTCCGGATTGATGTGGCTTGCAAGTAAAACATTATTACTATTTTTCAAATGATGTATTATTTGATCCATTATCTGTCTTTATATCTTTGAGTACCTTATCTATGTGTGATCCGTAGTCAAAAGATTCATCGTAGCTGAATCTCAGATCGGGCGTATAGCGCAAACCCAGCTCGCGGGCAAGTGAACGTTTTGCATACCCAATGGCGCTTTTAAAACCTTCTTTTGCTTTGTCCTTATTTTTTGGGCCGCCGGATGTTGTGAAGTAGACCCGAGCGATTCTTAAATCCCGCGACATTTTCACGCCTGTAACCGTAACCATTTTAAGTCGAGGGTCCTGGATTTTCTTTTGCAGCAGGTCTGATAGAACCTTTTGTATCTGGCCGCCGACCCTTTCACTTCTTTCAAAGGGTTTCATAAATTTATTATCTCCATATTGGTATCTATGATTTCGGCTATTCCCAGGCTGTCTACCTTATTGAATATTTTGTCTAATCTTGAATTTATAACCATTCTGTCGTTGCCTGCCAGGGCAAGGCCTATCATTGCCCTTTGATGAACATCATTTAAGTCAACCTCAGCGACCGAGGCATTATAATTATTACGCAAGAAGCTGATAATCGATTTTACGATTTTTCTTTTTTCTTTTAAAGAACGGCAACCATGCAGCCTGAATGTGATAACACCTAAACCGATAACCATTACTCTTCCAGTTTTGGTTTAATCTCTTCGAGATAATAACATTCTATCGTATCGCCGACTTTGATGTCATTATAATTTTCAATGCCGATTCCGCACTCATACCCGCTTTGAACTTCTTTAACGTCGTCTTTAAAACGATGAAGAGAGGAAAGGTTTCCTTCATAACAGGTAATGCCATCTCTAAGAAGCCGGACAGATTGACCGCGTTCAATTTTTCCATCGGTGACATAAGCGCCGGCAATAACGCCGATTTTTGGGATATGAAAAACCTCGCGGATATCAGCTCTACCAAGTATCCGTTCTTCATAGGTAGATGACATCATGCCGACAATGGCATCTTTTATCTCTTTAATAACGTTATAAATAATGTTATAATAACGTATATCAACATTTTCTTCAGCGGCAAAAGCCAGCGTTTTAGCGTTGGGACGTACGTTGAAGCCAATAATAATCGCACTTGACACAGCAGCGAGAGATACATCCGTTTCAGTTATAGCGCCGGTACTTGCGTGAACCACATTTATTTTTACTTCATCATTAGAAAGTTTTGTCAGAGAATCTGCAATTGCCTCAATAGAACCATGAACATCTGTTTTTATTATAATATTTAGATTGTTAACTTCGCCTTCCTTAATGGTCTCGTAAAGATTTTCAAGACTTAGTGTGCTGGTTTTAGCGAGATCTTTAGAACGCTGTTTCTGAACACGATGTATGCTTACCTGTTTTGCAAGTTTGTCATCAGAAAGAGCTGTCAAATCATCCCCGGCAGAAGGAACACCGGAAAGGCCGAGTACCTCCACAGGCATTGACGGACCGGCCGATTTTATCATAACCCCTCTGTCGTTTATCATGGCACGAATTTTTCCGTGATGAATTCCACAAACTACAGAATTTCCGACATGGAGCGATCCATTCCGTATAAGAATTGTGGCAACAGCGCCCCTGCCAGGATCAATTTTTGCTTCAACTACATGACCTATTGCCAGCTTATCCGGATTGGCTTTCAGCTCTAATATCTCTGCTTGAAGCAAAATCATTTCAAGGAGATCGTCTATCCCGAGGTTTTTCTTTGCCGATACCTTAATAAAGCTTGTATCACCGCCCCAATCTTCGGGAACAAGTCCTATATCGGCAAGTTCACGTTGAACACGTTCAGGGTCTGCATTATCCTTGTCGATTTTGTTGATTGCGACAATAATAGGAACGCCTGCTGCCTTGGAATGATCGACAGCCTCTATAGTTTGTGGCATTACGCCATCGTCGGCCGCGACAACCAGCACCACGAGATCTGTAACTTTGGCTCCGCGAGAGCGCATTGCGGTAAAAGCCTCATGTCCGGGAGTATCTAAAAAAACAACAGAGCCTTTATCAGTGAGAACATGATAGGCGCCGATATGTTGTGTGATTCCTCCGGCTTCGCCCTCTGTTACTTTGGTGTTGCGGATCAGGTCGAGTAGAGATGTTTTTCCGTGATCAACATGCCCCATGATAGTGACAACCGGTGGTCTTGGAACCAGTTTGCCGGGTTCGTCCTTTTCTACTTTTAAAAGAGGTTCTTCTTCAAAAGAGGCTTTTTCGATTTCGTAATTAAATTCAGCGGCAAGAAGAACAGCAGTATCAAAATCTATTGTCTGGTTAACCGTTGCCATAACACCTATAGACATAAGTGTTTTAATCATTTCATTTGCTTTTATTCCTATACGCTTTGCCAGCTCTGATAAAACAATAGCATCATCAATTTTTATGCGGCGTTTAATAGCTTTAGGGATAGTTATCTGTGGTTTTTCTCCATGAACCGCTGGCTTGCCCTTGCCGAATTTACGGCCTTTTCGAGCTGAACGACCTTTAGCATACAGGTCTTTACCTTCGACAACCTCCTTTCTTCTAAAGGAGATTTTCTTTTTGGTCCATTTAATATCAGTTGACTTTTTATCTAAATCTAATTCTTTATGTTTTTTATACTCTTTTTTGCTCTTTTTTCCCTTTGCGGTTACATCTTCTGCCGGAATTACTTTTTCAGGGACAGCTTTCTTTCGCGAAACCGCTTTTTTAACTTTGATCGGTGCCTTTTTTACCTCAGGAACCTGTCCTTTTTTCACTGACGGCATTTTTATAATTTTTGCCGGAGTATCTTTTTTCAACTGTTTTTTTGGCTTAGAGACCTTTAAAACCACCGGCTTTTTAGGTTTGAGCTTGTCCGGCTGTTCTTTTTCAGGCTCAATTGTTTCAGGAACAGCTTTTTCTATAGCACCCGGTTTTGCAACATCTTTGGCGTCTGGAACCTGATCTGCAATGATTTTTTCTTTGGCCTTTTTAATGGGCTTTTTTGTTTCTTTTTTTGCAGGAGTTTTTTTCTTTTTAACAGCCTTTTCAGAGGGCTCTTCAGAGGGCTCTTTAGTTTCTCCAATTTTTGCAGGAGGAGCTGTTTTGCTAATACGGGCTGTCTCGGAATCTGCTTCTGTCTTTACAGTTTTTTTGCGTCTCCGGATAACCGTCGGTTTTACGCGTATTACCTCGACAACTTCAGTTTTCGCGTTAAAAAGCTTTTCCTTGATCTTTGCAACTGTCTCATCATCAAGAGAACTCATATGGCTTTTTACATCAACACCCATTTCTCTTAACTCGTTGAGAAGCGCTTTGTTTTGCATGTTAAGAGTTCTGGCAAACTCATATACTCTGATTTTTGCCATCCATACCCCCTGTATTATTATAATTATTATACTATTTTAGTTGTAAATCCTGAGCTTAAGTCTTCCCACTGTTATCTGCATCTTCTCCGGAAGTCTCCTGAGTACCTCCAGCTGCTGGTTCAGCATGTTCCTTCTCGTCGGTCTGATCAGGCGCGTCATTCTGCTCAGCCTCTTCGGTTGCTTCATCGATACTCCCGGCATCGGCCTGATCAGGCGCGTCATCCTGCGCGGCTTCTTTGGTTGTTTTATCAACACTCTCGGCAGTTGGCGTATAATTTTTTGCTGTTTCAATAAGCTGTACGGCTTTTTCTTCACCAATGCCCCTGATCTGAATCAAATCCTCTATAGTTGCGCTGCCGAGTTCTTCAGCGGAGAAGTATCCCTTTTCATACAATGTATCTGCCATGCTTACCCCAATTCCCGGCAGCGACATTAAAGAGTTGTAACCGTTTTGCATTGTTTCATTATAACGTGATTCGCTTATAACATCGAGACGCCACTTTGTCAGTTTTGAGGCAAGCCGGATGTTTTGGCCATGTTTTCCGATAGCTATTGAAAGAAATTCGTCAGGAACAATGACTTCCATCGAGCGGTTTTCTTCATCAATAATAACCCTTGATATTTCGGCAGGTGATAAAGCGTTACATACATATTTTGCCTGATCGATATGCCAGGATATAATGTCTATCTTTTCACCTCTTAGCTCCTGAACAACATTTTGCACACGGCTTCCTTTCATTCCCACACAGGCTCCAACCGGATCAATATCAGAATCATTTGATGACACAGCAATCTTTGCCCTGATTCCAGGTTCCCGGGCTGTACCCATGATTGAAATAATACCTTCGCTGATTTCAGGAACTTCCGTTTTGAAAAGATTTGCCAGAAAGTTTGGGTGTGTTCTTGAAAGAACAATCTGAGGACCCCGTGTGTCAAGAAGCACATCTACGATATATGCCCTTAGCCTGTCACCGCGTCGACAGGTTTCTTTAGGAATTTGCTCCCGAGCCGGAAGTATGCCTTCTGTTGTGCCGAGATTCACAATAATGTCGCCTCGGTCGCTGCGCTGAACGATTCCATTTATTATTTCACCCTTTCGGTCAATGAAATTGGCATAAACCGCTCCTTTTTCAGCATCCTTCATTTTTTGAATGATGACCTGTTTGGCTGACTGAGCAGCTATCCTGCCAAAATCGGAAACATCCATTTTTGTGCCAAGGCTGTCTCCTGTTGCGCATTCAGGATCGAGCTTCAAGCCTTCTTCAAGGCTGATCTGAAGTTCAGGCTCTGTAATTTCTTCCACCACATCTCTAAACTGAAAGACTTCAATTTCACCTGTTTCTTCATTATATTTAGTTTCAATATCAACTTTGTTCCCAAACTTTTTTTTAGCAGCAGATTTTAATGCTTCTTCAAGAGCTACAATAAGAACTTTACGATCTATTCCCTTGTCCCGACTAACTTGTTCTATGACACGCTTTATGTCTGTTATTAACATCTGTTTTCTCCGCAATAATTAATAAGTCGCGCCCTGATGATTATCTCAAAAGGGATGGCAACCGTCTCGTCATTAACCTGCAATTTTACCATATCTTCTGATATCCCAAGCAAGACACCCTTAAAACTTTTTCGTTCGTCAACAGGTTGAGAGGTCTTAATCTTGGCGATGTGTCCTTTGAATCTTTCAAAATCAATCTTTTTGCCCAGAGGACGATCAGGACCGGGCGATGAAACTTCAAGATTAAACGGCCCGATATTATCAAAATCCTGCCCAATTAGATCGGTCTCAATAAAATTGCCAAGCTGGCGGCTGATAAATGCGCAATCGTCCAGCTTAACTCCTCCTTTCTTGTCAATATAAAGGCGGATTATCGTTCCACTTGCTTCATGCTGGTATTCAATATGTACCAGTTCCATGTCTTGAGCTTCACACATCGATTCAGCCAGTTCTTTGAGCTGCGCAACAAACCGCTTTCTAATTTCAGGAGACAACTTTTTTTTCTCCTGACCATTATGTGTTGATTTCTGTCTTTTTTTTCTTTGAACTTTCATTAACAACAACAGCTCTTCTAAAAAATAAAAAACGGGCTAAAGCCCGTTTTTTCCATTTAATAAGTAGATCATTACTATGCAGCGAGAAACTTTATCTGTTCAAGTAATTAACCATAAGAAAAAATAACTCCAAACCTTAACATAGATAGATAAAAGTTTCAACCTTAACAAGAGACTTTTGCAAAACCACCTGTTTTTAAAACAGCTGCAAAGACCCATTAAAAACCTTTTTAAACGAAAAAGGCGGACACCAGTGGAGCGGGCAACGAGATTCGAACTCGCGACACCAAGCTTGGGAAGCTTGTACTCTACCAGCTGAGCTATGCCCGCACTAAAAACGTTAGACTATTACAATGAATGATATATGTCAATATTTTTTCAACAATTAATCCTGCAAAGGCATTTATCGCTATCCATAATACGTTTTTTTGGTAAAATATTTATTGTAACAAATAATTAAATATTTTATCTTAATGCCTAACGCTTGATGAATTCGAATTTTTACGAATTTATTACTTATTAAGGAGGGTTAAAAAATGGAGCCAATAAAAGAGATTTATCGTCCAGAACCGGAATACAGGACAATTACGATAAAAACCTCTGATGGATTAACAATACAGGGGAAGGTGAATCTAGCTACAAAACAGAGATTGTCTGATCTTTTTATAAAAAACGCTACGTCGTTTATTGTTATGATCGATGTGTTTTTTAAGGGTTTGCAAGGTAAAACACTTTTTATCAATAAAGATCATATTGTGTGGGTGGAGCCTGAGGACAAATAGTGTCCATCCGGAAATGGCATCTATTGGCTCAATACCGCGTTTTCAAAACTTTTCGATCCTCGACGTAGCGCACTACGCCTCCGATCGAAAAATTCCTGCGGCCTTGTCTTGAACCAAAATCTACCATTTCCGGCCGGACACTTAACAAGAAGAATTATGCAACATCATTAAGAAACATTTCAAGACTCTTCATATTGTTCACATTATAAATTTTACAGGGTGATTCCTTTGGCAATATTTTTTTTAATAAACCTGTGAGAACCCTTCCTGGACCAATTTCGGCAAAAATTTCAACTTCTTCCGCTAAAAGCATCTGCATGGAATCATACCATTTTACAGGGTTGCATAACTGCTTTGCCATAATCGATTTGACTTCATCAGGATTCATTTCAAAACCGGCAGTAACATTATGCACTAAAGGTCTTTTCGGCGCACTAAAATTAAATGTATCTAAAAAAACTTTAAATTCATCTTCGGCGTCTTTTATCAATTCACTATGCCACGCTCCACTTACCTTTAACGGTATGGCTCTTGCTCCCTGGGAAGTGGCAAGTAAAGAAACCTTTTCAACCTGATCAGGAGCGCCTGTTATGACAATTTGATGTTCGGTGTTGTGGTTAGCTACAGACACAACGCCTTCCTTTTGAACCTCGGAAACAAGTTTGAAAACAGTATCAATAGGAAGCCCGATAATGGCATGCATCGCCCCTTTATGCTTTGTGGACTCTCTGTGCATAAGCTTTCCTCTTTTAAAAACAAGGCTTAACGCGTCCTTTTTTGAAACAATTCCAGATGCACAGAGTGCGCTGTATTCTCCAAGACTATGCCCTGCCGAAACATCCGGCATGATACCTTCTTTTTCTATCGCGGATAAAAAGGCAAGATTCACCGCTGTTACAGCAGGCTGCAAATTAACTGTCGTTGTAAGTTCTTCCATTGGGCCTTTAAAGCAGAGCCCTGATAAATTTATTTTGCAAATTTCCTCTGCCATGTCAAAAAGCTCACGAACAAAATCATATTCCTGATAAAGATCAAGACCCATGCCAACTGCCTGTGAGCCCTGACCCGGAAAAAGAAATGCTGTTTTTTTCAAATTAAATTCTCCTGTTTTTATTCATCGATTTTAAAAAGTTTACGGGTAATATCAAGGTAAGCCGACCTGTCTCCCTGACAGCCATTGCTTTTTAAAAAAAGGGTCGGATCATGCAGTATTTTGTTTATAAGCCCATTTGTCATTTTGTAAATGGCTTGACAATCATTGTCTGACAGGTGTTTTAAAGATTGCATGGTTTTTGTGATTTCATTTTCAGCAATGGCATCGAATTTGTTTCTTAAGGCAACTATTGTGGGTATCACATCTAAGCTTTCATACCACTGCCAGAAAGTGATTACAGCCTCTTCAATGATCCTTTCTCCCTTTAAAGATTCCTGGTTGCGTTCTTCAATGTTTTCATCGATAATTCCTTTTAAGTCATCAATATCATAAACATATGAATTGGTTACCGTGTTTATTCTAGGGTCAATATCACGTGGAACAGCTATATCAATAAAGAAGATCGGACGGTTACGTCTTTTTGGCATAACCCCTTTAATTTGATCACGTTTAATAATAAAGCCAGGTGAACCTGTTGAACTTATAATAATATCAACGACTTTTAAGCAGTCAGGGATTTCTTCAAGCCGTATGGCTTTGCCGTTGAAATGTTTGGCAAGCTCAACACCTCGCTTGAAAGTTCTGTTTGCAACATATATACTTCCTATTCTGTTTCTTATCAGATGTTCAACTGCAAGCTCAGCCATTTCGCCTGCACCGATAAGAAGCACCTTTTTTCCTTCAAGGCTGCCGAATATTTTTCGCCCAAGTTCAATTGCCGCATAACTGATTGATACTGCATGGTCTCCAATTCCTGTTTCAGTTCGAACACGTTTTGCCACAAAAAAGGTTTTATGCATCAGCCTGTTAAGAATAACACCTGATGTTTTTTTGTTGGTGGCTGCAGCATAAGCTTCTTTTATCTGGCCGAGTATCTGCGGTTCTCCCACAATCATCGAATCAAGGCTGGACGCAACCCTGAAAATGTGTTGAACAGCCATGTCGCCTTCATGGATATAAAAAGACTCTTCAAATTGACTGATCGGCAGATTTTTTACTTCGGAAATATAGGTTTTGACAGCATCAACAGCTTTTGGCGTGTTCGCGGTTGTCATAAGCACCTCTACACGGTTGCATGTAGAAATAACCACGATTTCGCCAATAGCCGGATACTTTTTCAGTGTTTCCATGGCAGCGGCGCTTTCATTCTTTGAGAAAGCAAGACACTCCCTTAATTCTACCGGCGCTGTTTTATGATTTAACCCTAATACAACTATATCAAGCATAACTTATCTTTAGGTTAACGTATTACGTATTACAATAGTTCAAAATTTAATTAATTCTGTATGATGCCCCTGCAACAGAATGTTGACACCAAAAAAAGTGAATAAAAGCACTACAAAACCAACAATAGCCATTATAGCTGTGCGTCTTCCCCGCCATCCAACAGCGAGACGCTCATGCAGCAAAGCGGCATACAATAGCCATGTTATGACGGACCAGACCTCTTTCGGATCCCATCCCCAGAATCTCCCCCATACTGTCTTTGCATATACAAGACCGGTAATAAGGCCTATTGTAAGCATTGTAAATCCTGCTACTATGCTTGCATACCCCACGGTATCAAGCAGCTCCAGTGAAGGCAGACGCTTGAAAAAAAAGCCGTGATTTTTAGTTTTGATTGCATGCTCCTGAACCAGGTACATGATACCTACACCGCAGGCTATGGCAAACGACGCTTCTCCGATCAGCAGCATTATCGCGTGAAAAACAAGCCAGATATTATTAAAGACACTTTTGACATGTTCCGGCTCTACGGGCAGGCGTGATGCAATCAGCATAACAACTGCGGCAAGAGGAGCGGCATAAACGCCGAGAATCTTCAGGTTATATTTATACTTGAATATAATAAATACACCGGCAATTGCCCACCCTGCTGTTGCGAAGGTTTCGTGAAGATTATTAACAGGAACGATACCTGATTTAAAAAACACGTAACCGATTGCCGCTGAATGACATAAAAAACCGGCGGCCAGCAAATAAAAACCTGTTTGATGGAGATAATTTTTCTGGAACAAAAGATATGCGAAATATACTGCTGTGCTTAGCACATACAGCAGTATTGTAATGATGATTACAATTTCCATTGATAACACCCTGAAGTTAACTCCGCTTTGTTTTGTAATTGGTCGGTTGGTTGAATAGATTAGTTGTTAAGTGGTCAGGTCGTCAACCACTTTGACCATTTTCCTGCGCGACTAAATTATCCATCTGTATTCATCAACGACTCGAACTCATACCCTTTGCCAAGAATCTCAAAAAGAAGGGAATTTATCTCTTCTTTTTTGTTGTTTTTTATCATTCCAACGAGGTTGCTTTTTATAAATCGTTCAAAAAGATGTTTATGAGCCTCCGGCTCGTGTTTTTCGCTTAAAAGTTTTTTCCTTATAGCTCCCATTAGCCGGAGGAATTCTGCATACTCAACGCCAAACTGTTTTTCAAGCTCTTTCCGAAGTGTTTTTGCAAAAGCAGGACTTTTTCCTGAAGTGGAGATAGCAATCACAAGATCCCCTCTATTTACTATAGACGGGAGTATAAAATTGCATACATCAGGTCGATCCGCAATATTGCAGAGCAAGTTAATTTTTTCCGCATCAGCGCTGATTTGACGGTTTAATTCCTCGTTATTGGTTGCGCCAATGACAAGAAATATTCCATCAAGATCAGAGGTTAGATAAGACCGCTTTTCCCATGCAATCGAACCATTACCTGCAAGCTTCAGCAGTTTTTCGCTAACATCAGGGCTGACAACCGTCACAATTGCGCCGCAGTCGAGCAACGTAATAACTTTACGCGTGCCTACGCCGCCACCGCCAACCACTAAGCATTTTCGATTCAAAATATCAAGATTTACCGGATAATATCTCATAAGAAGCAACCTGTTATGTAAAAAATTAACTTATCAATTTTTCTTGTCATATATCAACCCTTTTCAAAGGTCTCATTGCGAAACATTACGACGTATCGAAATGATCTTTACATCTTCAACCGGCTTTTTCCCGTCGTCAACATTAACAGCTCCTATTTTATCGACCACATCCATACCCTTTATAACCTTGCCGAATACGGTATGTTTGCCGGCAAGCCAGTCAGTATCTGTCAGGTTAATAAAAAACTGAGAGCCATTGGTGTTGGGCCCTGAATTGGCCATTGCCAGCGAACCTCGGACCGGAGAATGAGGCGATCCCTTGTCGGAATATGAATAACCCATGTTTTCATAAGCTTCTTTGAGTGTAAGGGACTTAAGTCCGGCTTCAAGTTCATCACGTTTTTTATCAAGTTCTTTTTGGGAAGTAATGCTCATTTTTTGAAACAGGGGTGCAAGAATGATATTCTGGTAATCTTCCTGGCTGCGAATCATCAGAAAAGGATGTGGGCCTTCCTTAGGATCCATTGCCTTTAACTTGTCAAGACCTAAAGCTGTGGCATTGATTTCATCAGCAAAAGAGTATCCCGGCCCGCCTCTGCCATCTCCAAGTGGACAACCTCCCTGAATCATGAACTCCTTGATTGTCCGGTGAAAAATCAAATTGTCATAAAAAGGCTTTTTGACTTTTTTGCCGGTCTTTATATCTGCAAATTCCTTTGTGCCTTCTGCCAGTCCAATAAAATTAGCGACAGTATTTGGGGCATCGTTTTGAAACAGTTCAACTTCAATGTTGCCTAAATTTGTTTGAATGCTATACACAGGATTCTCCTTTTTTTTTGGTTCACCACTCCATGCGGTTGCCACTAAAACTATTAAAATTAATCCTACTGTGATTACGATTTTTTTCATTATATTCTCCAACCTTTCTAATTCTAATATTGATGAATTCGTAAAAAGTCGAATTCATCAAGTGTCAGGTGTTAAGTGTTAAGACAAAACATTTAACTGTCCTATTTCTATTTTCATCAGATCCTCAGTTACAATCAATGGGCCGGACCAGGTTTTGCGGCATTGCTTTTCAATATTCACCTGATCGCATTCAGGATAAAAGTGGATTAGAGCCAGTTTGTCAACATTTGCCTGTGTGGCGATTTCGCCGGACAGGGAAGGGGTCAGATGTCCTGAAACCTTTAATTCATCAGGAAGAGCGGATTCACAAATAAAGAGATCTGCATTTTTTGCCAGGCTAACAAGGTTATCGGAAAAATCCGTATCACCTGAATAGACAACCGATTTACCACCAGAACTGTTTATCCGGTAAGCCAGACTTTCATCAGTGTGCTCAACTGGAATCGATTCAACAGTAAAATCACCGAAATCGATAAAATCCTTTTTTTTATTATCCATCTCAATAATATTAAACAGCTCCGGCTTAAGTTCTATCCATTCTCCGTACACATTCTTAAGCTTGTTGTAAAATTCTGCAAATCCTTTTCCCGCGACGATTGTGAGAGGTTTTTGCCGCCAGTCAATATCAGGATACTTGGTTGCGAACAAAAAGGGAACCAGCTCTCCTGTATGATCAGGATGTAAGTGGCTGAAAAAAATAAAGGAAATATCAAAAATTTTTGTACCTGTCTCAAGAAGCCTTTTCATTGTGCCGACCCCGGAATCAAACAGCAATTTTCTGTTGCCTGTTTCCATTAACACAGAACAGGAACTTCGCTTGAGAGAAGGCACACACGTTCCTGATCCTAATATAGTCACAGTTATTTCAATATGTTTTGAATGCATTTAACTGTTTTTGCTATTATTGATGAACTCGTAAAATGTCCATTTTGTTCACTTCATGACCATTTTGGGCGCAATTGAGACATTCATCTAAAATGCAAGAACTCGGCCTAACGGCCTCAAACAGCTTGCATTTTTTGACGATGAACATCTCAATTGCTTTTTTCCCAAAATGCTCAAAGCCGTTCACAAAAGACTTTTTACGAAAGCATCATTATTTCTTTCCGGCCCTTTTTTCAATCTGATTTATGATCCACCTAAGCAATATTTTATCATCCTTATATGTTACATGCTCTTCTAAGTCCCCAATTGGAATCTCGGCACGCGCCATGTTTTTATGACCGCCCGCAGAACCGATATCTCCAAAGCTCTGTTTGGCGATTTCGCCCGCATTCTTGCGGAGACCGTCATTCCTGAAAACAACAATCAGTTTTTTATTGCATATTCCGGAAATAATGCTCCACCTGATAGAGTTTACCTTCATGAAAAAATCGGCAATAATCACGCATATATCCGGATTTACTACCAGGCCAAGATGCACATATACCTTGTTTCTACGCTTGCGCATGTTCTCAAGAGCGCTTTTGAAATATTTAAGAAAATCAAAACGCATTTCTGTCTGCTCGATCTTTCGCGCAAGGTGAACATTGGCGTGCTGAAAAAGGAATTGAAATGCCCTGACATCTTCAAATGAAGTTTGCCTGACAAAGTTGTCTGTATCTGTCTTTATGGCAAGAAACAAGCCGGTAGCAAGCTTGGAAGAGGGTTTGATTTTAGCTGCTCTCAAATATTCGGTCAAAATACTGGCAGCAGCGCCGTATTGCGGGCGAATGTCTGTAAAAGAAGCCTGTACTTCTGTTTCTGGATGATGGTCAATTATAACATCAGGATTAATTTCTGAAAAAGACTCATTATGTTCGGGCTGAGAATCGACCATGACAAAACGGTTGAAACCGGCCTTATCGATTTTTGATATATGTGTTAGTTTGATTCCCAAAAGCCGGATCATAGCCAGGTTGTCAGGACGTTTGATTATATTAATATTTGAAATGTCTATGCACGCTACTTTGCGCCACAGCAGTCTTTTAACCGCCATTGCACAAGCAATTGAATCCGGATCAGCGTCAATTACAATTAGAACATGATCGTTACTTGAAAATTGATCATAGAAACGGCGCAATTTTTCAGAAGCAGAAAGGCTCATATAAAAATGTTATAATGAATTACGGTAGATTTCAATAATTTTTGTAACTATTCAGCCACAGATTCACACAGATGAACGCAGATAGGTTTAAATACAAAGAAATCACATAACATTAAGAATTATTATAATCTTGGTGACTTAGTGGCTGAATTATTACAATAAAAGAAAAATATCAGTGATGATCAGCGTAGATCTGCGGCTGAATAATTACTAGTTTTTTGATTATAGATTTCCGACAGATGACAAATTGCGAAAAACAATTTGATTGTTTTCTACATCAGCTTTTAGACTTGTTCCTTCAGAAATTTGTCCCTTAAGTATTTCCATGGCCAATGGATTCTCAATATATTTTTGAATTGCGCGCTTTAAAGGCCGTGCTCCGAATATCTGATCATATCCATTTTCAGCAAGAAACGACATAGCTTCATCTGAAATGACGAGATTAATCTTTTTTTCAGAAAGTTTTGAGCTGAGTCTTTTTATCTGAATCCTCACTATGTTACGAATTTGTTCCGGCGTAAGGTTATGGAAAATTATTATATCATCTATTCTGTTTAAGAATTCAGGCTTGAAAGTTGCGTGAAGGGCCTCTGTCATTTTAGCTTCCACCTCTTCCCGTTTTGAGATGCCAAGCTCCTGAATCCACTGGCTGCCAACGTTTGAAGTCATGACAATTATACTGTTTTTAAAATTGACTGTTCTTCCATGGCCGTCCGTCATTCGTCCGTCATCCAAGATCTGAAGTAGTATATTAAAAACTTCGGGATGAGCTTTTTCAATTTCATCAAACAGCACAACGGAATAAGGTCTTCTTCGCACAGCCTCGGTTAAATAGCCGCCTTCCTCGTATCCTACGTAACCGGGAGGAGCTCCGATAAGTCTTGATACAGAATGCTTTTCCATGTATTCCGACATGTCGATTCTTACCATTGCCTGTTCATTGTCGAAAATAAATTCCGCAAGAGCCTTGGCAAGTTCTGTTTTGCCTACACCTGTGGGGCCCATAAATATAAACGATCCAATGGGACGGTTTTGATCCTGCAAGCCGGAACGCGCTCTGCGGACAGCATTTGAAACAGCTTCAACAGCCTCTTCCTGTCCGATGACCCTTTTTCCGATACGATCCTCCATGTGTACGAGTCTTTCTCTTTCACCCTCAAGCATCTTGCTGACAGGGATACCTGTCCACTTGAATATTACCTTGGCAATATCTTCAGCATCAACCTCTTCTTTCAGCATTTTTTTGTCTTTCTGAAGCTCTGAAAGCTTTGTTTTAGCTTCATCAAAACGCTTTTTAAGTTCAGATGCATTTCCGTATCTGATTTCCGCAACCCTTGCCAGGTTGCCCTCCCTTTCAGCCTGTTGTTCTTCAATGCCAAGTTTCTCAATTTTTTCCTTTATTTCTCTTATATTTTTAATCACATCCTTTTCGTTTTGCCAGTGGGCCTTCATTTCCTGAATTTCATCTTTCAAAACCGCAAGATCTTCTTTAATCTTTACCAGACGATCCTTGGATGCCTGATCAGATTCCTTTTTTAAAGCTTCCCGTTCGATTTCAAACTGTGTAATTTTGCGCTGAATTTCATCTATCTCCACAGGCATACTGTCTATCTCGATCCTGAGCTTTGAAGCGCATTCATCAATTAGATCAATGGCCTTGTCAGGAAGAAAGCGGTCTGAAATATAACGGTTTGAAAGCGTTGCGGCGGCAATAATAGCAGAATCCTTTATTCTTACGCCATGATGCACCTCATATTTTTCCTTAAGGCCACGGAGGATAGAAATGGTGTCTTCAACAGTGGGTTCCTGTACCATAACAGGCTGAAAACGTCTTTCAAGAGCGGCATCCTTTTCAATATACTTCCTGTATTCATTCAAGGTGGTTGCCCCCACGCACCGGAGGGTTCCTCTGGCAAGGGCCGGTTTTAACATGTTTGAAGCATCCATCGATCCTTCGCTTGCGCCTGCTCCGACCAGGGTATGAAGTTCGTCAATAAAAAGTATAACCTCTCCTTCCGCCTGTTCTACTTCCTTTAATACAGCTTTCAGGCGGTCTTCAAATTCTCCCCTGTACTTTGCGCCGGCAATAAGAGCGCCCATATCCAGAGCAGCTACCCGCCTGTTCTTTAAGGTTTCGGCAATATCGCCCTCGATAATTCGCTGCGCGAGACCTTCGACAATAGCTGTTTTACCAACTCCGGGTTCTCCTATGAGAACAGGATTATTCTTGGTCCGTCTTGAAAGAACCTGTACAATCCGTCTTATTTCATCATCCCGCCCGATAACAGGATCAAGTTTGCCCAAACGCGCAAGATCTGTCAGATCACGGCTGAATTTGTCAAGAGCCTGATATTTTTCTTCAGGATTCGGGTCTGTAATCCGTTGAGAGCCCCGGATATCCAGTAAAACTTTCAGAATCGATTCCCTCTTTATCCCATAACGGTCAAGAATCTTTGATGCCTCACAATCCTTTTTGTCGGAAATTGCCAGGACGATATGTTCTATGCTCACATATTCATCTTTCATATTAGCTGCTTCCACAAAGGAGGCATCCAGGACATCTTTTGTCATTTGTGATATATGAGCATCCCCCATTCCGCTTCCGCTTACCTTTGGCAATTTATCAATGGCAAGCGCCAGGTCCCGGGCAACATCCTTTGGAGAAACGCCAAGCTTCAGCAGCATTGAAGCGGCTATACCGGTTTCTTTATCCAGCATGGATTTAAGCAAATGTTCAGGCTCAATCTGCTGGTTATTATGCTGC
The DNA here is from genome assembly GCA_030593145.1 of Desulfobacteraceae bacterium. Taxonomy (GTDB): domain Bacteria; phylum Desulfobacterota; class Desulfobacteria; order Desulfobacterales; family ETH-SRB1; genus ETH-SRB1. The sequence continues at coordinate 62,528 of JAUVHU010000004.1, forward strand.
GATGCCATGGCCTGGGCATTTTCAATGAGTTCCTGTGATTTTATTGTTAATTTATCAAAACGCATAATGCCTCCTGATTGAATATTGCTTGATTTGTAACAGTTTCAGCCACTAAGGCACAAAGACACAAAGTAGGGATATGATTGATAAATTGAGGAATTGCGAAAAATTCCCGAATTTCCCAATTATGAATTTTTAAAGAATTATATTATAATCTTGGTGCCTTAGTGTCTTTGTGGCTGAACTATTGCCTTAATTTTTATAAAATTGCCTGTTTATATAAAAATAAACACTGGGTATTTGATGTCAAATTACGATCAGGTGGGTCGGGGATCAGGGAACGGTGGATGGAGGGCAGGGCGCCTGTTTGCCGCAAAAGGGGCAGAATTTGAAATTCTCATGCAGGGGTCTGCCGCAATTTGTGCATTTTAAATCTTTTTTGCCCCGCCATAGATTATCTCCCATGCCAAAATCATGTATATTTTTTTCGCAATTATCACACATGATAAAAGGCTGGCCTTTTTTTACCCTTAAAATCGGAATAAAAAATAGGTTAAAGTAATGATCAACCCTTTTAAAATAGGCACGCGCCAGCCCACATACAGGACATAACCTGGGGTTATTATCAAGTATTTTTGTTTTTGGGGAAACCCCTGCAATCAGAAACATTTGTTACAACCGTTATTTTTTATCATAACTGCGAAATCTTGAAACAAGCCCTTTTAGAACAGTCGCGACAATATAGGCCGTTCCGGCAATAACTATTATAGTGGCTCCTGATGGAAGATTTTGTTCATAAGAAACAATAAGGCCTGAAGTGGTAAATACCGCTCCGAAAATTGATGCAAGAATCATCATACTGCCAAGGCTTGGAGCAAAATAACGCGCGGTTGCGGCAGGAAGAGTAAGCAGCGCTATCACCAGTACAATTCCCACTACCTGTATCAGCATAACAACAGTAATTGCAATAAGGCAGAGTAAGAGCAAATAAGTGCTCATGACACCGATGCCCTGAAGCCGAGTATATTCTTCATCAAAGCATACGGCGAGAAAACGCTTATAAAAGAGCAGCACAATCGAAATGATAAGCAGATCAAGGCAGGCAACAAGCTTTACGCTTTCTCTTCCCACCATAAGTATATTGCCGAACAGATAACTCATAAGATCTACATTATAGCCCGGTGTTTTATAGATAAACAATATTCCGACAGCCATTCCCACAGCCCACAAAGCCCCTATCAGTGTGTCTTCATGTTGATGATAACGAAGGCTTACAAACCCGATCAAAAGCGCAGCCATAATTGCTACTACAAAGGCTCCATGTATGGGATTAAAACCATAGTAATAGGCTGCTCCCATCCCGCCAAGAACTGTATGAGATATTCCACCGCTGATAAAAACAACCCGTCTGACCACAACATATGTACCCATAATTCCGCACGCCACACTGGCCAGCAGGCCGACAATGACGGCGTTTTGCATAAAAGTCTGATTTTGAAGCACATGGATAAATTCAAACATCACAACTCGCATTTGTGCTTTATCATATGAACCGGCCCGCTGTAGCATGCTTCAATTACATCTGCCGTAACATGCTCCGTTGGATTGCAGACAAGGCTCCGGTTAACACATGCAACACGATTCACATATGTGGAAATAAAACCCAGATCGTGAGAAACAAGAACAATTGTCACTTTTTCATTAAGTCTTTTTAAGAGTTCATAAATATCCTGTTCCACCCTTCCGTCTATGCTTGCTGTCGGTTCATCAAGAAGAAGCATTTCCGGTTTTCCCACCAATGCTCTTGCCATGAGTACCCGCTGTTTCTGGCCGCCGGACAGGGTTCCAAAATGTTGGCTGCGAAATTCATAAATCTCTACTTCTTTCAAAGCTTCTTCGGCCATCTCTCGATCAATTTTTCGGTACCCTCCAAACAACGGAGCTTTTCCCAGCCGGCCTATCAAAACCACATCCATTACACTGATGGGAAAGCCGGGGTCAATCTCAGCATGCTGCGGCACATAGCCGATGGAATGTCTTGCCAGTTCAGGCGCCTGGCCAAATACACGAACACTGCCCCTTAAAGGATGAATCAGTCCGAGAATTAATTTCAAAAGCGTGGTCTTGCCGCTCCCGTTAGGGCCTACTATCCCTAAAAAATTACCCTCTTCAATTGTCAGTGTAATATCCTTTAGAACAAGAATATCATCATAGGCAAAATCCACATTTCTGATTTCTACAACCGCTTTATTCATTGTTCAGACCTTGTAAATCTTTGTTAATTAAGAAGTGCTTTATTGGACAACAAACTCTGATTCCATTTTAGTAGTTACGGTTCAAAGGTTCAAGGTTCAGAGGTTCAAAGGTTGACAGATTCATGATGCTTACCCAGTTATGAATAAAGGGCTTGAAGACCCATTAAAAATCATTTTTAACGAGGTATGTAGTCATTGTATTACCTCGCTAAACGTTTCGGCAATTATCTTCATATTATTAAGATAATTTCTCGCTAATGGATCAATCTGAACTATTCTTCCCCCAATAGCGGCAGCTATGGCTTCAGCGCTTTTTTTACTGAACTGTTTTTGTACAAAGATTATTTTTATTCCATCATTTTTTGCTTCTTCAATGAGATTGGCAAGCTTTCTTGCTCCTGGCTCTTTTCCTCCGATTTCAATTGGTATTTGTTCCAGGCCGTAATCATGGGCGAAGTATCCCCATGCAGGGTGAAAGACCATGAATTTTCGCGTCCTGATATCTTTCAGGCTTTCGACAATTTCTATATCGAGATTATTGAGATCATCTATAAATGCTCTTAAATTGTTTTGATAATACACTTTGTTGGCCGGATCAATGTTAATCAAAGCATCACAGATATTTTTAGCCTGGATCTTAACCAGTCTGATGCTTGTCCAGATATGAGGATTTTTTAAACCGCCTTGCTGATGACCGGCATGTTGTTTTGGCACTTTGAGATGATGGGTTTTCATGGGAAGAAGTTTGATGCCGTGCCGCGTATCTATTACCTTCATTTTTGGATTTGTTTTGCTTATCCGATCCATCCATACATTTTCAAACGGTACGCCAATGCGAAAAAAAAGTTGTGCCTTGCCTATCTCTACCATCTGTTTGGGCACAGGTTCATATGTGGCAGGACTACTGCCGGGCCCAACCATCACAGATATATCGACACGGTCACTTCCGACACGCTCTACAAAATATGCCTGGGGCAAAATGCTGACAAAAACCTTAATTTTTTCCACATTGCTTTTTGTCGATTTTGCATAAACATTGCCATTGCTCAAGAAAAAAATCAAAAACACAGCACAAAATGTACGGGTAGATATATATTTTAAATTTCTCATAATCTATAATTCCCGATTCTTGATCCCTATGTTGAAAGATGAACGTCCAACATCGAACATTGAACATCGAACGTCGAATAATGATGTCGCTCCGCTCCTCAAATTATTCCAATATCTTTTCCCATTCAACCACGCCAAGGCGTGGTTCGATATTCATCTTTTCCCATTCAATATTCGATGTTGGACGTTCGATGTTCGATGTTCATTTTGTTCAGTCCCTCAATCCCTCTTCTTTCACTGCTTTTACTATCCACTCTGCTGCTTGATCAACTTCATCTTCAGTTGTAGGCCTGCCAAGTGTGAGGCGTACCGCTCCCATTCCTATCTCACGGGAAACTTCCATTGCGGCAAGAACATGGGATATTTTTACTGAACGATCTTCGCAAGCTGCGCCTGTGGATGCGCACAGCTCCGGGATTTTCTCCAGGATTTTTTCTCCGATCATTCCCGGAAATGAAAGATAGAGCGTATTTGGAAGACGCTTTTCAGGATGCCCGTTAAGTACCGCCTTTGGAACGTCCGCAATTATTTTATTATGAAGCCTGTCACGCAGAGTAATAATACGGGCTGTGTAATCTTCCAGATGCTTTCCCGCAAGTTCACAGGCCGTGCCCAGTCCTACGTTCATAATTACATTTTCAGTGCCTGCCCTGCGGCCTTTCTCCTGGCCCCCGCCATGAATCAGTGGAACGATCTCAATTCCATTGCGAATATAAAGAGCGCCTACACCTTTGGGGGCGTATAATTTATGGCCGGTTACTGATAAAAAATCGACACACAGATCATTCACATCGGTTTTAATCTTACCGATAGATTGAGCCGCATCTGTATGGAACAAAATTCCATGTTCCCTGGAAATGCGGCCAATTTCCTGAATCGGCTGTATGGTGCCTGTTTCATTGTTTGCATGCATAACAGATATTAATACAGTATCTTTTTTTATAGCATTTTTAACTTCATCCGGGTCTGTTAAGCCGTATTTATCTACAGGAAGAAAGGTTACATCCCAGCCGTTTTCCATGAGAAAAATGGCAGGATTTATTATGGCCGGGTGCTCGATCTTTGTTGTAATGATATGACGGCCTTTATCACGCAAGTTTAAAGCCACACCCTTTAGCACCATATTGTTTGATTCGCTTCCCCCGCTGGTAAAAACAATTTCTCCGGCCTCGCACCCCAGGAGTTTCGCTATCTGACCGTGTGCTTTTTCAAGCGCCTTCTTTGCTCTTATCCCCAGAGAATATGAGTTGCTGGGATTTCCAAATTCTTCCCTGATAAACGGCATCATAGCTGCAGTAACATCCAAATCTATCGGGGTTGTAGCATTATAATCAAGATAAATCATTTATTCACCAAACCATTTTTACCACCGAGTACACAGAGATCACAGAGAAAACGGTATCCTTTTTTTCTCGTTCCAACGCTCCTGAGCGGGAATGCATAACTTCTAAATTTTCAAAAGAGGACTCCATAATTCTCTTCTACCTTCTGTTTTTTTCAACCGTGAACCGATAACTGTGAACCGTGAACGGCTACAAAAATACAATACTACGAATCGTTTAACTTACAACTATTTTTCCTTTTGGTTCAGATAACACCTCTCCGATAACTGCGGCATCATCTATCCCTTTTCCCTTTAATTTATTTACCAAATCGTCGGCGCTTTCTTTTTTCACACAGATAAGCAGCCCTCCTGATGTCTGGGGATCATACATAATATCCAGAACAGCCCGTTTTACAGAAGGATAAATATCGACCATAGCTTCACGGAACTTCCTGTTATTATAAGCTCCGGCAGGTACAAGCCCCATTGCCGCATAATCAAAGGCTTCGGGAATTATCGGTATCTTTTCAGACCAGAGGCTGATTCCGAATCCGGAATCTACAACCATTTCAGCGACATGACCTATCAAACCAAAACCGGTAATATCGGTGCAGGCGTGAACAGGGAACCCTTTCATTACTTGAGCAGCATCCCTGTTAAGCGTAGCCATAAGATGTGTAACAAATTCTATGGCTTTACTTGAAGCAAGTCCGCCTTTAATGGCTGTATTAATAACACCTGTGCCAAGCGACTTTGTCAGCACCAGACGATCTCCGGCTTTAAAACCCTTCTTTGTAAGGATATGATCAGGATGGATAAAACCGGTGACAGACAAACCGTATTTCAGTTCGCTGTCCTCCACGCTGTGGCCCCCCACCAGAACAACACCAGCTTCTTTCATCTTGTCCAGTCCTCCCTGGATGATTTTTCGGAGAACGGAAATATCCATATCTTTAACCGGAAATGCTACAATATTCATGGCCGTCTTGGGAATACCGCCCATGGCATAAACATCGCTTAATGCATTGGCAGCGGCTATCTGTCCAAACCAGTATGGATCATCTACGATCGGTGTGAAAAAATCCACTGTCTGGATAATTGCGATCTCATCCGTGATTTTATAAACTCCGGCGTCATCCGCACTGTCCAAACCAACAATAAGATTTGGATCTGTCGGAAATTTCAGACCGCATAATACTCTCTCCAGGTCCCCTGGAGGCAATTTCGAGGCTCAGCCTGAACCGGCAACTGTCTCAGTAAGACGAAGCTTCTTTGCTTTCTGTTCTACCATTTTTCTATTTCCTTATATATTAATCACCTTATCAGCCAACTGCATGGCTGTTACAATATCAAGCATATTAGTTGTTTCTCCTACCTGCTTTTTATCAAGTAGATTAAAATGCGTAAGGCATGTCCCGCAGACCAGAATCTGAAGCCCGTCTTTTTCATATTCTTTCAGGACAGGCAATACTTCAGAACCCTCAATTGTCAGCTTAACGCCATTATTCACAAAAACCAGCCGCCATAGTTCATGCCCCATTTCCTTCAGAGTTTTGATATAGCTGATCATGAGTTTTAAACCAAGCTCATCATCGCCAAAGCCCATGCGGTCAGTAGCCAGCATGACCATGATTTTCTTTGTATCGGTTGTTTTTTTATCAATTAAAATTTCAGATGAAACTTCAGGAGAAACACCCTCTTTACGTTTCCCAACAATAAGAAAATCGTTCCCATCTTCTTTGATAGAGGTTTCATAGTTCCGGGATTCTAAAAACCTGCAAACATTTTGCTTTGAAGCCTCATTATCAACGATGATCTTGATAAGGCTCGGGTTTACTTCTTCAATGGCTGATTTTGTTTGTAATACCGGAGCCGGACAGGCGAGTCCCCTGGCATCGATCTCTTTCATTTTTTCTCCTGTAAAATTTCCTCCAGCGCTCCGGGTATCTGGCGTATAATTTCTATCACCTGAGTAGCCGGAGTTGGCCGGGCATAATACCCTGCTAATCGATTCGCTTTTGCAGCAACAATCGCGGCGTTGCTGATTTCCATACCCGATTCAATCAAGGCTGCTGCAATGCCGGTAAGGGTGTCTCCTGTGCCGCCTATAGCCTCCATGGCTCTTTCCATATAACCGTTGACAGTCGCCTGAATTCCTTGCCGGTTGGCTAGGTAATCTTTTTCTCCCTTGATCAGAAGTGATTGCGAGGCATTATTGTGCTCATACGCGCGCGCAACTAGATCCGGCACCCGGTTTTCCTCATGCAGTATAAAACCTCTGGTGTAGAACGGATGGGGCGCTGTTTCATCTGCCAGAAAGGCCAGCTCTCCTATATCAGGAGTAAAAAGATCATATTCCTGAGACTGCCCGCTCATTTTGGCTGCATACATAAACCCGGCATCCGCGATCAAGGCAGGACGCTTTGCCATTTTTTTTAGAGCGAACAACACCCTGTTATGCCAGTCCACGTCAGGTTGGAGGTAGTGAAATGTAATGACTGAGAAACTCAGATGCTCCAAATTTTCGGTTAAATATTCATAAAGCCGCTTGCTGCCGTCTCCAAGGCCGATATCACCGACAAGGTGTCCGAAAAGTTCCATCCGGCCCAGCACTTCTCCTGCTTTATATGCTGCGGCGAGAAGCGCAGGTGTCCCACGGTTTACATCAACCTTTTTCCCTTCGATACATATCCTGTTCCCATCCAGAGTTACTTTTCCTGCTATAAGAGGAAAATTTTGATCGGGAATGGTTCCGACTACTGCAAGCATTGACGATTTATCTCCTCAAAGGCAAGCTCAAGAGCATAACCGCAGAGTGTGTGGCCGATTTCCCCTGGCCTGGGGGCGTCTTTTAGTGACTTGCCGACGATCTCCTGAGCCAGATAAGGAACATCAGGACACCCTCCGCCCGATATATTCACGATGATTTTTGTATTCTTGTCAATGGTTAACTTCATGTTAGCCGCCCGAACCATAAGGTGCCGGCCAAAGTCCTTGATATGAAAAAGATTTACAGGTTTCAGCAAGGGGCTGCTGACAGGAACTATTTCCCTCGGAACAACTCCTGCTTTCTTAAGGGTTCTTATAATGTTTAGTTCTTCAATAAGAGGAAATTCGATTACCAGGTCGCATCCGCTCTGAATCTCCGGCGGCGGCCCCATAACCCGGATTTTCCACCCTGATGCCTTAAGAACGCTCTCAGCACGAATCACCTCGCTGGTATGTTCAAATACTAATATACCTTTGTCCTGATCAGATTCCGGTGATTTTTTATCTTTTTTCGGTTTTAAAAATTTAAAAAATGACAATTTTTACTCCTTTTGATTTTAATCCCTCAATCCTTCTTAATCGTAAGCCGATATCCTTCTTCATTTTCCTGAACATCAGCAATTTCCCATCCCTGGCTTTGTGCGGCCCGGCTCACATTTTCTTTTGATGTATTTGAATCAACAAGAACGACAATTTCCTTATCACTCCCTTTTTTAATTTTATCAAGAGTCATTAAAACCGGTTGCGGACACGAAAGCCCTTGTGCATCAACTGTTGCGCTCATTTCTATTCCTCCTTAGGCTATCTTTTTTCTCATCGTAAATCCGATAAACAAACAGACAAGTATCCCGATAATCACAGCGGCAATGCCGTGAGGCCCAACTCCTTTCGGTGAACTGGCCAGACCGAAATTGTGAGAAAAGGCCGCGCCGGCAATCATCCCAATAACAAAAACCGCTGCATCGCCATCACCTTCTCCCGCAAGGAATAGCTGACGTCCGGGGCATCCCCCGGCCAGTGCAAATGCAAGACCGGCAAGGACCATTCCTCCAAAGTTCCAGACTTGCATGGTATGGGCTACTGCCTGTTTGGCAAATCCCGGATGGAATTGGTCTAATATTATATTTACGATAAAGGCGGCAACTACAAGGGCAATAAGCCCTGAAAGAAGATGGGTCTGCTTAAAGAGAATCAGATCGCGCAAAGCTCCCATGGTGCAAAAACGGCTTCTCTGCGCTATAAATCCTATTGCGAGTCCTGCCGATAGAGAGATAATCAGGGAAGCGTGCATAGCGCCAGGGCCTTTGAGACTGTAAAACAGGATTCCGCTCTTAGCTTCCCCCTTGATTTGCGGAAAAATGAGCATTAGCGCTAAAAAACCGAGCATGATCAGTGGTAATAGCCATCCCACCGAGGTGTGTGTTTTTTCAGTACGCCCCAGGTTATATCCGCCTTTGAGAAAGAGGGTGCCTATCCAGACACCGCCGGTCAGACCAAGCAGGCCGAAAATGGCATTTCCATCACCAGCGGCTAATCGCAGCAGGGCTCTCCATGGACATCCTAAAAAAACCAGTGCTCCAATCATGGCAAAGACCCCTAACACGAAGCGGACAATAGGAGCAGAGCCGGTACGGGACCGAAACTCCTTGAAAATATATGCAGCGATCAAAGAGCCCAGGACAAACCCGATAATTTCGGGCCGCATGTACTGGACCACGGCCGCCCGATGAATCCCGATTGCTCCTGCGATGTCTCTTTCAAAGCAGGCCACGCAAATACCCATGTTGCCTGGGTTGCCCAGCTTTTGTAAAAGAGCGGCAAGTACACCGATAAGCCCTCCTACTCCAATAATTCCCCAACGAGTTGCAAAAATATTTTTTAACATCATTGCTCAAAAACTCCTCTTTAAAAGATAAATAATAAATATGACGATATAGAGGATGTGCCGATTTGTCAAACTGGATATTCCGATAATAGGATGGATTTTTTATAGAAACAACCGATTAGTTTCATTCAACACCCTGTTTTTTTATAAATAACTTGACTTTGCTAAAAAACAGTTTATATATTGAGCAAAATAAACAGGTGCCTGTATTTGTTGACGGGCGCGGGCAGGTTTCGTTCCAAAGGAAAAATCCATTTGTTAAAAGTGGCACCCTGAAGTTTGGAACCAAAAATTTTTAAAAGGAGGATGTCACTATGACTAATGGAATTGTAAAATGGTTTAACGAAAAAAAAGGATACGGTTTTATTGAACAAGAAGAAGGACCAGATGTATTTGTTCATCATTCAGGAATCGAAGGAAGTGGTTTCAAGACTCTTAATGATGGGGATCGGGTTACTTTTGACATAGAGCAGGGACAAAAAGGTCCTGCTGCAGTAAATGTTACAGTAGTTTAGACCATTATTTTAAACAGAAAAAGGGCGCCCATTATATAATGGAGCGCCCTTTCTTATTAGGTTTTTCTGCAAAACAGGGTACTTCAAGTTGAGGCACCCTGTTTTTTTACATAACAAACGGGTTATTCAATTGGATAGCCCGCTTTTTCCCATGCCTTCCAACCTCCATCCATATTTTTGACGTTTTTGTATCCCATTCTACACAAGGTACATGTAGTTAGACAGCCTCGCCCACCTTTTTTACAGTACACAAGGATATTTGCGTTCTTATCAGGTATTTTTTTAGCAATCTTGAATTCCATAAGGCCTCTTGGAATATTTATTGCTCCCGGGACGTGGCCCATTTTGAATTCCTTGCTGGTACGGCAGTCTAAAAAGATATATCCGCCTTTGTCTAATAGGGCCTTGGCATCAGAGACCGATACCTCACAGATATCCTTTTTAGCCTCGGTTACCAGCTCTTTGGCTGTCATGTCTTCGGCAATGGCTGTTGGAACAGTCAGAGCCAAAGTAAGAAAAAAAGCTAATACAGATACAAACAAAATGCGTTTTTTCATGTCATTTTTCATGTCATTTCCTCCTTTAACCCTTTAAAAGTTAAATAATTTTACTAAAATTATTCATTTTGCCGCTTTTTGGGGATTAGATCCGGCGGCACCATAACGTTTTTGTTTGCCTTTAAATATTCCTTTTTTACGTCCTTTTTAAGCAGAAACAGGTCTTTATTTCCATGACACGCATTGCATGTTTTGTTCTGGGGCGTCTGTCTCCTGATATTATGTGGTGTAGTCAGCTTCCAGGTGGGTAGCCTGTCAAAATTGGTCAGACCATCCTTTACATATAGCTTAAAGGAGTTCTGATCCACCGGGACATGACGCACCGTGACAAAAGTTTCAGGCCTCTTTCCGGACTTTAAGGGGTTCAGGCCGATCTTAAACTGCATATTAGCTCCTTCAGTTTTAAAGAACTTAAAACCTTTCTTATCTTTTCCAAAATGACAGCCATAGCAGTTTTTGTAAGCCTGGGAATGACAAACATTACAACTTACCTGATCTTTATGGATCCAGTGATTCTTAACATTTTCAGCTTTTGCGTTATAGATCTCCTTATGACAGTCCAGACATTTTGGGCCGTTTTCTACCTCATAACGATTTGCATAATCTTTGCCGTCCCCGTGCATCTCATTCGCTTTGTGGCACTTGTTGCATTTAAAGTATTTCTCTTTATGGATGTCCGGTTTAAAACCTTTGTTTTGGCCAAGATATTCTTTTCCAATCCGGCTGCCGTGACAGGCAGTACAGACCTGCTGCATTGGCGGTCTTTTCTGGAATAGATGGCCTTCCAACAAACCTCCTTCCACTGCTTCAGGCCGGCTGATATGGCACTGTCCGCAACTGCTGTGGCAGGAGCTGCAATGACCCTTTCTGGCCGCGTCTACCTTTTTATACACAGACTTATCCGGATTAGCTCTTAAGTCTATCATTTTTTTGACAGGTGACGCACTGACATGAAGGCTGGTCTTATAATTTTCTGCGATATCTTCATGGCATGCTCCGCAGGACTCGGAAGCATCAGGATAGGACGGATCCTTGACAACCCCTTTATGGGCTTTTTTCCAGTCAGGTTCGTTTGGATCGCCGCCATGGCATTCATCACAGCCAATTTCGCCATGATTTTCATCTTCGGCAAATTCGCTGTCAACATAAATCTTTTCGTGCGGAGCCAACGGCTCCACTGCTCCACCTCATCCTTCTCCTTCGGTTTCGGTCGAACTTACCGGTTTACCTTTATCGGCCTTAGCAATTTCTCTTGTGATCTGTATCAGCTTTCGTGCGCTTGTATGACAGGTAAAACAGTGATTCTCTTTTTCGGCGGATTGGGCTGTCGAACTGCCATAAAACAAAAAAAGGGAAACAACAAAGACCAACCCTAAACTAACTGCAAATTTAATGGCTTTCATGGTTTTGCTCCTTTTTCAAAGGTTTCACTCAATAAAAGAGAAGGTTCTATTTATAAATTCAGCAATACTCATACCAAAACCATGTGATATGATTTCATATATATAGAACTACTTGAAAAACAAACGGATAATAGCAACAAAAAAACTTAACTTCCCTGAACATGCACATGGAATTTGGGGACAATGTGTATCTTTTCCCATAGACAGTGGGGACGATATGCACCATAATTGAATATATGATTGACAACAACCTCACATTTTTGCTAAAAAGCATGTAATTTTGAACTCTTAACTCTAAACCTTTATGCAGAAACCCCCTAAAAAACAAATTCGAGAACATTATCAGATTATCCTGGACAGTATTGCGGATGGTGTTTTTACTGTTAATCTGGATTTTTGTATTACATCATTTAACAGGGCGGCAGAAGAAATAACAGGGATTCCGAGGGAGGAAGCAATCGGACGGAAATGCTTCGAAGTCCTAAGGGCCAGCGTGTGTGAAACAGAGTGTCCTATACGACAGACCATCGAGACAGAAAACCCTATTGTAAACAAGCCTGTTATTTTCTGCGCCAATGATAAACGCATTCCCGTCAGTGTGACTACAGCCATGCTGAAGGATTCAGAAGGCGGAATTATCGGATGCGTAGAAACCTTCAGGGACCTGACGGCGGTCGATAAACTCAGGAAAGAGCTTCGTAAACAGCATTCCTTTGACGATATTGTAAGCAAGAACAAGAAGATGATGAAACTCTTTTCGATTCTACCGCAAATAGCTGAGAGCAACAGCACTGTGATGATTCTCGGGGCAAGCGGCACAGGAAAAGAGCTTTTTGCCAGGGCTATTCATAATAATAGTCTGAAAAAGAAAGGACCGTTTATAGCTATCAACTGCGGTGCTTTGCCTGAGAATCTTTGTGAAGCAGAACTATTCGGATATAAGGCAGGGGCCTTTACGGATGCCAAGAAAGATAAACCCGGCAGATTCGCACTGGCTCAGGATGGAACAATTTTTTTAGATGAAATCGGGGATATTTCACAAGCTGTGCAGGTACGCCTTCTCCGTGTTCTGGAGGAAAAAACCTATGAACCTTTAGGCTCCACAGAAACGATTAAAACCAATGCCAGGGTGATTGCTGCAACCCATCAAAACCTGGAAAAGTTGATTGAGGAAGGCAAATTCAGGGAGGACTTGTATTTTCGTATTAACGTCATAAAGTTGTCGCTACCCGTCCTTTCAGATAAAAAGGAAGATATCCCCCTTCTCGTGGATTATTTTATAAACCGATTTAACCATTTAACCGGGAAGAAAATCGCAGGGTTATCCAGGAGGGCGATAGCGGCGCTAATGCTCTATGACTGGCCGGGGAATATACGTGAGCTTGAAAATGCCATAGAACACGCCTTTGTATTTTGCCGGGATGATCTGATCCGTTTGCACTACTTGCCTGATCATATTATTCCTAAAAACGGTTTCATACTTGATTCAACGGGCTTGACCCTAAAAGAGGTCGAAAAATATACAATTCAACAAGCCCTTCAGAGAAACCAGTGGAAAAAAATGGCAACGGCTCGTGAACTGGGCATCGACAAAAATACCTTGCGCCGCAAAATCAATCGGTTTGGGATTGTTGCGCCCATGAAAAATCAAGCATAGCGCGGTATACCGGTGAAACGATTCTCTTTCTATGCATGATAAGATAAAATTTCCGCAGCAGGGAAAACCCTTTTATCTGTAAGGCGTTAAGCGATCCTGTTTTAAGCTTGCTCTCTACGCTATGTCCTTAAAATTCTCGTCTTCTTCTATTATGGTTAAGGGATGTTGATCTGTCTCTTCTTCTATTTCTTCTATTATGGTTGAGGGGTATTGATCTGTCTCTTTTTCTGTATGAAATACAGAGATAGTAGCAGACATTTCTTCTGTTTTTTTAGCTGCTTCCTGGGCAACAGTGCCCATCTCGGCTACGGCCTTGTTGGTCTGTTCAATTCCCTGGGCCTGCTCGTCAGAAGCTGCGGCTATCTCGGCAACCAGTTCTCCTACTTTGGAAGAGCTTTCAGCAACCTTTGTAAATGCAGTGCTGGTTTTTGTTACCAGTTCTGATCCGCCTTTGATCTTTTTTACTGTGTCATCTATCAGCTCAGCCGTGTTTTTAGCTGCATCGGCAGAACGGAGCGCCAGATTTCTAACTTCTTCCGCCACCACTGCAAAGCTTGCTCCTGCCTCTCCTGCACGGGCCGCCTCTACTGCCGCATTTAATGCCAAAAGATTGGTCTGAAAGGCGATTTCATCGATTGTCTTGACAACCTTCCGGGTTTCATCGCTGGCTTTTGTAAGCTCTTCCATTGATGTGGTCAGTTCGTTCATAGTCTTGTTGGTCTCGCCGATGATCTGGTCGGTTTCCTTCATAAGAATATTCGCGTGATCGGCATTGTCCGCATTGCGCTTGGTCATGGCGGACATTTGTTCCACGGATGTCGAGATTTCTTCTGTTGTGGCGGCTTGTTGGCAGGCTCCGGAGCTAATAGCCTCTCCCATTCTTCGAACATCTCCGATCAGCTCGCAGAATTTTTCCATGAAGAGATTGTACCATTTCGACAGGTTTCCGATTTCGTCAGCGGATTGAACCTCAACTCTCTCGGTCAAATCCCCTTCCTGTGCTTTACCAAAAGCAAGCTGCAGGACATTAATGGGAGCTATCATTTTCTTGACAAAAATGGTTGCTATGATGACGATGATTAATAGAAATATGCCCGATAAAATCAATGTGTTGATGCGGATTTCTTTGATAAAGGCAAACATTTCATTTTCATCAATACAAACCACAACCTTCCAACCATTTCCCTTATAGTCTCGGTATCCCTTTTCAGAGGTAAAACCGGCCAGCTTTTTGGTACCCATAGAATCAAAAAAGACGATTCCTGAGGTTTGTGCGCTTAACGCTTTGGAAAGAGCAGGCATATTGATGTCTGTTCGGAGTTTTTTGCCGACCAACTTTTCAGAGGAATGTACCATCACGGTATTGCTGTCTTCTGCAATCAATGCAGTATATCCTGTTTTTCTCTTTTTGGAGGACAGAATAATATCTTTTATCCCGTTGTAATCGAGATACGCATGAAATACACTAATTACATTGCCGCTTACAACATCGCAGACTGGTATAAGAAATGAAAAGAGGTAACGATTTTTATCTCCGTCAAAATAAGCCAGAGAAGCTGATTTTCCCTTTATTGCTGATTCAAACTCCTTTTTTTCGGTTAACGCTTCTGGTTGACTGATTTCAAACCCTTCTTTCTTAGTCAGGGCGCAAGGTTTTCCTTGAAGGTCAAGGAGATATATTGCGGAATAATTACCGCTTGAGGCAACAAACCGCTTTATAGCTTCTTCTGCCGCATCAAACATTGCATAGGAGATAGAATCTTGTATGTCTGACAAATGGCCCAATGCAAGGAGCTCGCTTTGACGTTCGTATTGATAACGGTTGAGACTATCTGCTGTGCTGAACGTTGTGGCTTGAAGATCTGTCTTGGCTGTTATGGTAACTTCCTTCTTTGTCCAAAAAAGGAGTATTTCTGTTGCAATGAACAGGGGGCACAAGGCAAACAGTAAAATAATCAGCGTAAGTTTGATCTTGATTTTCTTAAACATTCCGGATTATCTCCAACAAAAGTTCAACCGCATACTAATATTATAAAAAGATAGCATTTTGATTAGCACACAGATATAGATTTAAAGGAATTATGTCTGCAAAAGGGAGGGGTCATCTGTGATGACTCCTCCCTCATCTATCTACTGTGCAAGTGGAAGACGCGCAGCCCTCCATCCTTTATAGCCTCCCTTGATGGTTTTAACATTTTTGTATCCCATTTGTTTAAGAACTTTTGCAACAAGTAATGCTCTTCCACCCATCTTGCAGATGGTGATTATTGGTGTGTCGAGCGTAGGCATGCGTCCTTTGTTGATGTCAGGGTAAATATCATTTTTCTTGATTTTAAATTCGATAAGGCCACGTGGTATAAATAAAGAGTCTTTGATGTGCCCCTTTGCATATTCATTTGGCTCGCGAACATCTATGACCATAACACCAGGATCTGCTGTAATCATATCTTGAGCTGTTTTTGGAAGTATAATATTTTCTGCTCCGACCACACTTTTTGCCTCATTAAGATAATCTCTCAATTCCTCTGCCTGAACACCGTCAAATAAGCAAAAAACCGCCGTCAAAACCATAATGCACATACACACAACCAACTTCATCTTTTTGTTCATAACCGTCTCCTTTTTTTAATAAAATTTGTAGTTAAAAGCCGTATTTTTTTGTAGTTAAAAATCTTATTTCTTTTACTGTAGAAAAACTAAAAAGTCAAGTTCTGTATTCAATCTTCAATAGATATTATCTTCTAAAATATCTTGGCAGGAATCGAACAAAATTGAACATTTTTCAAAGCTCTTATTTTTCAAAAGTTTCTTAATGCTGTTTGTCAGGATTTTCTGGAAGCATCCATTAAAAAACTAAGCATAGCGCGGCATATCGGTGAAACGGTTCTTCTTTTATCCATGATCAGATAAAATTTTCGCAGCAGGGAAATTCCTTTTATCTGTAAGGCGTTAAGCGATCCTGTTTCAAGCTCGGTCTCAATAGCCCTTGAAGACAAGATGGATACCCCGAGACCTGCCTTAATGCCTTCTTTGACTGCTGTTGAAGATCCAAACCTGGCGACAACTTGAAGTGAACCAATAATCTTTGATGCAGAGGGGCCAAGATACTCTTCTATTATTTTCAGGGTTCCTGAACCGATTTCCCTTAATATAAAAGGCTCGTTAGAAAGCTCTTTAATATCTATCTCTTTTTTTTTACTCCAGCGGTGGTTTCGTGGTACAGCCAAAACCAGTTTATCGTTCCACAATGCATGAAACGTAAGGTTTTTATGTGAACTTTTTGAGCCCACAATCCCGAGCTCAAAATCCCCATTAAGAATGCTGCGTTCGATTTCATCTGTATCTGCAATGGTCAACACAACTGATATTGATGGGTGTTTTTCATTAAAAAGTCCAATAGACTTGGGAAGGATGTATTCGCCGGGTATTGTGCTTGCGCCTATATGAACTTCCCCCTTTGTAATGCCAAGAAAGTTTTCCATTTCAAGACAAGCTCTTCTTTTTATATCCAGCAGCTCAGTTGCGTGTTTATAAAGCAGTTTGCCGGCCTTGGTCGGAACAACCTGCCGGCTTAATCGGTCAAGCAGTTTTGCTCCAACCATGCTTTCAAGGTTTGCAATTCTTTCGCTGACAGAGGCCTGGGCAAGAAAAACAGCTTTGGCTGCCTTTGAAAAACTCTTCAGGTCAACTACCTTGCAGAAGATTTCCATCTGGCGAAGGTCGAAATCTATAGACGGATTCTTAATTGATTTCTGTCTCATTGAATTTTTTT
>JAUVHU010000104.1 GCA_030593145.1 Desulfobacteraceae bacterium
TTGCCTTGCTGGATCGAGGCATAAAGAAAATATGACCCAGAAGCAACTTTCGGAATTAACGGGAATCCCGCAAAGTCATATTTCTGAAATGGAAAACGGCAAAAGAGCAATAGGGAAAAAAACGGCAAAGATGCTGGCAAATGTTTTGAATGTCAATTACAGGGTATTTCTTTAAACTAAGGACTCAGCAAAAGACAAAAAGCTTTTAACCATCAGCCTTAGCCGATGGCAGGCGATTTCATTTCAAGCGAAAACGTCGAGTAGATGCCCTTGCATCTCAGCTTCGGTTTCTATGACCCGAACATTAGCGGTATTGTAGTGTTGCGTGGTAATAAGGTTGACGAACTCTTCCGCAAGAACCACATTGGATGATTCCAGCCCATTGGGCTGAATTGTGCCTGGTGTATCTACCTTGGTTATCGTTACAGAAATACCGGACGAATCTCCTGACTGAAAAATAACCCGGCTCTTCTTGAACTCATCTGTATTTACATTTGCGATATTATTGGCTGTTACATCAAGTTTCTTTTCCAGAGCCAAGATGGAAGATACTGCTATATTTGAAGCTGGAATCCGTGGCATTTGCTTTCTCCTAAAAAACGCTCTTGTTTTTACTATTTTATCGGTACTTTTTCCTGACAACTTAAGGGAAAATGGATTCGGGCCGTCTCTCAGATGGTTGCTGGTTTTAGAACGAAGCTGATAGTTTTTCAACCCAGCAGTGTTATGACAATAATGCCGAGAAACATGAAGATTGCTCCCAGCATTCTGCTTTTGATATCTGTTTCCTTGAATAGAAGCCAGCCGTATATAACGGCAAATACAATGCTCATCCGCTTGACGGATATCATATAAACCGCTTCAATCATACTGATGGCAAGGACATGAAGCAGTATGTGCAAATAGAGAATAAACCCGACACATATTCCTCTGCCGGGCATTTTAAGCAAAGCATTCCACTTGATTTTTGAGAGCAACGGGAAGAGGAACAATATTATGATATTAACGGCGGCAAGGAAGAAAAACCCGAAAAATATCGGGGAAGAATGCTGGATCGCCTTTTTGCCCAAAACAGCTAAAATTGAATAGAGCAAAGCAACGACAAGCATCAGCCATGATCCCGGCTCTTTGCGGATAGCACGAAATGGAGCAAGGTATCCATGCTTTATCTTTGAGCTGTATAATACATAGCTTCCTGCCACCACAAATAAAATTCCGCAAACCCCCCAGGCATTCGGAATTTCATCCAGAATGAGGAAGCCGGTTAATATCATAAAAACAGGAGTAAAAGACAAAAAAGGAATTGAAAGTGAAAGGGGTGAAAGCTTGAGCGCCTTCATATAGAGATATAACGCAAAGATATCAACAGGGACTAATATTAAAATGGTCTGCCAGAATACATTATCCAATTTGGGAATGGTAATTAAAGGGAAGGTGATCAGCAAAAACGGAAGATTATACAGTGAAACAACTATAGCCATTTCATAAGGAGAAAAACGACCAAAGAACTTTTTTGTTAAAGCATCTCCTGTAGCAACGCAAAATGCTGTTGCAAAAGCAAGAATGAACCAGAGCAATGGGCTTGCCTCATTTACTTTCTTTGTTTTTTCTTTTTATCATATCTTCTTCTCTGAGAATCTTTTTTAATATTTTGCCTACATTGGTTTTTGGCAGCTCTTTTCTGAATTCGATCTCAGCTGGAAATTTGTACTTAGCCATCTTGTTTGTGCAGAATTCAAGAAGCTCTTCCTGTGTTGCGGTTTCGCCCTTTTTCAACACAACAAAAACTTTAATCGCCTCGCCACGGGTTGAATGCGGTATCCCGATGGCGCAGGCTTCCAGCACTTTGGAATGCTCGTAAAAGACCTCTTCAATGTTGCGCGGATACACATTTAAACCACCGGATATAATCATATCCTTTTTGCGGTCAACAACAAAAAAGTAGCCGTTTTCATCCATCCTGGCGATATCTCCTGTATAAACCCAGCCGTCTATCAGGGTTGCCGCTGTTTCTTCCGGTATATTCCAGTAACCTTTCATAACCTGGGGCCCCTTTATAAGGAGTTCGCCGACTTCTCCAACAGGGACATCTGTTTTTCCCTCAATGAGGTCAACTATGCGACACTCTGTATCAGAAAGGGGTAGGCCAATACTTCCAACCTTTCTCTTGCCATCTGCGAATGGATTTACATGGGTTACAGGGCTGGCTTCGGTCAAACCAAATCCTTCTACAATAACGGCTCCGGTTTTGTTTTCAAAGTCTTTAATAACTTCAACAGGAAGGGGAGAGCTTCCGGAAAAGCAGCCTCTGATGGAACTTATATCTGCCTTGGCAATATCAGGGTCGTTAAGCATTCCGATTATCATAGTTGGAACAAATGCTACTATTGTGGGCTTGTATTTGTTAATAGCTTCAATAAGCGGTTTTGGCTGAGGCTTTGGGACAAGGATAATCTCCCATCCCATGTGTAGTGCCCAGTTCATGCAGGGCGAAAGACCGAAAGCATGGAAGAATGGAAGGCAGCCAAGCATTATTTCATTCCCTTTTTTGAATGTCGGAAACCATGCTGAAATCTGCTGGATCTGTTTGCTCAGGTTTGCATGTGTCAGCATTACACCTTTTGAAACACCGGTTGTTCCGCCGGTATACTGGTACATGGCAACATCATCAAAAGAGATGTCCACAGGGTGTGACTTTGAAGAATATTTTGCCAGAACATCTTTCCATTTATAAAGATTGTCGGCAGGTTTAACATTTGCTGCAAGTTTTTTCTTTTTAGCGACAAGCTTGAACAGAAAATTTTTTGGAAAGGGAAGATAATCGCCGATAGATGTATAAATAATCTGCTTTATCTTTGTTTTTGGCCTGAGATCTATCATCCGGTTGCCAAGCAGATCAAGGGTGATGAGAATTTTTGAGCCTGAATTGTTGAATTGATGATGAAGTTCCCTGTCTGTATAAAGGGGGTTATTCATTACGGCAATTGCGCCAATCTTCAATATGGCATAGTAGCTGACAACGCAGGGGATAAGGTTCGGGAGAAGTATAGCTACACGATCACCCTTTTTTATGCCGAAATCATTAAGGCAGGCCGCAAAACGGTTTACCATATCATTCAGCTCGCGATATGAAACCTTATAACCCTGGAAATTCAGGGCTGTTTTATCCGGGAACCTTCCTGCTGATTTCTCAAGAAACTCCACAATGTGTGTTTCTTCGTATTCCAGTGTTTCCGGAATATCCTTTCCATAATGAGCCAGCCACGGTTTGTCTTGATATACGCTTCCATTTGCCATGCCGGCCTCCTTTTCAGTTGTTTAGAAACAGTTAAGCCAAAAGTCTATATGGCTTTAGGTATAAGTAGTTCATTTCAGCATCAGGGGGGTATAAAGGGAGCGCCTCCATGATTCCCCGATCCCTGACCCCTATAAACCGGCAGATTGATTCTTTATAGTATTATAGAGATCAAAGGCTTTTTCAGGTGTTTCATTGTCATGGACAACAGCCCGTACAGCCTGGATCATCGCGACTGGGGACTCAGACTGGAAGATATTGCGTCCCATATCAACCCCGCTGGCACCCTGCTGGACTGCGTTATAAGCCATTGTTAAGGCGTCAAGCTCAGGTATTTTTTTCCCTCCGGCCATGACAATAGGAACAGGACAGGAAGCTGTGACAGTTTCAAAATCTTTTTCAATATAGTATGTTTTTATATAATTTGCTCCTAATTCAGCGCAGATCCTGACAGCAAGCCTGAAGTAGCGCGCACCGCGGTTCATATCCTTGCCGACCGCGGTTACCGCCAGGGTCGGAATTCCATAACGCATTCCCATATCCACCATGCGGGTCATGTTTTTGATCGATTCCCTTTCATGTTCGCCGCCGATAAATACCTGGACGGCCATGGCACAAACATTGAGACGTATGGATTCCTCGATATTCACGGCAATATCTTCATTGGAAAGTTCTTTTAGTATGCTTGTCCCGCCGGAAACTCTTAGAACAATGGACTTTGTCGTTGTTGGGGGAACAATGCTTCTTAATATACCCCGTGTTAACATAACTGTGTCTGCATAAGGAACCAAAGGAAGAATGTTTATGTCAATCCGTTCCAGCCCTGTGGTTGGGCCTTGAAAATAGCCATGGTCTATGGCCAACATGACGGTTCGACCGGATTTAGGGTTAAAGATTCGGGCGAGTCGATTTTTAATGCCCCAGTCCAGAGAATTTGATCCTTTTAGAAAAAACCCTTCTGTTTTCTGGGGAATATCTGAATAAAACTTTTTAGCTTCTTTTATTTCATCTACATCAGGCATTTGTCCGTCTCCTTTTTAACGCAAATAAATTCTTGGCACACGATCTGTTATTGTGGATACAATTTCATAATTGATTGTCTTTAAGGTTGAGGCAATCTCATCGACCGTTATTGACTCATCCCCTTGTTTGCCGAAAATCACCACTTCGTCTTCAAGTAAAACATCTTGAATATTTCCAACATCCAGCATGGTCATGTCCATACATACACGACCCACAACCGGAGCTCTTTGTCCGCAGACCAGCATATGTCCGCGGGAAGACAGCAGCCGGTTAAATCCATCCGCATATCCGACAGGCACTGTCGCGAGTATCGTTGGTTTTTTTGTCTCATGTGTTATGCCGTAACTGACTTTAAAGCCTGCCGGCACTTTTTTCAAATGAATTATCCTGGCTTTAAGCTCCAGCGCCGGTTTTAAATCAACCCGGCTTTTATCCATTTCATCAGAAGCAAATAAGCCATAGATTGAAATGCCGGCGCGAACCATATCAAGGTGCGTTTCCGGCATGTTTATTATTGCCGCGCTGTTGGCGGCATGTCTTACAGGAATTTCCAGACCTGCGTGATGAAGCTGATTAAGCAATTCCATAAATATTTCAAACTGGTATTTTGCATAAGACCTGTCCGGGCTGTCGGCAGTAGCAAAATGTGTAAATATCCCTTCCAGTTCCAGGTGCTGTAAACCTGCTATGGCTTCGACTTCACTAACTGCATTGATAATATCCTGATCCGGCGCAAACGACCGGAATCTATCCGGCAGCAACCCCAATCTTCCCATTCCGGTATCCACCTTAATGTGAACTTTGATCTTTTTGCCCGTTGTTCCCGCCGCAACAGAAAGGGCTTCGGCGTATTGACAGGAATAAACTGTTTGTGTGAGATCAAACTCAACAAGCTTTTTGGCTATGTCCGGAGGAGTATAACTAAAAACGAGAACCGGCGCATCAAGCCCGGCCTTTCTAAGCTGAACCCCTTCGCTTGCCCTTGCCACGCCTAAGGCTTCTGCTCCGTGTCGCAGCGCCTGTTTGGCCACTTCTATGATACCATGTCCATAAGCATTGGCTTTTACAACAGCCATTAAGCGGGCTTCCGGTCTGACAATACGTTTCAGTTCACGCACATTGTGAGCGATAGCCTTCAGGTCAATTTCTGTCCATATAATTGGAGAATCCAACAGATCACCTCAATATTTTACATGCATCAGAAACAGCCCATGTGGCGGCGCGGTTATGCCCGCAAGGCTGCGATTCTTTAAACAAAGTATGTTTCTAACATCATCCGGTGTTATTTTACAAAGCCCCACATCAACAAGCGTGCCTACAAT
>JAUVHU010000064.1 GCA_030593145.1 Desulfobacteraceae bacterium
TTGCCTTGCTGGATCGAGGCATAAAGAAAATATGACCCAGAAGCAACTTTCGGAATTAACGGGAATCCCGCAAAGTCATATTTCTGAAATGGAAAACGGCAAAAGAGCAATAGGGAAAAAAACGGCAAAGATGCTGGCAAACGTTTTGAATGTCAATTACAGGGTATTTCTTTAAAGATAGGCCGCCGTTTGAATATATGGGACATTCCTAATGTTTGTATCGTCAAGAAATGAATATTGATTTTCTTTTGCAATTTTCTTCCTGTCTTTACACAAACTCCGAAAGAAACAGGTGGGCTGAACATATCCTGATATCTTCCTTTGTGATCAGATCAATATCATCCTCAAGTGATACCTGTGTGGCCTGCACGGAAGGGAAGCGAGTCTTCAAGTAGTTGAGCGGCCGGCTTGATATCCTTGCTGGGGCACTTCCAAGACGTCCATTTGTAAATCAGTTGACAGCTTAGCATATTGATAATATTAAATTTATTATGCCACGATCAGCGAGATTAGATGCACCCGGTGTGGTGCACTATGTAATTGTACGGGGAATAGAACTTAGAAAAATATTCGATAGCCAACCCGGCGTAGTCTATGCTGTACAATAAAGGTGAAAGGATAGCGAGAAAAAGAAACTATCAGCTATTCGAATTACTGATTTGCCAATGTCCCAAAAGTGTACGAAAGTGTACACAAAAAGTGTTTGATGGGGAATTATAATGGTAGATAAGCAAAATAATCAATCTAACAAACTCATCGTTTTCCAGAGTAAAAAAATCCGCCGAATTTGGCAGGAAGATGAATGGTATTATTCGGTGGTAGATATCATCGCCGCTCTAACCGACAGTCCTACGCCACGGCAATATTGGGGCAAGGTTAAGGAAAGAGAATTCGTTCACCTTCAACTGTCCCCAATTTGGGTACAATTGAAGTTACAAGCCCAAGACGGAAAAATGCGTCAAACAGACTGCGTCAACACCAAAGGCGCCTTGCGCTTAATCCAGTCAATTCCTTCCAAAAAGGCAGAACCATTCAAACGCTGGTTGGCGCAGGTGGGTCAGGACCGGCTTGACGAGATAGAAAATCCCGAACTTGCCCAACAGCGGATGAAAGAAATTTATGAGAAAAAGGGCTATCCCAAAGACTGGATTGACAAAAGATTAAGAGGCATCGCTATACGGCAGAATCTGACCGATGAATGGAAAGAGCGCGGAATTGAAGAACAAAAAGACTTTGCCATTTTAACTGCCGAGATTTCCAAGGCCACATTTGGAATGACGCCGGGTGACTATAAAAAGTATAAGAATTTGCCTGAAAAATCAAAAGTAAATTTACGCGATCATATGGATGATTTGGAACTGATTTTTACAATGTTAGGAGAGCGTGTCACCACAGAGATTTCCAAAAAAGAGAAACCGGATACGTTTCCTCAAAACAAAAAGGTGGCCAGGCGCGGTGGTAAAGTTGCCGGAAATGCCAGAAAAGAAACCGAAAAAGAACTGGGCAGAAGCGTTATTTCGAAACAGAATCTTCTGGATAAGGATGATAAATTAGCATTAGAAGACTAACCATGAACGAAGCGGAAACCAAAACCAAACTTATTGGCGGTACAGCGGGATGCCCATGATTTTATGCGTTTCTTGTTTTATTATAGCTTTTTACGAGACCATCAAATCATAATCCATAAGCACTGGTTCTCGCATGATAAGTTCAATTGATTGTTCAGAGGTTAAGGCGGCTAAGGGAAATATTTCTATAAGCGCTTTAATATGTCTCAGGTTATCAGCAGTTCTGAAAATCAGCGAAGCAAGGTTTCCTTCTTCAATTTTATAAAGCGAAATTATTTCTTCCCAGGGCTGTCCCGTTGCCCATGCATAAATTATGGCGGCCGGCTTTAAGACAGGCTGCCTGACTTCAAATCCATTAGTTTCCATACGATTTAAAAACGGCCTGAGCTTTTTTTCTACACGATTAAAACTGGTCAGAAGTTTTTTGGGTATTACCTGTGTTTCAGTTTCATCATCCGATCTTTCTTCATAAACAAATACCGCCATTATAGCAGCAAGAAGGGCTGGGTCAGATTCGGGAAAAACGCCGAACCTGAAACCCTCTGCTACCAGAAGAGGCTGATCAATCCTAAGGTGGGACGCCCATATTCCGTCATCTGTTAACTCTCCATTCTTAGACACATATCCTGTTTTTATCAGGAAGTTGTAATGCCGCATGAAATCCTGCCATAAATACCTGTGGCTATTTTGAGCAAGCTTCATGCCTGCCGTTTTTTTTCTTTTCTTCGAGGCCAGGTATGCTGCAAAAGATTTATCAAGAAGATCTTCTATCTGCTCAGGATTATACGACATCAGCAAATTAAGTACCATTGAGAAGTTTATCCTGATTTGGCTCAACACATCTGACGAAGAAGAATTTACAAGCTTTGCAACCAATCTTATATCCATGAATTTGCCGGGAATTGTCACCGCAAATCCGATGTTGTCTTTTCCCCTTCTGCCTGCTCTTCCTGTCATCTGATGAAATTCCGTAGGGTTTAATGGTAGAAATTCTTTGCCGTTAAACCTGTCTGAATTAAGAAGAACAATTGATCTGGCCGGAAAGTTTACTCCTGCGGCAACAGTAGAGGTCGCAAAGATTGCGTCAAGAAGCCCTTCTGACATAAGGCTTTCCAACACCAGTTTCCATGCGGGCAGTTGACCGCTGTGGTGCGCTCCCACCGCTAAATGTTCAAGGAGCCAGCGCTGGCGGTGCTTTGCAATGTAGGGGTTCTGTGCCACAAGCTCATCTATTCTCTCGCTGAGCCTTGCGGATCTATCCTGATTACTGATAATGTTTTCTTTACAAAGCTTCAGCGCATTATCACAATCCGCGCGTGATTTAAGAAAGAAAATGGCTGGAAGAAGATGATATTTGTTTAATACCCGCATAATTTCCCCGAAAGGAGGCAATTTATAGGAAGGAGCAAGAAGCGGAGGACGTTTGATCTTTAAATAATCGGAAACCTGTTTGTGAAGCCTGTTTCTTTTTTCCTTACTGCCTTTAACAGTTAGTGGAAAAAGTTTGCCTGAAGGATGAAAAAAAAGCGGGTAAAGGGGCACAGGCCTTTTTTTATCCTCAACAACAATGCATTTTTTAAATCGTATTGATGAAAGCCATCTCGCTATTTGATTTGCATTTCCAATAGTGGCGGAAAGCAAAAGCAGGGGTATTCTGGTGGGAAGATATATCATTATTTCTTCCCAGACAACGCCCCTTTCTTCATCTCCTAAAAAATGCGCCTCATCAAGAACAACCAAATCCGCAGACAGGGTCTTTCCGGCATGCATGGTATCGTACAACTGATTGCGAAGAATTTCAGTAGTCCCGACAATAATCGGCGCGCCAGGATTTTCTTTTCTGTCGCCTGTTAATATGCCGACATTTTTTCTGCCGAATATCTTCGAAAACTCATTATACTTTGAATTGGATAAAGCTTTTAAAGGGGAAGCATACCAGGATTTCCCGCCATTTGCGTATGTGCTGGCCATTGCTTTCTCAGCTATCCAGGTTTTCCCAGCCCCTGTGGGCGCTGTAACAAGGCAGTCTGCTTTGCTTATCGCGGAAAGTGCCTCAAGTTGAAATTGATCAGGTTTAAATGCCGATTTTTCAGGCACACCTATGGACGCGAAAACCTTTTTCAGCCCGGCGTCCATACCCGGTTTTAACTTTAATATCCGCAAAGCATTGGATTTTTTCTTTTGACTTCTTTTCCTTGGCCGATATTTGTTTTGTTTATACATTAATTTTCCTGAACTTCCATCCCGAGAGACATTTGCAAAGCCGTTTCTAAGTCATTAATTTAGATTGATTTTATCAAAATATACTATTATTATCATTAGCAAATTATAAGAACAAAAGATACTATATTTGTAAATGAAAGTCAGTGTTTGTTCGTGTGGGTCTGTGGCTAATGATTTAAGCTATTCAAACCAGAGGTGTTTTATGCAAAAGACTGATCTGACATTATATTATATTAGATCCTTTATTATAACAGCTTTAATTTTATTTGCTTTTGGTGCGGTAACTCAGGCCGCAGATGCCGGTAAAACCAGGAGTGCGCCGCCAGTTCCTGTCCGGGTTGCTGTTGTAGAAAAAAAGCTGGTTTCAAACCAGATATCTCTAACAGGAACTGCCGAAGCCATTGCAAAGAGTGATGTTGCTTCAGAAGTGTCGGGTATTGTAGAATATTATCCGGCAAAAGAAGGAGCTTTTGTTAAAAAAGGAAAGCTGCTTGCAAGATTAAGATCTATTGATTTGAGGCTTCGTCTTAAGGGGGCTGTAGCTGCAAGAGAAGAGATCAGGGCAAAGCTTGAGAATGCTGAAAAGGAGCTTGCAAGAGTTAGCAGACTGAAAGATGCGGACAGCATTGCAGAGAGGAAGTATGATGAGACTCTTTATGTTCATCGTGCGTTTTTGCAGGGAGTTTTAAAAAGTGATGCCGCAATAGAACTGCTTGAGTATGAAATCAAACAAAAAGATATTGTCGCGCCTTTTTCAGGTTTTATCTCAAAAGAACACACACAGGTTGGAGAATGGATTTCATCAGGTGGGTTTGTCGCCACCATTGTTGATCTCAATAAAATACGAATAACCGTTGATGTTCCTGAAAGATATGCTGCCATTCTTCACCCTGAAGGCGAAGTAAGCGTACTCGTAAAAAGCATTTCAAACAACCCGCTTGCAGGGCGGATTTATGCGGTGCTGCCACAGGGAAACCCTGATGCAAGAACTTTCCCTGTAAGGATAAACCTTGCAAATCCGGGCCTTAAAATAAAAAGCGGCATGGAAGCCAAGGTTGTTTTTAGCCTCGCGGATACAAAAAATGCTTTGCTTATTCCCAAGGACGCTGTTGTAACCGCTGGAAGTAAAAGTCTGGTATATCATGTGATGGATGGCAAGGTCTTGCCTGTTGATGTTATTATCCTCGGGTATTATGGTAATAATGTGGCAGTGGAAGGGAATTTGCAGCCCGGCTGTAAGGTTGTAGTCAGGGGTAATGAACGTCTTCGGCCAGGGCAGTCTGTTGTGATAATAGAATAATATAAAAATGAAACTTGTAGATACCGCTATAAAAAAGCCTGTTACCGTTACAGTCGGAGTTATACTTCTTATACTGTTCGGCCTTATTGCACTTTTCAGAATTCCGATTCAACTTACACCGAATATTGACCTGCCGGAGATCTCTGTTCAAACAGTATGGCGCGGAGCAAGCCCTGTGGAAGTAGAACGTGAGATTATCGATGTGCAGGAAGAAGAGCTCAAAAACCTTGAAGGGCTCGATGAAATAAAAAGTGAAAGCAGTGACGGATCGGGCTATATAAATCTCATGTTCGAAATCGGCACAGATACGGATGATGCTTTGCTCAGGGTATCCAACAAACTCGAACAGGTAAAAAAATATCCGGACAATGTGGAAAAACCGGTTATAAAGTCCGGCGGAAGACATGAAAGCGCTATGGCATGGATGATATTGCGCTCTTTGGACGGATATAAAGGTGAGTTGCGTCATGAATACGATTTTTGTGACAAGCATGTAAAGCCTATGCTTGAGAGGGTTGCCGGGGTGGCATCTTCAAATATTTATGGCGGCCAGGAACAGGAGATGCAGGTAATTATAGATCTTGACGCTCTCGCTGCCCGGAAAGTAACGATATCTGAATTGATGCAGGCCCTGGATATTGAAAATAAAAACATAAGCGCGGGGAACTTTGACGAAGGCAAACGACGCTATATTGCCCGTACCGTTGGTGAATACAAGAGCGTTGATGATGTCGAAAAGGTTATAATAAAAAGGATTAACGGCATTCCGGTCACAATAAAAGATGTTGCCGATGTGCAGCTGGGTTATGAAGATGTCAGCGTTGTTGTCAGGCATGAAGGAGTCCCAACCATTGTAATGAATGCTGTGCGCGAGCCAGGCAATAATATGCTTGTTGTAATGAGTAAATTGCATGACGTGGTTCAGGAACTCAACAATGGCATGCTAAAGGACAAAAGGCTTTACCTGGAGCAGGTCTATGATGAAACAGGTTATATTCACAGCGCTATCAACCTTGTGAAGAAAAATATATTTGTCGGCGGCATGCTGGCTGTTATAGTCCTGCTTGTTTTTTTACGAAATTTTGCCAGCACCGTCATTGTATCAATAGCTATTCCCATAAGCGTTATAGGGACCTTTTTAATGATGACCGTTTTCGGGCGCAATATCAATGTGGTCAGCCTGGCAGGTCTGAGCTTTGCCGTGGGAATGGTGGTTGATAACTCAATCGTGGTGTTTGAAAATATATTTCGCCACAGGGAGATGGGGAAAAACCGCGTTAAAGCCGCGTACGATGGAACAGTCGAGGTGTGGGGCGCTGTTCTGGCAAGCACCCTTACGACTGCTGCTGTTTTTTTTCCGATGATATTTATTGAAGAGGAGGCCGGCCAGCTTTTTCGTGATATTGCAATTGCCATCAGCAGCGCTGTTGTATTGAGCCTGATTATTTCTATTACAGTCATTCCGGCGCTATCTTCTAAAATTTTAGGCAAAGTGGCAAACAAAGAACCAGCGCAAAAAGAATGGTTCATATACGCTTTTGGCAGGCGATTTATTGATGACATCGCCGGCTTTATATACTGGATGTGCGGACGTGTATCTGCCCGCTTAGGTGTTGTTGTTTTTATGATATTTCTTTCCATAGGGCTGGCATGGACTTTAATCCCCGAAACCGAGTACCTGCCTGAAGGCAACCGTGAAATCCTGTTTGGCATTCTTCTGCCGCCACCCGGATACAACACCGATGAACTCGAAAAGATAGGGGAAACGATTGAAAAGGATATCCTTCCTTTAATCGAACATGACGATAAAAGCGAAGCTGCTGAAAAACTTAACCTGCCTCCTGTGAAAAATTTTTTCTATGTTGCATTCGGTCACCAGATATTTATGGGTATTGTATCAAGCATTCAGGAAAGGACAGGTGAACTCCTTCCTTATGTTTACGGAGTACTTAAAAAAATTCCCGGTATGATAGCAATAGTTCAACAACCCGGTATATTCTCACGGGGTATAGGTGAAGGCAGATCTATAGAGATAGAGATAAAAGGCCCTGATCTTTCCCGTTTGATAAATTTTGGCAGGCAGATATATGGCGCAACAGCCCAGGTAATGCCTAATGCGCAGATACGTCCGATTCCGGGGCTTGACCTTGGAAATCCGGAAATGCGTATTATTCCGGATCGTGATCGTTTATCACGTCTCGGCATGACCACCTCAGAGCTCGGCTTAACTGTTGATGCTCTTGTTGATGGAGCAAAAGCAAGCACATACCGTCTTTATGGCGATGAAATAGACCTGGTTGTTAAAAGCAAAGAAGGCAGGCTTGAACTGACCCAGGACCTTGCAAGCCTGCCTGTAATTTCCTCGTCTGGAGAAAAGGTTACTTTAGGCTCCCTGGCCGATATAAGCCTGGAAGAAGGGCCTATCCAGATTAATCATATAGATTCACAACGGGCTATTACGATCATGGTTATACCTCCAAAGAACATTTCTTTGGAGGCGGCTACGGCCATGATAAAGGAAAAGGTTGTTGATCCGATCAAGGCAAGCGGCGCTCTTTCAAATATTTATAATATAAAGATCGGCGGCACTGCAGATGATCTGACCCGGACAAGAGAGGCCTTTACGTGGAATTTTATACTGGCGATTGTTATCAGCTACCTGCTCATGTCTGCCCTGTTCGAAAACTTTTTATACCCCCTTATCATCATGTTCAGCGTTCCTCTCGCCGCGGCAGGAGGGTTTGTGGGCATCTTCCTTGTAAACGCTTTGATTGCCGATCAACCCTTAGACATACTGACAATGCTGGGCTTTGTAATTCTTGTGGGCGTTGTTGTTAACAATGCAATTCTTATTGTAAATCAAACCTTAAACAATATCCGGGAAAGAAACATGGCCCCGCGTGATGCAATCACAGAATCTGTGCGCATACGTATAAGGCCGATATATATGAGCAGCATCACCACAGTATTTGGAATGTGCCCTCTCATACTATTTCCGGGCGCCGGATCAGAGTTTTACAGAGGAATAGGAAGCGTTGTTGTGGGAGGCCTGCTGGTATCAACGGTTTTCACCATATTCCTGATTCCAGCCCTGCTAAGCCTTACCTTTGATGTCGTAAATGCTGTTAAACCGTTCATAAGTTCAAGAGTAATGGGCAAAAAATAAAAGGCGGTAAGCAGGGTGGTTCAAAGATGTGAACAATTGGTTTTAAAGCATCGACTATCTCTATACGATACACGAAATGCATAATTGCATGGGCGTCCCTGTGCCCGCTGTGCCCTATTATTGAAAAAAGTAATATAGGAATAAATTGACCATGGCGTTATATAAGAAAAATGAGGATGGATTCGAGATTTGTTTAAAAAAGACTTTTGATGAGCTTAACAGGAGTGACTGGTATATATTGAATGAAGATGACGTTACGCATATTATACACAATGTCCTAAAGGGCAACTACTGCGCTATTACAGGATATCCAAGATCCCAGAAAAGTCATATCCTCAAGGCTGTCAATGAAAAGATAAAGAATAATACCGTCTGCATATTGTTGGATATGAAAAGCATAAGCTTTGAAGTTATTGATCAATTCCTTTATAACTTTGCAAATTTATTCAAAAGTGAATTGGAAAAATATTCTGATATCGCAACTTTATTATCGCCGGAAGACGTTCTTGACACGCGTTCACTCCAGAAATTTATCAGCGAGCACGTAAAGTTGCTGAATAAAAACATGGTACTACTAATCGACCATATAGAAAAAATTCAGATGAAGCCGCGGCAGTTACTTTTTGAAACTTTTAATGAAATTAAATCTGAGGGCGATAGAAGGTTTGCAGTCGCAATTGCCATTTCGTTCTCGGCGCTTGATCGTAGTTATTCTTTTAAACCAGATTACAGTACTTCTATGAAGGATCTTTCTCCGGAGGCAAGTGCAAAACTGATAGACTGTATTTTTGAGCGAAAAGGAATAAGGATCACCCCAGGTGGCCGCCAACATTTAGTTGAAATTACCGCAGGTGACCGACATCTGATTTCAGTGCTTTGTAAATATTCCGCTGATAAGGCCGATGAGAGTGAAGTTCCAAAAGCAGTTAATAAGCCTGATGCTAAAAAAGCGATTAAAAGTTTTTTTGATAAAGAAGCAGATTTGTATCAACCTTTGCAGAAATCTATAAAAGCTATAGAGGCCGACATATTATCTTTGTTATACATTCTAGAGATCTTAGAGCATGGAAAAGTAGCATTGGATAAAATAGATCAAAAAGAATTGCTTCCTAAATTTGATAAATTGCTAAAGTTTGATAAATTACTAATCACAGGAGCTGTAAGATTTGAATTATTAGAAGATCAAAAAATAATAAATTATGCTTTTCGAAACAAAATCTTTGAAATTTATTTTAGAAAGCATTTTCATCCCGAACGGGTTGTTAATATCCTTACATCAGCCGGACAGTGGAAGAAAGCTGTTAAATATTTAGAAAATGTAATTTTAAATGACCCTGAAAAAACCCCTAATTACCATTGGATTTATCTGGGAACAGTTGTTCATTTTATATATGCTGCTTCAAGCAAAGAAGAGATATATGCATCAATAGTTCGGGCACTTAGACTCGTTTTTGACATTACTAAGGTCGGTATTTATATCGAAAATCCTGAAAGGATAAAGTTAGTATTGGTCAAACATCATGGCTTAAATAAAGACACTCCAAAAGAATTGCCCTTTGATGATAAAAAATATCAGACAATAATAGATAGTTATAAAAAAAAGACCCGCATTTTAACTCTATTTCCCATGGGTGAAAAAGTACTTCTTATTCCACTTGAAAAGGAGGGGAATAAGAGGTTGGGAATTATAGCCATAGGTGACTTTGAGGTTTTTCCAGATGATACTGAATATTTGAGACTTAATGCTTTTCTCAATCGAGTATCTAGGGCTCTAGGGAGAGTTGTCGACCGAGAGCTCCAATTAAAGCAATTAAAATCGCTCTATAACATGGGGATAGATTTTGGTAGGGGGAACATATCCTCAAAAGAAATCTTATCGCAAACCATTCAAAGTATTATTGAAGTAAGCGAGGTCAAAGCAGCAGACATTCTTTTGTTGAAAGATGCTCATGATCCCCAATTCTGCTTTAAACAAAAGCCGTTGGAGCATATCATTTTAGGCTACGAACCTGTTTATAGTGATACCGTTAAACCAAGACTTAATGGTTTGACTTATGAAGTTTTGGTAAGTAGAAAATATAAATATGTAAACAAAGGTAAAGACAATCTTGATATAAATAAAGCCCTTGATGAGATAGGTATAGAAGCCTGCCTCGGCTTACCAATGCTTATCCGTGAATCCATTATCGGTGTTATGCATCTATATTATGATGAGGAACATTTGTTCTTAAAACGCGAGATTAAAGAGTTATCCCTTTTTGCAAATCAGGCTGCCTCAGCTATTGAGAACACACGCCTTATGAAAAAATATAAGGTCCTTCAAGAAATAAGTGCTAATATTGCATCAAATCTTAATCTTGAGGTAATTTTAAAGAATATAGCTAAACATATTGTTGACCTATTGGGAGCTGACCGAAGCCTCTTTCTCTTGGTTGACATGGAAAAGCGTAAATATATTAAAGGAACCGGTTATAATTATACGCAATCGCATATAGATAATTTTTCTTTTCAGCAAATAAAGGATGGTATTAGCGGCTGGGTCTTAACATATGGTGAAGGCGTTAACATAGCCGAGGCCCAAAGTGATTACAGACAAAGGGGTATTGCTCTGAAAAATGCCAAGAAACATAGTACTGGTCCTATAATAGTAGTCCCTCTCATTGTCAAAGATAAAATCATAGGAACCCTCACAGCTGTTAACAAAGTTGGTTCCCCCGTATTCACCGATGAAGATTATGATTTAGCTTGTATGTTGGCCAATCAATCTGCCACCGCGGTTGAAAATGCACGCGAGATTAAGGAAATTGAGCAAATCATTGAGAGGGAAAAAATTTCTGTTTCAATAGCAGCTCACGAGTTTTACTCTCCTCTTGAAATCATATCATTAGGACTTGATCTTCTAAATAGATTAACTACACCCCGGAAAAATGCGGAATGTCAAGTAAAAGATATCTATAATAACGTTAATGAGTCTATAGACCTAATCTCCTTTGTGGGAAAGCAGGGGACATTTAGTGATCCGAATTGGGAGCCTTCTATAGAACTATTAGAAGTTTTTTCTGTGGTTGCTGTGGTGGTTAAAATGCTTCGCCCCTATGCAAATAAAAAAGGCAACAAGTCGATTACTTATGACGAAAAGATAAAAGATATTGGCATTAAACCCTTTGATCGAGAGGCAACTAAACAAGTTCTTTATAACGTAATTATGAATGCTGTTAAATATTCTGAACGAAACAGTTTGATTCGTATCTATAGAGGTCATGTTCCGCCTAAATTTTCCGATTCTATTGAAATAAGTAATGTCGGAATTGGTATTGATAAAGAGGATGAAAAACAAATCTTCAACTTGGTATATAGAGGAGAAAGTGCCAAAAGTATAGCTTTTGGACAAGGTAAAGGGTTATATATTGCAAAAAAGATTATGGAAGCACAAAAAGGGGATATAGTACTTATTAATAATGATGACCCTACAATTTTTGGGCTATATTTTAAATAAGATATCATAACCATTTGGAGTTTACTATGAGCAAGAAACATATATTTTACTTGGAAGACGAGGAAACCGTTTTAGATTATTGGTCCCAAATATTATCGCTTGAGAATTACCGTGTTACAAAAGCATCTAATGCTCAAGATGCAATGAATGAAATTAACAGGTTTATTGCGAAGCGTGAAGTGGTAGATTACTTCTTGCTGGATATCATGATTATTCCATGGAAGCCATTTTCAAAAAAAGAGACTTTATATGGTTATCTAACTGGATTTAAGGTCGCGGATTATATATTAAGTAATTACAAAGAGATTAATTATAACTTTAAAATCATATTCTTTACCAAAATTATGGGCGTTAAAGGAGAAAAAATTAAAGAGGAAGTTGAAAAGTATTTAAAAGAAAACGGAGATATTTGTTCGCTTATAATAAGACCATGCAAACTTAAAGACTTAAGGGAATCGTTATCATGAACTCACTACATCTAACAAAAAATGAATCATTTAATCCAAAACATTCGAGAGGAATTACTCTTTTTCTTTATTCAGTTGGCCTTATAGTATTGGTGTGTTGCTTATTTTATCTCTTAAACAGAGTATATGTCATTGAAAAAAAATTGGTCACTTTATCCGATATAGCAAGATTGAATTATCCTAAAATCACAGGAGATGACTTGAAAAAAATTGATTTACTGGAAAACAAATTTGCTTCATCCATTAATGAATCTCAAAAATTTTCATCTGTTGTTATCGCAGTAATGGGATTATTATTTTCAATTGCTACTGCACTTCTTATTCCTGTTGCAGCTTATTTCTATAGTAAAAGTTCCAACCTCTACAGTCAGAGCACTAAAGTCTATCAACAGAGTTCTGATACATTGAAAGAAGTAGAAGAAATACAAAATAAAATAGACTCTCAGATGGAAATCAACTCAACAATTCAAAAAGAACTTTCTCGGGCAAATACCGTTCAATATACCAATATTGAGAAATTTTTGGAGAATATCATTTCGGATGAACTAAGAAATTCATTGTCTTTATTCTTAACAACGATGCAACATGCTGATAGTTACCGGTGGTGTGTGGTCAATAGCTTTTCGATGGATAGAAATTTGCGGCATCGGGCGCTACAAAATATTATAGCTCATCAAGATGTTATTTTTGGCGCTAAAGATTATATTATAAGCTTGCTAAACCATTTTCAAGGCCCGGAATTTGAAGATGACCGCAATATTATATTATTAGGACTTGGAATCAAATGATCATCGAAGTAGTTCAATTTTTAATTAGATTATACAAAGCGCCCAATTAAAACATTCTCTGCCTATCTGTATAAAATTAGGGGAACTTTCGGGACGTCCATTTGTAGATCGGTTTACCGTCTAACATATTGATGATATTAAATTATGCCACGATCAGCCAGATTAGATGCACCTGATATGGTGTAGCATGTAATTATACGGGGAATAAAGGGGAAATGGCAGCCAAAGAGAGAAACTATCAATTGCAATGAGTTACTGATTTACCAATGGACGAAAGGTACCCACGTACGGCAACAGGGATGACCAATAAAGGGGACGTGTTTTCAATCGCTTGTTAGAATTGAGGAACAAAAATGCAAACAAGGGAAACTCAGCCATGCGATGCTACTTTTGTCGTTACAATTTAGATATCAATGCCCCATCGCGATACAGATGCTCAAAGTGTGGAGCTGTACATCTTCGAAAAGAGACCGTTAAGCTTATTGATGCCGACCCCTTTTCTGAGGATCAAAACAAAATTATCAGCATATGCCTTCGGAATGAGTACGAGAGACGAGGGCGAAGTTTTTCTCGAAGAGCATTAACGTTAAGGGATCTATCTCAAGTAGTAACCCAATATCGCCCGTTAGAACCCATTGATAAGCTGGACAATGCTCTTAAAAATATCGAAAGAGTATCCAAGTATGTCGGTGAAAGTATCGAAGTGGACATATCTAATGAGTTCCCATATTATCACTGTTTTTATCAAGAAGAGTTGTATTCCCTATTAGTGCTTCTGCAGCAAGAAGGATTTATTAGTGCGACAGAGGATTCCTTAAATCCACATCGCGGTCTCAGGATAACCATCAAAGGATACGAAAGATTAAGAGAACTTAGAAGATTCCGTAAGGATTCGCGGAAATGTTTTGTGGCAATGTGGTTACATCCAGATATGGATGATGTTTATAAAAACGCGATAAAACCAGCAATTGAATATATAGAAGAAGGCGAAGACCAACCTCGTTTCGAGGCCGTAAAGATTGACAATGTAGAACATGCAAATGACATTAATGATGAAATAATCGCTGCTATAAGGAGAAGTAGATTTATGGTGTGCGATTTGACCGGCTATCGAGGTGGTGTGTATTTTGAAGCTGGGTTTTCTTACGGCCTCGGAATGGAAGTGATCTATACTTGTAGGGAAGACTGGGTGAAGTCAACAACCATGGAATTATATGATGATGGGAACAAGGTTGAGATTGCACAAGAAGGTATACATTTTGATCTTGAGCACAGGAATCACATTAGATGGGGTCAAGACAATCTGAGCGAGTTTAGGGATAAGTTAACAAAACGCATCAAGGCTGTAATACAATGAGAGGAAAGGTCGCAAGGGTACGTTCTGGTAGGATCGGTATCATGCAACTGCTGTTGAGACTGGGGAAGCTTTCGGGACATCCATTTGTAAATCAGTTGTCAGCTTAGCCTCTTAATAATATTATAAAATATGACAGATAATTATTCAAACCTAATTTGCAAAAAGCTGCGGGAACTGGCTGGTTGATCTATGACAGGGGTTGTGGCATCCCCTTTTCCACTGATTTCACCTTACTGACGATGCGGTTGGAACTGCCCTCCCTGTAATCGACTTTGATGGACATATATATCCTGTCGCAGTCTTTCTTCAGTTCTTTAAAGCAGCGGGTAACGATAGCCATAACCTCGTCCCACTCCCCCTCAATAGTTGTGCCCATGGGGCCGAGCTTATATGACAAGCCGCTGTCTCTGATAATCGTCACAACTCTGGTTACGTATGGGCTCACACTTTCGCCCTTGTCCACTGGAAAGATGGAAAAATCAATGAGTGTGCTCATAAAATCCTCTCGTTTATGGATGTTGGCGGTTTCAAGGACACCTGAAATTAGTCGGATGTCAAGTT
>JAUVHU010000015.1 GCA_030593145.1 Desulfobacteraceae bacterium
CAGCGGCTCTCAGAGAGCTGGCCGACAGGCTTAAGGAAAAAATAAAATCCGGTATTGTCGTGCTTGGAAGTGTATCAGGGTCAAAAGTACTGCTTATCGTGGTTGTGACAAAAGATTTAACAAAGCGTTTTAATGCGGGA
The DNA here is from genome assembly GCA_030593145.1 of Desulfobacteraceae bacterium. Taxonomy (GTDB): domain Bacteria; phylum Desulfobacterota; class Desulfobacteria; order Desulfobacterales; family ETH-SRB1; genus ETH-SRB1. The sequence continues at coordinate 141 of JAUVHU010000015.1, forward strand.
AGCATTGTAAAACAGGTTGCCGCCATAGTCGGCGGTGGCGGTGGCGGCAGGCCCGATATGGCTCAAGCCGGCGGCACAATGCCGGAGAAACTGGATCAAGCCATTGAAAAGGCATACGAAATCGTTGAGAAAATGTAGAATTACTTAACTCTATTATGCTGCTTTTGGAACAATCTCCATAACAAAAAAAGAAGTGCCGGAATTTTTCCGGCACTTCAGATTTATTGAACAAAAAATCAGTTATTGTTTTGTTTGTACCCCATGGGCAGTTTTTTAAACCGACCGCCATGGATAATAGGATCACCCTTATATCCAAGAGCCTTAAAATCAATGTAATCAGTAGTATTGATTAAATCTCCAACATCCCTGCCCTTGGCTTTCATGGCAGCAAAATCCGTTCCCTTGTTAAGCACCTTTTTAAAATCAACATTCTTGCTGTCCTGATGACACCGATTACAGGTTCTTTCACCTTTAAGACTTTCATGGCACTGAACACAGGACAAGGCGAAAGTTGCCGGCATGACTTCATGTTCAAGGCGCCAGTACATCCAGGTTTCCAGCCATTTGAATGTACCGCTGTAATCAAGTCCAACAGCATTCATGCCATCAATAAAGGCTTTTTCCCAGTCAAGGTTTTTCCAGTACGCAGTGGTATCATTCTTATCCCTCGGGAACAAATGGGGAACCAGAAAATAATCATTTTCCGCATCCACTGCCTGAACCCCTTTCATGAGTTTGAATGGGGTAATTTTAGACACGGAATCTTTAATGGAGCCTACAGGGCTTGTCAGGTTGATGACTTTTTTATGGATATCAACCTTTTCTCCCATTAGAATCCGGTCCATATAACCGTTGAACCAGGCGTATGTCGGCTTGGGAGATTCCTTCCATATAAATTCACCCTTTTTCCAATGATAATCAGGCTGACCATATTTATCCTTTTTAGGTTTACGCTTTTTATCACCGGCCTTGGACCAGTCCCACCAGGTTTTGGTGGGTTTACACTTGGCATATACCGGGGAATGGCAGGTATTGCAGTCAATGCTTTTCACATGATTATTCAAGTGATGATCCAAAAGACTACCGCAATAATGAGGAGAGTCAGAATGGCAGTCCAGGCAGGATACCTTTCCTTCGGAAGCCGCCACTGAAGAACTTCGACCTGCAATCTTATGGTTACGGGTTTTATGACATTCCTCACAGGAAAAATCATAACCTCCCATGTGTACATCACACATTCTATCAGGTTCAAGAAGCTGCCGTGAAAGGTCAGCATGCTTAATGGCATCCCCTCCGCCACCATTAAAATGACATGCTCCACAGCTTGCCCGACTGGAATGCCCTACATTCTGGGCCACCATTTTCAAATCGACACCCTTTGCCGGCATGCCTGCACCAGCAGGAGATTTTTTATATTTGCCGGTAGTATCATGACATACCAGGCAATCTATTTTAGTTTTATCGCTAAAATCAAAAGAACTGTCTTTCCATCCATACCCTGCATGACAACTTGTGCAACGAGCCTCGTTGCTTATTGGACTAATTCAGTAGTTGTTTAGTGCAGTGGTTCCCTTACCATGCTGCACATCCTTTCGATGTTTGACCGTATAGGGTGAAGGACCTCTCCAGTTCCAGTGCGCGGTTTTAAGCATGTCTTCTCCTGCCTGGTCATGGCATCTGAGACATTCGGCAGTTACCTGAAAGGCATCTGAATTATCCGCCAGCTTGACAAGATCTTTATGATCCGGAACGTTTTTCAAATGGCAGCCCGTACAGGTCACAGGGCCGTTTTGTTCTTCCTGGTGACACTCGGTACACTGCTGGTGGAATGCAGCCTTCAGACCGATTCTTTCAGGATGATCAGCATTAAAGGAATCCTGATGACAAGCAGAACACCGGGTGGTTTCCAACATGGATTCATCCTTGGGTCGATAATGATGGCACTCGGTGCAATCATTAATCAAAGCTGCATGCCGTTTGTGGGCAAACCGAACCGGACCGTAATGGTCTTCACGCTCCTTGATAATCGGACTGTCCAGCAGGAAATAATTATTCTTGACATCATCAAGAGATATACCTTTTTCAATCAAAGCTATTTTACGAAGGATATTGTCCTCATCCTTGTAGTCTTTTATAAATTTGACCCGCTCCTTGGCTCTTTCTTTTGCCTTTTCCTGATCCGGTGCTTTCCATACTTGAGCCATGCTTAATGCTGCCACCAGGATCATAAAGCCTGAATAAAAAATAATTTTCTTTATCATGACGATACCTCCTTTGGTGCCTGAAGAACCGGTAGAAAAGTTACCACAAAACGATAAACAAACATTAATGTGGCGATTAATCCCAGGGTTACAAATATTTCACCAACAGAAGGAAAATACCCGCTTTCGCTTACAGGAGACGTGTATCCCACAATAAAAACATTGATCCTGTTAAGCGCGACTCCAAAAACAATCATTGTAGCTGCTATAAAAACGCCCTTTCGTGACTGTCTGACTTTTTTTGATACCAGCATCAACCATGGCACTATAATACCAAACATCATCTCAATAATAAATGAATTGGTCTGATATGTTCCATCCAGCAGATATACATAAGTTCCTCTGATAAACATGTCTCCCAGCTTTAGCAACATATACAGCCCCAATACAAATGTGGTAATCCTGGTCAATGGTGTTAATATACTCATTTCCGAATTAAGCTTAAAGGATGATGTTACAAGTGTTGTTTCAAACACCACCATGGGATATCCAACCGCAAAAGCAGATGTTAAAAACAGCAATGGCAGAATCGGTGTATACCACAAGGGATGAATCTTGGTGGGTGCCACCAGCATGAGAGAACCAAGGCTGGACTGGTGCATGCAGGAAAGCACCACCCCAAGGATAATTAAGATCCACATGATCTTGCCCGCAACAGCATCTGCAATCTTTAAGAACAGATCTATGGGTGCATTCAGCAATGCCAGCGGCCCTGGCAAACGAACCTTGTTCTTAAACTGTTCAGCCACAATGGGTATGAATTCGAAATAAAGTACATGCAGGTAAATCATCACACACATGGCCACCTCAAACAGCACGGAATTGGTATTCCAGAAAAAAATAGGTTTCCAGATAGCCCATGACCGGCCAATATCTACCATCAGCCCCAGCACAACAAAGGTGTATCCCAGCATTGCAGTTAACAAGGCCGGACGGATGATAGGTTCATATGAATGACAGCCAAAAATATGTGCCAGGGCAGCCGTGGTAAATCCACCGGCGGCAAGGGCAACTCCGGTTGCCACATCCACTCCTACCCACAATCCCCAGGGCCGAGCCGTAGACAGATTGGATACATATCCGATCCCACCGGTAAACCGTGCAATAATAGACACAAAACCTGCTATCATGAACACCAGCATGACAAATACTCCGGGTGTCCAGAATTTTCTATTTAAAGGACTTGCTTTATGATTCATCAGGCGCCTCCTTTATCTTGCGGGTTGTCATTTTTCTTTTTTGATTTGTACATGATCCCACCTAAAAGTCCGAACAGCAGAATCGGTGACCACAGGTAACTGAACAAAGAATGCTGGATGGTTTCAGAAAGCTTTGGAGATGGTTTTTCAGGTAATTGCGGAAAATTCAATTTCGAAAAAGGAAGAGATGACACATAAAGCCATGAAGTACCACCAACTTCTTTTTCACCATAGACATGATCCACGTATTTACCAGGATTGTCTTTAATTCTCTTTTTGGCAAGTTCAAGCAGTGTGTTTCGTTTACCAAAAGTAATAGCTTCCACAGGGCAGATGGTAGCGCAACCTGGAAGCCCGCCATCCTTGGAAATCCTGTCAAAACAGAATGTACACTTTCTGACCCGCGGCGTAATGGGATCATGGTATTCATAAGCCGGGATCTCAAATGGACAGGCCACCATGCAATATCTGCAGCCAATGCATTTGGATACATCATAATGGACCGCACCATTTTCCTTTTTGGTCAGTGCTCCAACAATACAGGCTGACACACAGGCCGGGTCCTGGCAGTGCATGCACTGTATCTTGACAAATACTGGCAAAGGCTTGTCCAACTCATCCAGCTTGCCGGAAAAATACCGATTAACAACTGTAAAGGCATTTTCGTCCGGTCTTCGCTTTTTTTCAAACACAGTACAATCACACACATCCTTAATCGGCGGGGGCAACTCATTTACCGTACTGCAAGCATCTTCACACTTTCGGCACCCATTGCATCGCGTCAGATCCACCAAACACCCATATGGATCTGGTGGCGCTTTTGACTGCCATGCCTGGGCTGACGAGGGCAGCACTGCTACAGAAGCACCTGTTGCACCCATGAATTTAAAAAAATTCCGTCTGGTCAGTTGCATTTTCCCCCCTTTTGTTTTTCATTCCATTTATAAGTTTTTAGCTTTATAACATAAGCCAACCATGACAAGCTTCATAGCTCCCTAAGCACCTATTCGTGATTTGCTCGGCATGTAACCCGAATAACATATTGCACATCATGAATTAAGTTGAATAGTTTAGTCCCAAATATCTCCATTATGCAACGGAGCTTACGCCTTATAAGCTTTTAGAAAATCGTCTCTGGATATTCCAGCTTGACTGAAAATCGTTCGTAGGGAGGATCAATTCCCAAGTCTTGGGGTCCGAATGTTTCGAGTGAAATTTAATTGCAGATTTGACGTCGGCCACGGCAGTTTCATATGCGTCTCCCTGACCAACTACTACGCCTTTAATTCCGAGGGGGTAAGCAACATAGGTGTCGGAATGTTTTTCCACGATAATTTTGAATTGTTTCATCAGCCTTACCTCATATTACAAGTCTTGGCTCATGCTTTTGCACCTAATATTTTATACTACCATAAAATAATTATAAGTCAAGATCATATCCCTACAACCCTTTGAGACCTTTGCAAATACCCCCTTTTGCCCAATCTCTGGAAGGAATTAGGGGAAACACATGGTGTTGTGTCTTGCAGTAAATAACAGGTTCTGATTTTTATTAAAAAAAGCAAAGAAAGATAAGGGGGTGGTGGAGCGCAAAAAGAAAAAAAGGAGTCATCATGTTGTGAAAATTTAAAGTCTAACTTGAGATTATCACAAATAGGGAAATAAATAGGTCGTAGTAGAAACAAAGGATCTTCATTAAATGGGCAACTCAGATACTGATTATAAGCAAAAGATGTTTTCCCTATGCACCAGGGAAGCTAAACCAAGAAGCTGAACTGAATACGTATTCCGCTTGATTCCGGCCACTTGAAAATCTTATAATTGAGGAAATCGGTGTCAAATCTTGAATTGTGAATAAAGAAAAGTGTAATTCACAATTCAAGATTTGACACCATAGTACAATTTATTACAGTATCAGCGCCGTTGTTTTTTTACCCTCCTTGGCGTTACACCGTTTTTAGGGCAATCCTGCTCAAACAAACAGCAGTCACATTGAGGCCATACAGGTTTGCATCGCTTCTGCCCAAAGGCGACAAGGATTGAATTAACCTTTTTCCAGTATTTGACAGGCAGTATTTTTCGCAAAGCCTTTTCTGTGGACTCAGGGTTTTTAGTACTTACAAAACCCCAGATATTCATGATTCGATGAACATGGGTGTCGACGCATATGGCAGGTTTGTTAAATGCCACAGATAAAACAAGGTTGGCTGTTTTTCGCCCTACTCCAGGCAGTTTTAACAGTTTATCACGTTCATCCGGCACCTTGTAGTCATAAGGTTCTAAGGCACCCGGCAATCTGGAAAGATAGTTTGCTTTGTTTTTAAAAAAACCAACGGGGTGTATCAATTTGCGGATTCTTTCCTCACTCAGCCCGGCCAGCGCGTGAACATCAGGAGCTTCATTGAAAAGTCTGCGGGAGGCTTTGGAAGTGGTTTCATCCTTTGTTCTTGCCGAAAGAATTGTTGCAACCAGCACTTTGAAAGGATCGCGGGTCTGCACTGCTATCAGGTCAACAACCGGCGTGTGGTAACTTGTAACTTCCTGTTCCAGGGCCAGTAGAAATGATTCAAGATTTATTGGCATATTTTATTTCTAAGGGTTTCATATCTATTCCTTTTCAAACTCATCCTTAGAAGCTCCACACACCGGGCATTCCCAGTCATCAGGCACATCTTCCCATTTTGTCCCTGGCTCAACACCATTGTCAGGATCTCCCTGCTTCGGGTCATAAACATAGCCGCACACTGTGCACAGATATTTATCCATTGTCTCCTCCTTTTTTAGAGACCATCAAATATCTCATCAAAATATATGGAAGGATTTTTAGGCGGCAGATATAATTTATTTTTCAGGGCATCATAAAGATCGTCCCTGGAATCTTCATCCAGCCACCAGTATACATTGGCGCTGCTTTCGCTGCCATATTTGGAAAGCACAATATCAGGTGTTCCGAACTTGTTCCAGTAAAGAAGCCGGGTATAATTGATATTCCACAAAAGAACATAAGGCGCTGCATTATAAACTATCTGATCAATTTTTCTATATATTTTGTTGCGCTCATTAACATCAAAAATCTCTTTTTGCTTTTCGATAAGATTGTCCACCTCAAGATTTTTAAAGCCGGTAATATTGTTTCCGCCTTTTCTGTCCGCCTCCTTTGACAACCACATGCTTTCCGGATCCTTAAAAACTCCGGAACTCCAGGCAGCCCATGTCATCTGGTAATTATATTCGTCCATATCCCTTGCCCACGCAGCCCAGTCCTTCTTGTCAATGACCAGCTCAATCCCAATATCTTTGAGATCTTCAGCAAAAATAGCAAGAAATTTTTCAGATGAAGAACTTCTGGATAAAAACCTGAATGAAAACCTCTTTCCGTTTTTTTCCAAAAATCCGGTTTTTGAATTCACTTTCCAGCCGGCCTGCCTTAAAAGGTTCCCTGCCTTTTCCTTGTCAAATGGAATAAGCGTGTTGGAGCATGGATTCTCTTTTGTGTACAGGTCTTCAAAATACGACCTGTGGAGAAAATACTGGCTGTACATCAGGGCGCTGTTCATTTTTCTTCTATCAAGAAGAAATGCCATGGCCTTGCGAACCCTCACATCATCAAATGGAGGCTTTCTCATGTTCATGGCAAACCCCTGAAATCCTATTGGATGATAGTTGTAAATTTTTTGTTTTATAATCCGGTTATTAGCAAAATCTTCTCCTTTTGTTTCATTTATCCATATACGCGCTGTATATATTGGAAAAAGATCTATCATGCCCTTTTTAAATGCCTCGAATGCATTTTCCCGCTCGGCAAAAAACTTGAATATTATGGTTTGAAAATTGCCCGTTCCCCTGAACCTCCGGGCCTTTTTATTCCACCACTCACTGCGCCTCTTTAAAGATATATAAAGTCCCTCATCCATTTTCCCAAGCCTGTATAAACCTGAAACAACCGGGAATTCAAAATTAACCCTGTTGAAATCCTTTCCCTCAAATGCATGCTTGCAAAGAATATGAAAACCACCGGCAACGCCCAGATTCTTCCAGTGAACATCCCTCGCAGTAAAACATATTGTGTATTCATCAATAACAACAGGCGGCTTAAAACGTTCCATATCCAGTTTATGCGGCCCTGTAAGGTTTTTTGGATCCATGATTGTGTCATAGGTCCATTTTACATCATGTGCGGTTACAGGTCTGCCGTCACTCCATTTGGCCCGTTTATCCATATAAAAGGTAAAGCTTTTTTTATCGTCTGAAATTAGCCATTTCTCTGCAAGACCTGGTTCATAATCCAAAGTAACAGGATTAACAGTCAGGAGTGTCTCATACATGGCCCCAAAAATCTCTGCGGACAATACATTGTTGTCTAAGTAGTAATTGAGGCTTTTTGGATACTGGCCGGCAAAAATGGAAATCTCTCCTCCGAGTACCGCCTCCGTGCTTGCAAGAAAATTCGGTTTATCTGACCATCCCTTTTGGGGAAACAGTTCGCCAGCAATGGAAGGGACAGCCAAAAATAGAATAAGAATGAATATTAATTTTTTGTAATATTTTAGCATTGTGTAACAAACTATCTGCAATTTAAGCTTTGATGAATTTGCAAAAAGTACGATTTACCACAGAGCGCGCAGAGAACACAGAAATAACAGAGATAACTATTTGTAATTACTGTATTCCAATCTTCTCATGAATGACGGTTAAGTGGTATATCGGACTTTTTACGAGTTTGTTTTGAACCGCAGAATGTCGAACAAGAAATTATGAATGTCGAAGTAATGTATTCTATCATTTTTAATATTTAAAAAGATAGCTTGCCGGGGCATAGCCGTGGGCGACGCCTGGAGCGCAGCAATTCCACACTTCATCATTCGAAATTCCTTGTTCGACATTCGATATTCTTTTTTGTGTTGCACCCCAATTGATCCCACTGCCCATTTATGCGTCTTTTAACACATCTATCATCGTAAATACCGCCCCTTTAGCGCCCTCTTCTATCTTTTTGTGAAGATAAGAAACAGCATCAAGAGTTCCCCTGGCATATATGTCACGACCGTTTACATTATGGGTAAATTCAAAGGAAACTGTCCTGTCATCTGAAACAAGTGTATATGTATGCCAGCCGTGTCCTCCAAGATATTCTTTCGGAATTCCCCATTTTGACATCTGTGTTTCAGGATCACGTTCTTTGGAGATTTCATCTTCTTTAAAAGGCATGCCAAGACTGTTAAAATATCTTATCATTGCTTTTGCGGTGCCGCTTGTGTCGGCTTTCCCCTTTTGATGGCTCTCCCTGATCTCAAGAGAATATCCCTTAAAAAGATCTGGAAATGTTTTTGCCGTATATTCCATCATGGCCTGAAAACCAACTATCTGTTTAGCCATATTAGGAGCAATTACAGCCGGGATTGAAGACTGCCTGACCGTATCCTCAAGAAGATTTCTGTCTCCCCCTGTTGTGCCCATTACAAACGGAAGACCAAGTTTGCAGTAAAATTCGGCATTACTGTTTACCGCCAAAGGATGGGTATAATCCACGCTGATAAAAGCGCCCTCTTTTTTAATTACATCGGCAATAGCCTGCTCACTGTTTTCCGGACGAATAAGAGTAATAGCAATAGAATCGATGTTGTGTTTGTCTTTTGTAATTTCCGGGCCTGTAAGTGAATATGGAATTAGTTCAAACCTTTCATCGTTAATGGCATGTTTTGCTACATTGCCGGCCATATTTCCGGGAATTCCGTTTACCATTATTTTTATCCTGTTCATTTTATACCTCCCTTGTTTTTTAAAGGAATTTTGTCAGTTATGAATTTATCACGTCTTTTCTCAAAGCATACTCCGCAGTATAAATGAGTTTATAAATTTCTGTGTTCTCTGTGGTAATTTTTTTTACAACACCATCGATTTTAAGCGCGAAAATTCTCTATCATCAACAGCGGAAAGACTATATTTCAAAGCCTTTAATGCCGCGGGAATATACTGCTCAAAGTATGTTTTACCTTTTATCCGGCTTAAATATCCAAATGCTCCGAGTACTTGCAGGTTTCTTGTTACAGCACAATATTTATAGCACAAACAAAACGGCTTGGGGTCAACGTGAATAAAAGATGAAAGTTTTTCAACACAGTAATCAAGCAGTTGTTTCTGAACATGAACCGGCAATTCCACATATGGATCAATCAGCAAAGATGCAAGATCATACTGTATGGGGCCGATCCGCCCTGCCTGGAAGTCAATAAAATAATACTTGTTATCTTTTATCATGATATTTCTTGACTGCATGTCTCTGTGCATAAATCCATTAACAGCAAATTCAAGTGCGCTATCCGCAAGATGTATAAACTCTTTTTTAAAATCGTCAAAACAGAAATCCTTTCCAAGATATCCATTTAAAAAAGCATCAACAAAATAGCGACATTCATTTTCAAGAATAAGATCTCTGTCATAATATGGAGTCTGGTATGTCCAGGAAAGATCAAATCCCCTGGAACCGGAAATCGACATCCTGATTAAAAGATCTATAATCGATTTATAGTAGGAAATAATTTTATCAAGACTTCCGGTATTTTTTACCGCTGCCTGAAGATTTACATCCCCCAGATCCTCTAAAAAAACCAGACCCGAAAAATTATCATGCAAATACATCCTGGGTACGGCAACCCCGTTATCATAGAGATGCCGGCCAATTGATACAAAGGAATCTATCTCAGACGTCTCTGCCCCGCTTCTAATACCATGATCCGCCACAATAAGAGACCGGTTGCCTGATTTCAGCCTGCACCAGCCTCTGTCCGACCCGTCTCCTTCTATTTCCGAGCATTCAATCTTTTCACCTGAATAATCAGGGAAAGCCAACGCGAATGCTTCAGGCCCCATTTTTTCAAATACCGCTTCCCTGTATCTTTCCGGAGTCCCGATATCTTTCCACCAGGCATTTTTTGCTATATATGCTTTAATTTTTCTCCCTGATAATACCAGATTTATGTACGCATCTACGATGCTTGAAAACCCACTGTCCGGTATAAAGTCAAGAACCTCCGGATCAATGACATGTATTCCGGTAAATGCCAGTCTATTAATACAGGCAGCGCTATCATCTTTGCCCTGATTCTGAAACCCGACAATAAAATCATGGCTATCCAACAATACATTGTTAAACTCCTCATAGTCATAAAGAACCATTGTAACAGGATATTTATTGCTTAAGTGAAAATCATAAACATCCCGCAAGTTGATATCCGTAACTATGTCGCTATTTACGACTAAAAAAGGGGTGTTATCCCAGAAATCAGCCACATTCTTTATGGCGCCTCCTGTGCCAAGAATCACCGGCTCATAACAGGTATGGATCGGAATAGTATATTGCTTTGACGCAACAAACAAATCGATATCCTGATATAAATGATGTGTGTTGATTATAATGGCCTCGCAACCAGCAGATTGCAGGTTGCAAATAATTATATCCAACAAAGAACGACCCGAAATTGTAAATAGCGGTTTAGGTGTGTTTTCAGTATAGGGAAGAAGCCGAGTACCAAAGCCTGCGGCAAGTATCATTGCCTTCATATTACGTAAACCTTCGAAACCGTCACCGGCATAGCCGGAAGCTTGAATATATCTCCTCAACCACTCGACTACTCTACTACAATCTCAAATGATTAAGATGTTTTCGTATCGCCTCTGTATAAAACTTAATCTGCCCGGTATCCTCTGCGCCTTTAATGCCATGGGCAATGAAAAAATTCACCGCATTATTATAGTTAATTTTTGAAAGGGCTTCTTTCAGCTCGATCTCGTTATTTCTATACATACGATTCCCCCTGGCCTGAATCTTTTTTAGAAAGTCCTTTGTATTAAGAGAATTTTGCTCTGTCTGCTTAAAACTCTGCAATACTATCCAGTATGATTCAAAATATGGTTTTATAAAAGCGGAAAACAGCTTTAATTTTCTAAAACCGGCCGAAGTCAGATTATAAGTATCCGGAATCGTTGCATGAGGCATCAAGATAGCGTCATTTATAAATGTCTTTATATTTTTCCGCACAAAGTGTTCCGGTGTTTTATCCACATTATATGCAAATTCATTTTTGAATAAATCCTGAAGAAAATTATACTCGGAATGCAGATCAGAAGCGGAAAACTGAAACGCATCCTTTGCCAAAATCGAAAGCGCTGTAAAGGAAGCTGGAATAAAAAAAGCAATGGAATTGTTTTTATAGTATTCCAGAATCGGCCTCTTGCTTTCGTTAACCTTAAACTGCGCATCTGACAATCCGGTTCCTTTGCCCGGCGAAATCTGTTCAATGAACTTCCTTTGAATATAAGCATCAAGAACATGATCCACAGCATGGACAGGGTCAAACATAAGAGTATCTGCCAGATTGGCATCCTGAAACATCAGGCAATTCATATAGATTTCCACATGAGACATCAACTGATTATATGAAAACCTTTTTTGCGCGCAATTCAAAAGAGCGCCTGCGACAAGCGCGTGTGGAGTTACAACCGTAACGTTGTTTATAGAATTTATAATTCTGTGACCCAAATTGCGAGTCATGGCGTTCCGCTCTTTTTGCGTCATATCCTGAAACGATAAATTGTTTTGCGCCAGCAGATCCTTGATAGAGATAGGTTCATGAAATTTAACATATATCTTCCCATACCTTTTTTTGAGAAATTTTCTTGCCCTTATAATTTGCAAAATGCTTTCAGGTTCTTTTTGTCCTCCTTCGATTTCACGAAGATAGGAGCTCTCCTCCATAACCCTGTCATACCCGATATAAATCGGCACAAAAACAAGGTCGTCACAAGCACTGTCTTTGAATGCGTTAAGAAGGATAGAAAGCAGGCCCAGCTTGGGAAGAATTAATTTACCTGTCCGGCTTCTGCCGCCTTCGATGAAGAACTCAATATTAAAACCTTCTTCAAGAATCTTAAAAATGTATTCAACAAAAACCTTTGAATAAAGCATAGCTCCTTTAAATGTTCTCCTGATAAAAAATGCTCCACAGCCTCTGAATATTGGTCCAATAGGCCAGAAGGAAAGATTTTTCCCAGCAGCAACCAGGGGACAAGGCATATTGTTGGTATATAAGATATACGACAATATCAGGTAATCAATATGACTCTTGTGACATGGAATAAGAATCAACGGTCCTTTTTTAGACATGTTTTTTATCCGGTTGAGCATGTCATAATTGACCGTAAGACCTTCAAATCTGGACTTTATAATCCATCTTATTATGCCCACAAATATTTCAATTATGACTGAACTATAGCCGGCTGCTATCTCATCGAAACAGGCTTCAGCCTCTTTATGCACTTGCTGGACAGGGATATCCCGTTTTTCAGAATGGTTTACCATAAAGTTTTGAAGACGATCATTTGTCAGAATGTTCTCCTTGAGTTCTTCCCTTGATTTCAGGGTCGGACCGATGGTACTCTGGCGATGGCGATTTATTTGCACAAGAAGATCGCGCCTCAAAACAAGAGACTGATATTCAACACTACGTTCCATGTTTTCCGTAACCTTTAAACAATTCTTCAGGTTAACAGGTTCCGATATTTCGACAAAAATCTTTTCAGGATTCTTAAACAGGGTAACAAGACGTCTTATTTTACCGGGTTTTTCTTCCGTGCCAAACAAAATGTCCTTTAATGTCAGCGTAGATCGTTGTGGTTTCTTGCTAAAGAACATTAGCAGGGGGACAAGATAAATTGGTCGTTCAATCGATTGCTGCATTTCTATAAGATATTGGATAGGATCTGTTTTTTCTTTAACAAATCTGCGGTAGAATCCCTTTTTTTCCACAAGAGACAACAATGCCGAACGGCCATTAAGCAGTTCCTCCTCAATATATTTACTATTATAAGGATCAGGCAGCCTAATGCTTTGAAAAAAGCTGTCCAAACAGGACAAAAAAACCCTGAAAAGATGGGACAACGGCTGCCACATAAATACCTTGTAGTCAAAACCTATCTCGGGGCATGGAAGGCCGGCCCGATTATAGCGTGTATAGTAAAATAGATATTCAAATTTGCTTTTATACTTTGTAACAAAAACAACAATCCCTTCTTCCCGGAGTTTCTGAAGAGTAGAAGCCTGCTCCTTATTAAGCTTTATACCGGAAAAGAAAAGCCTGAGAATCCAGGAGGATAAAAATCCGGTTTTGCCGGTAAGATAACAAAGATAGTAGTTGTGTGTGTCCTTAAGAACTCTATTGATCCATTCTCTTATTTTCATTTCAGGTCTTTCAAGAAGAATTTTTTGACATGATTAAATCATCAAAACTAATCGTTTCGTAAAAAAACAAATTTACCAAAAATAACAAAATAAAATTTTATTTGCAATATTTTATACTGTTACATATATATCAAAGGATCAAAAATAATGGCTAAGTAAAAAGTTTATACAAGGCGTAGTGTTTTTTCAGGATCGAAGACATACATATAGTATGTTGAAAGTCTGAAAAATCACTGTAACGCGGTAGATAGAACTTTTTACGAGGCCATCAAAATTAAACTTGCGTTGCTAAAATCAATATGATAATTTTGTTCCAAATAAAAATTTAAAGTTTATGGAGGATATTTTTCTATGAAAACATTAATTGGTGGAGCAATTGCGGCAGCATTGGGCATCGTTGGCATTTCGGTATGGTGGAAACCTTTTCTGCAGCTTTTAGCCGGCGCTGCCCCGATAATGCTTTTGCTTGGAGGTGGACTGGCTCTCTATCTGGGCTTTGACGAGCTTAAAGACACTTGGAAAAAAGAAGATACAACCTTTGATAACTCAGTGAAACCAGAAGATATGGATAACTACAAAAAGGAAATCGATGAACTGAAAGACGAGATCAAAACATTAAAAAAAGAAAAACCAAAAAAAAAATAATACGCTAACGCATATATTGAGACCTTTGGAAAATGTTCGATTTTGCAAAGGTCTCATATTTTTTTCTTTTTCAATGCCGATGTAGCTAAAAAATCCGCCTTCTCATTCCCTTCAACACCTTCATGTCCTTTTACTTTGATAAATTTTAAATCCTTGAATTTAGCAATTATCTTCTTGATTGATATTATCAGATCCAGGTTTTTTTTTGCTTTCCATCCCAAGGTAAGCACCCCGTAAGCATAACTGCTGTCAGTAAAAACCATTACAGGAAGATCTGTTTTTTTTATTTCCAAAAGAGCCACCCTTATTGCTTCAAGCTCTGCTATATTGTTTGTCGCTATACCAATATGTTTTGATATTTCCTTTTCATGATTTTTAAAAAGCAGCAGAGCGCCTATTCCGGAAGGCCCGGGGTTTCCGGAACATGCCCCATCCGTATATATACAAATTGTATCATCGCTTATTTTCTCATCCTGAATGTCGTCTCGCTGTTTGTTTTTTTGCTTTTTTGAAGATTTTGCACCCGGTTGATTTATCTGATGACCTGTATTCTCAGATTCAGGCGAATCAACAGGCTTAACTCCGTTTTTGTGTATCCAGTACTCGTAATCCTGATCAATCTGATATTTGATCAGCACCTTACCGTTTTTAACTGTGGGTTTTCCGTCATGACCTGTTGCCACCCAGACCTTGTTACCCTTAAATTTCATCCGTTTCCAGTTTGTTTTGTCTTTATTCATCATATAGTTCCCAATTCCTAACCTCTTTGGATTGATGATTTATGATTGGTGATTTATGATTGATGGAATCGCTTCGCTCTATCTTTTCAATCAACAATCATCAATCGACAATCATCAATCCTTGCTCCAACCCTATGTTCCATAAAGATAAAAGCTACGACTCATCTCCTCAAAACAATCCAGCTCATCCTTCCAGGACTCTGCAATCTCTTCTATTTTATCAAAACTTTCAATTCGGCGATGTATTTCACTATCTCCTGTTATAAGGTCTATGGGAAGCTTGTTTAATTCATACTCATAAGGTGGAAGCTTCCACTCAAACCGATCCCTATGATTTAAAATTACAGCCTGGAGCAGTTTGAGAGTTGTTATATACGGCCTGTATTTATCAGGTTCATTGATATGAATTTGAAATCCATTGCACCTGATTCCCTGCCACTTGTTTGATGTTGGCTCAAACACGATCTGTCTGAGTGTTATGCCGGACAAATCGCCTGAAGCCAGTGTTGAAAGTATTTTTTTTGTGTCAAAAAACGGCGCTCCAAACAATTCAAAAGGCTGGGTTGTGCCCCGTCCTTCAGAGATATTGGTCCCTTCCCACAACACCTGCCCTGGATAAACCATGGCAGATACAGTGGTTGGAAGGTTGGGAGACGGTGGAATCCATGGCAACCCTGTATGATGGAAATACATTCGTCTTTTCCAGCCTTTCATGGTCACAATTTCCAGATCACAGCCGATCTCATATTGCCTGTTAAACAGGATGGAAAGTTCTCCTATGGTAAGACCATGACGCATCGGTATGGGAAAACGTCCGACAAATGATGTGCAATCAGAAGACAGGCAGTTGCCTTCAATCATTAAACCGTTTAAAGGGTTTGGCCGATCCAGAATTAGAACCTTTTTGCCAAATTTTTTCGCGGCTTCAAGGCAAAAGGACATTGTATAAATAAAAGTATAAACGCGTGTTCCAGCATCCTGCAGATCGATAATAAGGATATCTATGAGATCAAACATCTCCTTTGTGGGAATACGGGTTTTACCATACAGGCTGAACACAGGGATCTCTAAAGCCGGATCTGTAATGTCATCCGACTCGATCATGTTATCCTGTTTTTCCGCAAAAAATCCGTGTTGTGGTGAAAACAAGGCTGTGAGTTGTCCGGGAAACTTTCTGCTTATCAAATCACGGGCATGGCAAAACCTGCTGTCAACCGAAGCAGAGTTACTTAAAAGACCGATGCGGTTTCCGAATATCCATTTTGGCGGACTCTCAATAAACCTTTCAAGACCTGTCTGAATATTGGGCATAGATATTAATCTCCTTCATCCTCGAAGCTCGAGCAGGTATATTTGTCAACAATATGGGGTTTTATATCAAGAACAGGTGTTCCTTTTAACATGTCTATCCCCTTAACACGAATGATGTTGTTATTAACATCAAGAACTTCCAGAACAGACATCCCAATCGGATTTGGTCTATTGGGTGAGCATGTACTGAAAACCCCCATGATTTCGTTTCTGTGAGGTGGGCTTTGCCTGAGATATCGCGAAATAAATTCCGGACTCTTATGAAAATGAAAAATCACAACAATGCGCTGTCCTGCTTTGATATCTTGAAGCCCTTCTATATATTCCTCATCGATTACCAGGTTCCCTTCTACATCGGAAACAGACCAATGCCGGGGGACCTTTTCATAATCATGATATACAAAACCTATGGGCCTCATTTCTATGGTCATGGAATATCTGCCTTTATTTTACCAGAAATTTACAAACTCATTTTTACTACGGAGCGAACAGGCAATTAAATTTGAAAATGGCTGACTGTTTGAACGCATTAGTGAGCCTTAAGAAAAAACAGCCGATTATAAGACATCTTTGGTATTATTTATTAATTTCAACTGACAAAAGCAGTTTTGTTATGTTTTTGTATGCTGTTTTTTCTTTAGGGTCACTTGTTGCGTGAGTTTCAGACCTTTTCAAATTTAATTGCCTGTCTGCGGAGTAAATGGAATTATAAAACCCACTTTTTTGAGTTTATAAATTTCATGTTTTTACAAGTTTTGCCACAGACTCAATATGATATGTGTGTGGAAACATATCAACAGGCTGTATCTCCAGCGCCCTGTAACTGTCCTTCATAAGGCCAAGATCCCTTGCCATGGTGGCAGGGTTGCATGATACATATACTATTTTTTCCGGAGCCATTTCAATTACCTGCTTTACTACATCCTTGTGCATACCCATCCTGGGCGGATCTATTACCATGACATCCGGTCGTGAAGTAATCTGTGAAAAGCATTCCTTTATATCACCGGCAATAAAGCTGCAATTTGAAATGCCGTTTTTGCGGCAGTTGTTTTCGGCATCAGACACGGCGCTTTCAACCATTTCTATACCTGTTATTTCTCCGGCGGAATCTGCAAGATAGATAGCTATCGCCCCTGTCCCGCTATAAAGATCTACAACTGTCTCGCTGCCTGTAAGACCGGCATAATCTTTTACTGTCCGGTAAAGCAACTCCGCGCTCCGGGTGTTTGTCTGGAAAAAAGAGTTTGCCGATATTTCAAACTCAACATGACCGATCTTATCCTTTATGCAGGAATCACCGGCAAGAAGTATTTCATATTCGCCGATGGCAATGCCGGCCTTTCGCGTATTAATATTGTTTATCACGGAAACTATTTCCGGATATTTGCTTGTCAAGATATCGGCCAGAGGCTGGACTTTTGCCGGTTCTTCCGTAGCGGTTATGATGTTTACCATCCAACGGTCATAGGCTGCGGAATGTCTCAGCATAAGAAACCGCCAGAATCCTATATGGCTGCGAAGCCCGTAAACAGGCATATCGGAATTCTTTATAAAAGTTCTAACATCATCGAGTATATAATTCCCGAGTTCCGGCTGGAGCAGACATTTTCTGGTATCAAGGACTTTGTAAAAAGTCCCCGGAGCATGAAGGCCGATGGCAAAACCTGTATCAACATCTTCTTTCCCCATCTCATCAGGCAAAAGCCATCTTCTGTCTGAGCAGGAAAATTCCATCTTGTTCCTGTATCCGAAAATCAGGCTGGAAGGAATGACCGGATGAACCGTAATGCCATGTATAAACCCTATACGCTCAACTGAATCAACAACATGCTGCTGTTTGTACTCAAGTTGTTTTTCATAAGCTAAAAACTGCCATTTACACCCGCCACAATATCCGCTGTACATACAGGGGGAATCTATTCTAAATGGTGATGGTTCAATTACTTCAACCACACGAGCTTCGGCATAGCTTTTTTTCTTCTTGATTATCCTGGCGTTTACAAGATCTAAAGGCATTGCCCTGTCAACAAAAACAGCAAAACCGTCCACCCGCGCAACCCCCTTGCCGCCATACGCCATATCAGTAATTCTAAGTTCCAGCAGTTCACCTTTTTTTATTTTCATGTTATCCTTATAAACTCATTTCCGCTACGGAGCAGACAGGCAATTAAATTTGAAAATGGCTGACTGTTTAAGCGCATTAGTGAGCCTTAAGAAAAAACAGCCGATCATAAAACATCTTTGGTATTATCTATTAATTTCAACCAACAAGGACAGTTCTGTTATCTTTTTGTATGCTGTTTTTTCTTTAGGATCACTTATTGCGTGAGTTTCAGACCTTTTCAAATTTAATTGCCTATCCGCGGAGTAATTTAATAGAGCCAATTTCAAAACTCACTTTTTTGATAAAAGCTCCATCCTCAACAAATCAAGGGCTTTCATAGCAAATATCTTCTTGTTCATTGACCTGTTGCCAGATGTAAAATTGAATCTATACTCTTTTATAGCATCAGGTGTGGCAATACCTACACACACTGTCCCAACAGGTTTTTCATCTGTTCCCCCACCCGGCCCTGCTATGCCGGTTGTCGCAAGGCCGTAATCCGCCCCGGAAACACGCCGAACACCTTCCGCCATCTCCTTTGCGGTCTCTTCGTGTACTGCTCCGCATCGTTCTATTGTTTCTGGCAATACACCCAACACCTTTATCTTTGCTTCATTTGAATATGTAACGCCTGAAAATAAAAAATAGTCTGAGCTTCCGGGCACATTTGTAATCCAGTGTGATAAAAGACCGCCAGTACAGCTTTCTGCAATCGCCAGACTCGCCTTTTTATGTCGAAGAAGATCTCCCACCACAGCTTCCATGGATTCTCCGTCAACAGAAAATACATTATCCCCGATCTTGCTCAAAATCCATTCAGAAGCCTTTATCAAAAGCTCATTGCATGTATTTTTATCTTTCCCTCGCGCGTAAAGTTTTACATGTATCTCCGGAAAATTTGCTCGAAATCCCGGTTTAATCCCAGAAAATTTTTCTGCTAAACCAGCAAGCCGCTGGTTTATATCTGCCTCTGTCATCCCGAATATTGAAATGTTTCTGATAAAAGAAAATTCTCTTTTACTGCCATAACGTCTCTCAATCCAGGGCAATACAGAGTCTGCAAGCATCCTGCGCATTTCAAAAGGAACACCAGGCAAAAAGAAAAAATGACTTCTGCCGATTTTCAACTGAAAACCCGGCGCTGTTCCAACAGGATTGCAAAGACACTCAGCGCCCTCCGGCAGCATAGCCTGTTTCCTGTCAATGTCGGTCATGGAGCAGTTTCGAGTCTTGAAAAAATCTTCAATGCTGGATTGAGCTATATCGTTAACAACCAGTCCAACACCTGCCGCCTTTGCGGCCGCCTCTGGTGTAAGATCATCAGTCGTGGGGCCAAGCCCGCCTGTTACCACTGCAATATCAGCGCGGTTCCCTGTTTCTTTCAAGATAGAAACAATAGTATCAATATCATCACAAACAGAATTGTGCCTGAGAACCTGTATCCCTTCTCCTTCCAGCATCTGTGCAATATGTGACGAGTTGCTGTCAATAACAGCGCCTGAACAAATTTCATCTCCTGTAATTATTATTTCCGCTATCATTTGATAATTATCCCTGAATATTGTATCTTTGATAAATTCGTAAAAAAACTCGAATTTACCAGAACCAAACCCTTAACACCTGACACTTAACACCTTATGACACTTATACAATATTATGACAAGAGCGACAGGCTGAAAATTATCTTAGCTATTCTTAGCGGTCTGCTGCTCACAGGGTCCTTTCCAAAGATCGGAATCTCCTGGTTTGCGTGGTTTGCCCTTGTTCCACTGCTTATCTCCTTAAGAAATCTTTCAATGCAAAAAAGTTTTTTCCTTGGGTTTTTAACAGGACTCTCCCATTATATTACTCTATTATACTGGCTCCCATATACTATGAAAACATACGGTCACCTTCCTTTTTTACTGTGTGTGATCGTACTTATCCTTTTGTCCTCCTTCCTTGCTCTCTATATGGCAGGCTTTTCAGCCACGCTGTCAAAGCTCTGCTCAAAACCAGGCATGTCCCTTATTCTGGCGCCTGCCATATGGGTATCATTTGAATATATGCGCACACTTTTTTTCTTCGGGTTTCCCTGGGAACTAATCGGATATTCCCAATATAAAAATTTACATTTGATTCAAATTGCAGATATATTTGGTGTTTACGGCGTTTCCTTTTTAATTGTTCTGTCAAATTCGGCAATTCACCTTGTATTTCTTAGCATAACCGATAAACACCGGCAAAAAAAGGCTGTAACAAAAAAGCTTGCCGCAGCCGCAATGTCTGTTTTTGCCCTGGCATTTATTCTTGTCTGGTTTTATGGAAAATGGAGTATTCAATCAATTGATAAACTGATATATACCGCCCCATCTGTAAAGGCCGCAATTGTCCAAGGCAACATAGACCAGTCAATAAAATGGGACCCTGCATTTCAAACCAAATCCGTAAATAAATATATTGAACTCTCTCTTCTGGCTAAAAAAGATAATCCTGACCTTACAATATGGCCTGAAACCGCCACCCCTTTTTATTTTCTCAACAATATCAAGCTGTCAAATATAGTTCAAAAGGGAATTAAAGATACAGGCTCGGATTTTCTGATAGGCAGCCCTTCCTTTGTCCATAGAAAAGAGGTTGTTGAATATTACAACAGCGCATATCTAATAACGCGGGATGGAAAGGTGCGCGGCAAATATGACAAGGTGCATCTTGTTCCCTTCGGAGAATATATTCCTTTCAATAAATGGCTGCCCTTTATCGGCAAATTTGTGGAAGGAGTGGGCGATTTTAAATCAGGCGTCAGGGGAAAAACCATAACATGGTCTGATTACAAATTGGGCTTGCAGATCTGTTATGAAATAATATTCCCCCGCCTTTCCAGGGACATGGTAAGAAACGACGCGGCATTACTGATAAATATCACAAATGATGCCTGGTTTGGCAAAACCGCTGCCCCCTACCAGCATTTTTCCATGGCTGTCTTCAGAGCAGTAGAAAACAAACGCTCTTTAATAAGATCCGCCAATACCGGTATAAGCGGATTTATTGACCCATCGGGCAGGATTCTTGGGAAAACCGATCTTTTTGTCGAAGCAACGATGACCCGCTGTGTGCCTGTAATTCAAATTACAACTCTATATACCCGCTTTGGAGATCTGTTCGCCACAATCTGTATGGTTGCAACTATTATTTGTTTTGTGTTAAAATATAATTATAATATAAAATTGCGTAAAAAATGATAACAATTCAGCCACAAAGGCACTAAGGCACTAAGATTATATTATAATTCAGGGAATTAGGAATTGAAGGATATTGTCACTTTTAATTCCTAAATTATATCCCTCCTTTGTGTCTTTGTGCCTTAGTGGCTGAACTAAAAAATGGAGGTAACAATATGTCTATAGAACTTAATAATACCATCAATGAGCTTTTCCTGAAATTAGAACAATTGAAAGGTTGTCTTTGACCTTGTCGGCAAAGAAAAAAGATTAAAGGAAATCGAACAATTAATCGCAAAAAAAGGATTCTGGGACAACCCTGAAGAAACCACGGATATATTAAAAGAGCGTAGTTTAATTTCCGGTAAAATCAAAATCTGGAAAGACATCTATAATGATTTAGAAGAAAGTAAATTACTTCTCGACCTTGCCCTGGAAGAATCAGACACCGATGTAATCGAAGAGGCAACCGGTCAGGTTCAGGCCATTGACAAAAAAATACATGATTTTTCACTTGACCTTATGCTTGACGGCGTGGATGACCAAAACAACGCGATTGTTTCCATAAATGCCGGGGCAGGTGGCACAGAAGCCCAGGACTGGGCAGAAATGCTCTTTAGAATGTATGCAAGATGGAGTGACCGTAAAGGCTATCAGGTCAAAATAATAGATTTTCAGTCCGGCGATGAAGCAGGAATTAAAAGTGTTACTTTTACAGCAAGCGGACAATATGCTTACGGGTACTTAAAGACTGAAAAAGGCGTGCACCGCCTGGTAAGGATTTCACCTTTTAATGCAAGCGGAAAGCGGCATACTTCCTTTGCTTCCGTCTTTGTCTATCCTGAGCTGGACAAAGGAATAATTGTCGAAATTGATGATAAAGATCTGCGCATTGATGTTTTCAGGGCCAGTGGGGCCGGCGGACAACATGTTAACAAAACAAACAGTGCAATCCGCATTACTCACCTTCCCAGCAAGATAGTTGTGCAGTGCCAGCAGGAAAAATCCCAGCACAGAAACAAAGAAATGGCAATGAAGGTGCTTAAAGCCCGGCTTTACCAGGTTGAAAAGCAGAAGCAGGACGAAAAAATTCAAGAAATACATAACGGCAAAGATGAAATTGGCTTTGGCAGCCAGATCAGATCGTATGTCCTGCATCCTTATCAAATGGTCAAGGATCACAGGATAAACCTTGAGGTTGGCAATGTAAATAATGTTCTGGATGGAGGAATTGATCCTTTTATTGAGGGGATGCTTCTTTCGTAATTGGCTAAAAATAGTTTACACTTTTTTTTGAACCGCAGAATATCGAACAAGGAATTATGAATGTCGAAGTAAGGTATTCTATCATTTTTAATGTTTAAAAAGATAGAGCGCAGCGATTCCACAATTCATCATTCGAAATTCCTTGTTCGATATTCGATATTCAAATAATGCTTTTTCGAATTAGCAATACCTCAACGAAAATAGCCAAATTTTCAAAGCGCTAAATTATTACAGAATACCAAGTTTTTTTGCAAAGCAGCCTTGCCATAAATCATGACAGGGCTGCTTTTTTTATATATCTTTACTTTGATGAAGGCGCTTTAGTTTGAAAATTATCACAAATCCCGTCTCCATCCGCATCTACATAGTTTGGCTTTGCAACACCCGCCCTGTTAATGGAACCCTTTCCATCCCTGAAACCTCTACGTAAGCCTTTACGTCCGGCCTGTTTGCCTGCGCCGTAGCCCTTACCGCGTCTGTAATCGGTTCTATCAACCCTGGCGTCAATATTATCACAAATTCCATCGCCATTTTGATCCACAAAATTAGGCCCTCTTTGAGCTGCTGTGTTTTTTGGACCACTTCCATCTTTAACGCCTTTGCCGCTGCCGGCATATGCAAATGAAACAGCCGTCAGTAAACCTAAACTCAGAACTGCTACTTTAAATATACTTTTCATTTTTCCATCCTCCCTGTTCTATTGTATTGGGTTATTATATTAACTTTACCTTTCACTTACTAATACAATTGGAAGACAATTTTTCTTTCACTTTTTTAATTTTTTTGAAAACAAGGTAACTTTTTAAGTTTATGAAACAAGCCGTTCACAGTAAGCTTCAGGTATGATTAAATTTAAATCAGGGAACTGTTTGAGCGTATTAGAAATCGTTAAGAAAGAACTTGAGCACGATATTGATCGTTATAAAGGATTGTTGGAATGTCTCTATCGTTATTTTTATTATGACCTGTTCTTTCTTTACGATTTCTTATACGAGAGTTTTTCCTGGTTTAAATTTAATTATACATGAAGCGGATATATTATGAAAAAGCTAAAATGTTACAAATAAAAAAAGACAGGCAAATATTACCTGTCTTTTCTTGTCTGTCTGCATTTTTACAAAAAAGCCATGGCTATTTATTTCGACATCACCTGTTATCTCCCATATTTCTCATAACGCCGGAATGCCGCATCCTGCCTCGACCTTTTCGCCCCTGCCATGGCCGAATTTCATCTGCGACAAACTGACTTTCTCCTTTCATTTTTCCAAGGATCTTTATTTTTAGATTTTTTGCAGGTCTAAGCCGGCCTTTCCAGATAGTATCGCCAATATCAACAACCCAAATATTCTCCTGTAAATCTTCAATCTGTATCTTTTGCTCGGAAATTATTTTGACAATCTTTCCGGCAAGCAGCCCCTGCCCTGGCGACATCCACACTCTTTGTTTCCGTTCCTGCAGCTCTCTATAAAATGGCACATTATGTTGAAATGCTGTTTCCAGTCTTTCCGACAACCCTGTTCCATACAAAATACCGCCGCCGATAATTGAAAGAGCAATACTTCCCGAGATTACCCATAATGTACGATAGCGATATCCCTGCTCTGTACGCCGAAAGTAATAATAGGCAAATACTGTAAATCCTGATAAAAAGATCAGCCAGAAAAATGGAATTACCAGGAGCGCAAACTCTAACGGACTGCGGATGAAGTATTGATACAAATCCCATTCAGCGTATTTTAACTGAAATATTGCAATAGCGCTGGCGACACTTCCAAGCAGAATTGACAGACCAAATACCGTCCATATTACAGAACGCCTGAACAGAAAACGGCTTTTTGAATATGGACGTACTTTATCTTCCTTGATTTTTTGTAAGATATTTTTGCTTATGTCTTTCATAATGTTATATCAGGCTTTCAAGTTTATGATGCTCGGCTATTTTCCTGAATTTTGATTTTGCGCGGTTGATCAGGGTTGCGACAGTACCAGCAGGTTTGCGCAGTATATGGCTGATCTCATCATAGCTTTTATCTTCAAAAAAACGAAGGATAAGTATCTCACGATATTTATCCGGAAGTTCTTTTAGCGCCTTCCTTACCTTTTCAATATTCTCCCTGCCTATATAGTCATCCTGAACATCGAATGTATCGCGAACAAGCCTGGCCATATTATTAACATCATCATCTTCAATATTCAAACTGATCATTGCTGAATATGATTTTTTCTTATGGTATTGATTAATAATTTCATTATGAGCAATACGATAAATCCAACTTGAAAATTTCAACTTTTGATTGAAGCCGTTGAGGTTGCGATATACCTTGATAAATATTTCCTGCAATATGTCTGCTGATTCCTCCTCGCTGACATTGGTTATCCGCTTGCTATAACGCAGTATCCTGGGCTCATATCTTTTCATCAAATAATAGAAACAATCCTGATTCTCCAACGAAGCTTGCACCAGTTGCTCGTCCGACATGTTTTCGTAATCAGTCATTTTTTGTTTTTTTGCGATCACTGCCACAGCGTTACTCAGTTCAAAAAAGAAAGATAATGGCCAAAAGAAACATCAGTATGGGTCCGATAACCAGGTTTAGCCGCTGAAAGGCTTCACACTCAAGTCTTCCGATACGCTCGACTGTGCCGCCTGTCTACCAATGCCCATCGATTTTATGGTTTGCCAGCTTGTATATATGCAGAAAACACCATAAATTCTGCTCCCTCTCCAACATTCCAACTCTTGATTATTTGTTCGCTGTTTTCCTTTTTTGTTATAGTTATAGACTCAAACCCCAGCCTGTTTAGAATCTGTCTCACCTCACCTGGTGAGATAGCCCCGGATACTCACCCTGTGTAGACTTTCGGATCATCCATGATTTCCCCTGGAATTTCTCCTGAACGCAAAACATCCGATATGCTGATCCGCCCTCCAGGCTTCAACACTCTGAAAAGCTCTCCAAAAACAGCTCTTTTATCCGGTGAAAGATTTATGACACAGTTTGACAAAACCACATCAATTGAATTATCAGGAACAGGTAACTCTTCTATCTCTCCCAATCGAAATTCGACATTGTCGACACCCATTTTATCTGCATTCTTCTTTGCCTTTTTTATCATTTCCGGCGTCATGTCAACGCCGATAACCTTTCCCTCTTTTCCCACGCTTTTTGCTGCCAGAAACGCGTCAAAGCTGGCTCCGCTCCCTAAATCAAGCACAGTTTCTCCGGATTTCAAATTCGCAATGGTCAAGGGATTTCCACATCCGAGGCCAAGATTAGCATCTCCCAGGCCAATGGCAAGTTCATCATTAGTATAATCGAGTTTTTTACCCAAATCTAATATGTTCGTAAGATTTGAGGAATCACCGCAACAGCGACACTTATCGGGTTGAGCAACCCTGGCATAACTTTCCCTTACCATCTTCCTGATTTTGTTCTTTAATGGTTTCATATTTGCTCCTTGATGAAATATCTATTACTACCTCCATGGAGCACGAATAGGAGCCTGTCTGAGAATTTTCAGGTAAAGCTCCTATGCACTAACAAATGGACTGATAACAAAGTAAATCCCCAGCAGACCGATCAATACTCCGGCGCCTTTGCGAAACCAGCTTCCCGCCCCCTGCCAGGCGCTGTTTTCCATTAATTTTCTCACGGCCGCTGTTGAACTGCCGGCAACCACAATCGGCAGGCAATGCCCCACGGCAAAAAGCAGGATAAAAAATATTCCTGTCGCGATTTTCTGCTGAACAGTAATTATAGCGAGAATCGGCGCAATGAACCCAAATGTGCATGAACCGGAGAGCACACCGTAAGCGAGTCCAAGCATGAACGCACCGAACATTCCCCTAAAATTAAGTCGGTATAGCAAACTGCCTGACATGGAACATTTTTCCACGCCGAGCATTCCAAGCGCCACCCAAATAAGAATGCCCCCGATTAGAATATGCCAGTAATTGCCAACATCGCCAAACATGCGGCCCAGCAAGGCGCAGACAATTCCGATTAGTGCGACGGTAATAAACAGGCCTGTGGTAAACAATGCCGAATACACGGCGGCCTGTCTGGGATCGACCGCCCGTTCCTGCCCGCCCACATAAGCTACAATCAATGGAATCGATGCCAGATGGCACGGGCTGAAGGCCACACTGATCATGCCCCATAAAAAACAACCTAATGCCGCAATGGTTGTGCCGCTTGCAATCCACTCATTGACGGCCAGAAAAAACGTTTTCAGCATGGGTTTCTCCTTTTACTTTAACCTAAGTTGAGCTAATACCCATTTCCCTGAACTGCTCCAGGATCAAGTTCTTGCTCATGAATCCCTGATGTCTGTAAACCTCTTTGCCGTTTGAATCAAAAAAGATTAGAGTGGGAATCATTTGTATTTTGTGTTCACCGGCAAAACTCTTATATTTGTAAACATCGATCACAAGGACTTCAACCTTCCCTGAATACTCCTTTTTGACTTCATGAAGTATAGGTCTTATCTGGCGGCATGGGATACATGAATTCGACCCAAAATCGACCATGACAGGCTTGCCGCTCTTCAAAGCATTTAAAAAATCCTCCTCAGTGTTTGAGTCGGGCGGTTTGACTGCGAGTTTTTTCAAACGTTTCTCATCGATATCAATTCTAGCGCTTTTACGTAAATCTCCAACGAACTGCTCCAACTGTTTTTGTTGTTTTCCCTGCCCGATTATTTGTTCGATCATCGTAGCTGTCTGTTCCAGCGATTTTCCTTCCATTCGATCCTTGTAGATTTCATAGAACTCCTCAATTTCTTCCCGGCTGACAGTGGGAACGGAAGAAAATCTTTTCTCCATGAACTCTTTGATCACTACTTCTTCAGATGATACGGAGCCTTCCCGACCTTTCTTTTCCCTGTCCGGTAATAGACCCTGTTTTTCAGCCTCCTGCAGGATAAGAGTTCTCATAATCATTCCTTCAAGGAATTCGGCCGGATTTTCCCTGATTATTCCCCTGGCCTGTTCTTCGACTTTTCCTATTTCCTGATTGAAATCGTTGACCGTGATTTTCTCCCCATTCACCGTAGCAAGAACTTGTCTGTCGCTTTCACCGAAATAGAACAGGTAAAAAAGAGAAGCTGCTGTAAGCACAACAATTAAAATTGCTGCAATAATACTGCTTTTTCGCTTCATTTCTCCTCCGAATAGTAAGAGTAAGTTTGGTACTAATAGTTTATTATAGAATCCAAGTTTTAATCTCTTCTTTTTCTGGAATCTTCCCTACGCTTTTTACTTCGCCGTCAACCACTACGGCCGGTGTTCCGAAAACACCATATCCGGCGATTTTCATGATATCGGTTACCTTTTCGACTTGAGCTTCCACACCGAACTCGGCAACCACTTCTTTGATAAGTTGTTCCGTCTGTTGACATTTAGGACAACCAGGCCCTAATACTTTTATATCCATCCCTTACCGCTCCTTTCTATATTTTTTCTTGAATTTCCTTGAGCCAAGCAACAAGTTTGCTCCTATGGGGCACACTACCCACGCACTTGACCTCACCGTTGATGAACAAGGCAGGAGTGCTCATCACGCCGTATTTTCCGATTTCCTTGACATCTGTAATATGTTCAATATTTGCTGGAAGATTCATCTCTGTCATCACTTCTTTAAGTTCACTTTCCAGCATGTCGCACCGGGGACATCCAGGCCCAAGGACCTTGATCTCAAGACCTTCTGAAAGCTCTTCTTCATAAGATCTGCCAAGAAATTTATTAAATTCCCGTAAGAAGGCCCTGCCGTATTCCTCCTGAATATGTTCCGGAATGTAATTTTTTTCGGCAAGCCGTTTGAGGAGTTCATCCCGGATTTCAGCTTCCGGTTTTTCGGCAAAATCTTTTGCCACATCTTCTAAACTATTTTTCAGACCAATAATGCCGATAGTGTGTTTGCCGACCCTGATTTGCCTGACATCGTTTTGTGGCATAGCTCAAAACTTCCTTTATCCTGCAATCGTACCGTATAACATTCCAGCAATGGTCGATAAAATTATGATAATTGAGCAAAAAACAGCCGTTTTTTTTACGCCCATCACGCTTCCGATTACCAGCATATTCGGCAAAGATAATGCCGGACCGGCCAGAAGCAGGGCCAGAGCAGGCCCCTTGCCCATACCCGCGCCGAGAAGTCCCTGGAGAATCGGTACTTCTGTAAGGGTGGCAAAATACATCAGCGCCCCGGCAACCGAAGCAAACAAATTTGCCCAAATGGAATTTCCGCCGAGGAGTGTCTCGATATGGTGTCCGGGGATGAGCGCGGAATGCCCTGGACGGCCTAACATAAAACCAGCTACAAGAACTCCACCCGCAAGAAGTGGAAAAATCTGTTTCATAAATCCCCAGGTTGACTCAACCCAGGTTTTACATTCATCTCTTGTAAACCAAGCCTTTAGCATAAATGCCAGCAGGATGAGCAAAGCGATTGTGATATACCATTTGGCTGCAAATATTGCAGGCCACAAGCCTGTTGAGCCTTCGGCAGGCCGTGCAAACGCCGCAAAAATCAGGATCAGCACCATGGTAAGAATATATAATGTATCTTGCAGAAGAGTTCGTCTTTTGCCTTCCTCGTCCGGCAGATAAATCTGCCCTTCTGCTCGCGCTGCATCATCCTTACGAAAAATCAAAGCCATGAGCAAGCCTGTGATAATCGCGAAAACCACCGCGCCGACAGCCCGTGCCAGCCCAAGCTGCCAGCCTAATATTTTTGCTGTAAGGGTAATCGCCAACACATTGATGGCAGGGCCGGAATAAAGAAAGGCTGTGGCAGGACCGATCCCTGCACCACGTGAATAGATACCTGCAAACAGCGGCAAAACAGTACACGAACAAACAGCGAGAACTGTTCCGGAAATAGAGGCAACAGAATAAGACAGAATTTTGTTTGCCTGGGAACCAAAGTATTTAAGAACCGAAGCCTGGGAAACAAATACCGCGATAGCGCCTGCGATAAAAAATGCAGGAATTAAACATACCAGAACATGCTCCCTGGCATATTCCTGAAGCATCATAAAGGCTTCAAGGCCTGATTGACGAATAATGGCATGGTTCCATGGAATGTAATAAATCGCCAAAAAAATTAAAATGATCCATATTAGTTTTGCGCGTTCTTTCATTGTATTTGCCTTTTCACGAAAGCGGTCAATGATAGTATGCATATACGGTTATATAGTGAAACAAAAAGATATCACCCGCACAACTCTTCGCGATTTAAAAAAGGGATTTTTTCAACCAGACCGACAATTTCAGGATCGTCATCCAGCCAGTGCTTGAGATTTCCCAGAATACTTGCCACATACGGGCTGTTTATTCCATCTGAAAGATAATAATTGACCCACAGGCCGTCTTTACGATAATCGACAAGCCCTGCTTCTTCCAATACTTTTAAATGCTTGGATACATTGGGCTGGGATATTCCCAAAACCGCTCTCAACTCACAGACGCACATGATTTTATACTGCAACATCTTTACGATTTTGACTCGATTCGAGTCTGAAAGCGCCTTCATGACCTTGATAAAAGATTTCATTGACAACCCCCTAATATATGCCTTATCAGTAATATATTAAGTCCTTCTATAAAAGCTGTCAAGAATTAATAATCAATAATTTACAAACTCAAAAAGTGAGTTTTATCATTCCATTACTCCGCAGACAGGCAATTAAATTTGAAAAGGTCTGAAACTCACGCAACAAGTGATCCTAAAGAAAAAACAGCATGCAAAACATAACAAAACTGTCTTTATCGATTGAAATTAATACATTATACCAAAGATGTCTTATGATCGGCTGTTTTTTCTTAAGGCTCACTAATGTGTTCAAACAGTCAGCCCTTTTCAAATTTAATTGCCTGTCTACTTCGCAGCAAATATGAGTTTGTAAATTATTGATGATCAAAAGCTCTGCTTCAAATAATCGCTTGCAACTTATTTTATAATCTTTATTATAATATTATTATGAATCCTGTTGATATTATCGATGAATATTATAAGCACGGTTCCAGGGTGTATGAAATTCTCATAACGCACGGTGAATATGTTGCGAAAAAGGCTCTTGACGCGGCCAAAAATGTGTCCCATCTGAATCCTGATCTTGACTTTATCAAGGACGCTGCCATGCTCCATGACATCGGCATTTTCCTTACAAATATACCAAAGCTGGGTTGTATGGGCAAACATCCTTATATCTGTCACGGGTATCTGGGACGTAACCTATTAGAAAAAAAAGGATTGCACAAACTTGCGCTTGTATGTGAGCGGCATGTCGGCGTTGGAATAACAATCAAAGATATAAGGCAATATAATCTCCCGCTTCCTGAGCGTAATATGGAGCCGATCTCAATAGAGGAACAAATTATATGCTATGCCGACAAGTTCTTTTCTAAAAACAGTGATTCAGGTTCAGAGGAAAAATCTGTTAAAGATATCAAGCTCGTTCTTGAGCAATATGGTCGTGACAAAGCAGCAAAATTTCAGTTATGGGTTGATAAGTTTGAACCTAAGATAAGCGATTAGCTCTTAGCAATTAGCGGTTAGCTCTTATTGTTTCGGGTGGTTACCAGCGATTCGATTTTCACCCATGGGGTGCAATATTGACTTTTAGCAATATATTGAAATTGTTGTGCTAACTGCTAAAAGCTAATGGCTAATCGCTCATTCTATGTTTGAATAAAGGAGGCTTAAATGCCAGAACTGTTTGAAACAACAAATATAAACGGCATGATTATTAAAAATCGGTTTGTCCGATCAGCCACCTGGGAGGGAATGGCAAAAGATGATGGAACATGCACAAAAAAACTGATCGATTTAATGTCCCAACTGGCAAAAGGAGGTGTTGGACTGATTATTACCGGTCATGCCTATATCCGGAAAACAGGAAAAGCAGGGCCCTGGCAGCTTGGCATATATGAAGACCGGCTTGTTCCCGGGCTGCGTGAAATGACAGATGCAGTGCATAATAATGACGGCAAAATCGTACTGCAACTGGCTCATGCGGGCATGTATGCAAACACAGGCATTCCCGGCGACACAGCCCTTGCTCCTTCAGCTATAAGCGGTTACAGAAAATCTCCTGTTCAGGAAATGACACTCCAGAACATCGAAGAGTTAGTGAAGGATTTTGGTCTGGCAGCAGAGCGCGCAAAAACGGCTGGTTTTGACGGTGTTCAGATACATGCGGCACACGGTTACCTGCTTAGCCAATTTCTTTCGCCTGCCTATAATATACGGAAGGATAAATATGGAGGCAGCCTTGAAAACAGGGCTGCTGTACTAATTGAGGTGTTAAAAAGCATAAGAAAGCGTGTCGGTAAAAGCTACCCTGTACTGATCAAAATGAACACACAGGATTTTCTGGAAGGCGGCCTTGAGCTCAATGATTCCATAAAAGTAGCTGCTATGCTGGAAAAGGCCGGAATAGATACTATCGAACTAAGCGGTGGAACCATTGCATCAGGAAAAAAGGGGCCTATAAGAACAGGAATTGTATCAGAAAAAAACGAAGCCTATTTCAAAGATGCAGCTTTTGCTTTTAAAGAAAATATTGATCTTCCGATTATGCTTGTGGGCGGGATCAGATCTTTTTCTCTTGCCAGGCAGTTGGTTAACGATAATATTGCGGATTATATATCCATGAGCAGGCCTTTCATAAGAGAACCTGGGTTGATAAACCGCTGGAAAGATGGCAAACATAATAAATCTGCCTGTATTTCCGACAGCAAGTGCTTTATCCCGGCAATGGGTGGAAAAGGAATATATTGCGTAGTAGAAAAAAGACTACGTGAAAAGAAGCTGTAAAACCAGCTTTAATGCCAAGTCTGGCGCCTGTGAGCAGCATCTTTCCGCCGTTATTATGAATTTACATAAACTTTGCTTGTTGCAAGATTGAACTGAAATGTTATATATATTTTGTCCCATCATGATCTCTTGCTTTTCGTTTTTTAACTTTAACCAACAGGAACAGATCGTGATTTAATCAAAACCTTTTTTACCTCAACTTTTGAACATTACCAAAAAACAATGCAAAAGATTGCCAGACAATTAATATATGCTTTGTTAATAATAGGTTCGAGCATTGCTTTGCCGGGAATTTTATCAACCGGTCATTCTGAATCTGCTAACAGGATAATCGTTAAAAGTATAACCTCTGCTGCTTTTGACAAAATTATTGCGGACCGAAAAAACCGGTATTTGATTGTTTTTATGACATCATGGTGCGGCCCTTGCAGAAAAGAGTTGCCCGGATTAATTAATCTGAACAATAAGTACAAAGGCCGTAGCCTCAAAATAATCGGCATAAGTCTCGACTTTAATGGACCAATAGCCATCCAGCCGCTTATTGACAAAGTGCGGGTTAATTTTCCTGTATATTGGATCAACGAAGAAGCAGCAAAAAAATATAATATTTATGCCGTGCCGATGCTTTTTTTAGTCAAGGAAGGCAGGATAGTTGAAAAAATTGTCGGAAGGCGATCAGAAAAGTTTCTGGATAAAAAATTAGCAGATTTTCTGGGATAAAACTGGTTACTCGTTGCTGATTACTCGTTACTCGTTGCCGGCCCTCTGACTTCCGACCTCCGACCTCTGTACCTCTGGCCTCCGATCTCTGATCTTTACAACAGGCATACCGGCAATCTCATAAGAGATAGCCCCAAAACGGCATGATTCATTGAGACATTTCAGACATCTGATACAATCATACTGGTTGGACCCTTCATAGAACTTAATCCCCATTGGACAATTGTTGTAACATTCCTGGCAGTGTGTACACTTATCAGGATCGTGGATCATTCTGAAAGCACTATGCTTATTAAATAGTGAATAGATAGCTCCCAAAGGACATGCCACACGACAAAACGGTCTGCGGCTCAATATCATCCATACGATAAAAATGAACAATATCGTCAATTTAAAGTAAAATAACGCTCCGATTGACTCTTTTAGTTCAGGTTTTAGAAATAACAACGGAATGCCAGCCTCCAATGTCCCGGCAGGGCATACAAACTTGCAAAACCATGTTATCCCGTATCCGTAATCATCAACAACCAGCGCGGGAAGAATAAGAATAAATAGCGCCAGGAACAGATACTTCATATAGGTTAGAGTTTTGGCGATCTCGAACTTTGGTGAAGGGATTTTATGAATGAGTTCCTGCAGTAAACCAAATGGACAAACCCAGCCGCAGGGCATACGTCCCACAAGGCTTCCAATCAGTCCCAGTATTCCGATAATATATGTGCCAAAATGGAAATGACCTGCTTTAAGGGCCGGCCGCAGACCAGCTATTATGCTTTGTAATGAACCAAGCGGGCAGGCACCTGTTGCAGCAGGACAGGAATAGCAGTTAAGACCAGGCACACACATTGATTTAAGCGTGCCCTGATATATTCCTTTTGTGTGTGGAAACATCCAGTAGGCATTACTTAAAACAGTTGCAACGATCTGTATCCATCGCCTTAAAACCGGCATTACCCAACCCCTATACAGTCCAGGCAAATCTTTGTTGCTTTTTCCATGACTGTTGAAACTTCGCCAAGGTTAATACCGAGGAGAATAAGAATGAGAAAAAGTATAATCAATAAAAAAGGAAATACTCTTTTTTGGGGGGGCGAAGAATCAGGCAAAATGTGTTCCGCTTTCATACTTCATTTCCTTAGCCTTTATGTCAAGATGCAGCGTCGCCACCTGTTCAAGGAGAGGATATATAATACGCTCTGTCTTTCTTGAGTCTATTGTTTTTATATATTTTTTGCACTTATCGCAAAGATCAACCCTGTATTCTTTTTCATCTTCGCTAAAGAAATAGTTGAGTGTTTTAGTGTCGGTGTTGTCACAAAAGGGACAAACAATTCTGTTGGAAGCCCATTTATGCCAGCAGAAACCGCAAAACAAAAAGCGTTCCCCTTCTCCCTGAAACATGGAAAGCCCTGGCTGGCTTCCGCATATAGGGCAGTACCCCTTTCCCCATGGTTTGTCCTTGTCCATGTATGCTGAAAGCTGCTCGGCGCACATGGACAGGGATGGTTTCAAACTGGTGTATGCGATAAAAGCCAGATCCTTTTTTTCGACTTCAAGTTTCTTTGCCGTGTTTTCAAAAAAGGCATCATCCTCGTTAAGCAGACCGGCAAACAGTTCGCTTTGATCAAATTTATCTTCCTCAATTGCTTTAAGAACGGTCTGGGCTGTAGAAGCCATGTCCCCACCAGCCTCTTTAATAATATCGCAAATCCTTATTAATAAATCACCGGCTCCTTTTGCATCTATAGCGAATTGCGACATGTTTATCAGTGGAAAGTTTTCCTCTGCCTTTATTGAAAGCATTTCTTCAGAAATCTGTACCTGATCGATGTGTAACTTGCTTTTTGAATCTTCCTGGGCAACAAATATTTGTCCGTAAAAATCTAAAATCATACCATAAACCGGCCTCAACTTCTTTAATGATTCAACAGCCTTTATAATCTGATTCGACGTGATGGTCATATTTTCTGACATGCGATCTCCTTTAACAACTGTATTGGCCATGGGTTCACGGTTACCACAACACATATCATAATTCATTAAAACATAAAAGGGGAAGAAGATGAAAAATCCCCTCCCCCCTTTATTTTAATTGTTTACTTACCTTAGCTGTCATTAAAGCAGACGTGAAGTAATATTCGTTAACGGACGAATCATTCTTCTTAATGCAACCTGCCTTGTAATGTCAAAAACAGCATTTGAGGCCATAGCATTCTTGCAGTACAGCTTCGGCTTATAACCTACGAGATAAATAACATTTACATCATCCGCGTCTATGAGCATGGCCTTTGGAAATTTCTTTTTAGCAACTGCAAGCTGTTTTTTAGCAAGAGTAAGCATTTCACTACGATCTCCAAAATTCATCGCTCCTGTCGGGCATGTCTGAACACATGCCGGAGGCAATCCGTTTTCAACCCGGTCAATACACATGTCACACTTGGCAAGTGTGCCATCAGGACTCTTGCGGGGTATATTATATGGGCATGATTCGATAATTTCCGCTGCATTCAGACGCTTTGTATTTGCAGTGAAGATGATCGCTCCAGTTTTATCGTCTCTATAAATGGCTCCTGGATCGCCTGCCGTCTCAAGACACGGAGCCTCGATACAATGCCGGCATTGTTCCGGGAAGAAAAGCCAGTTTAACTTCCTATTAATCACCTCTTCACGCATTCTGACAAGTTTATACGTATCAAATGAAAGATCAGCCGGATTCTCATAAGTTCCCCGGTTTATGGTCTTTTCAGCGGGGAGATCATGCCATTGCTTACAAGCCACCTGACATCCTCTACAGGCCGTGCAAAG
Source organism: Desulfobacteraceae bacterium (assembly GCA_030593145.1). Classification (GTDB taxonomy): domain Bacteria; phylum Desulfobacterota; class Desulfobacteria; order Desulfobacterales; family ETH-SRB1; genus ETH-SRB1. Next base: position 36,453 of record JAUVHU010000015.1, read on the forward strand.
AGTTGTATCTATTAAAAAAGATTTACTCATCTATGATCACCTCCTTTTATTTCTTGGTTACATTGACCATAAAGGCCTTGGATTCAGGTATCCTGGTGTTTGGATCACCTGTCGACGGGGTGAGCAGATTAGCGCTCTCCTCAGTGCCGCTTTTAGGCCAGCGCCATCCAAAATTCCATGGAATACCAACCTGGTGAACAGTGTTTCCAGCTATCTTAAACGGTTTAAAACGCTTTGTTACAATAGCCGTGCATTCCAGAGATCCACGCGCGGATGAAACTATTACACGCTTACCGTTCTTGATGCGCCTCAATTTTGCGAGTTCTTCGCTTATTTCCACAAAAACCTGGGGCTGAAGTTCAAGCAGCCACGGTTGAGGACGCGTCATGAGCCCTGTCTGCCAATGCTCTGATACACGATATGTCGTGCCGACAAACGGAAACTTTGGATCGCATGTCGCATATTTATCAGCATCTGTTCCATATATAGGCGCAACAGGATTAATCCTCTGCTTGTTCATGAGGTTCTTTTCAACAGGGCATTCCAGCGGCTCGTAATGTTCCGGGAACGGACCATCAGCGCGGCCAGGACCGAATATCTGTCCGTGTCCATGCTTTCTCATGATAAAAGGATGTTTTGAATCCTTTCTCTTTGTTCCATCAGGATTCTCGAGAGGATACCATCCACCGTCCGGAACGTCTCCGATCCACTTCTTTGAGACATACTTGCCGGCTTTGACATCTCCTTCGAACCTGATGACCCAGTCTTTCTTATCCCACGGCTGTCCTTTGGGATCAACAGAAGCTCGGTTGTAAATAATTCTCCGGTTTACAGGCCAGCACCACGCAAAGTTCGGATACAGACCGATATTGTTCGAAGCATCTACTTTACTGCGCCTGGCTGACATGTTTCCCTTTTCCGTATAGCTATGACAATAGAGCCAATTTGCCGATGAAGTTGAACCATCAGCCTGCAGCCATGCAAAGCTTGGCACAAGCGTGCCTTTCTTGCAAAGCTTGCCCTTAACCTTGACGTCCCGTGTAAAGTAGCCGTTTATCTCTTTGGCCACCTTGTGCGGGTCATACAGGCCGTCTGTCATATAATCCCATTTCAGGTTAACTATCGGCGCAGGAAAGACACCGCCTTTTTTATAAACCTCTTTGATTTTAAGGCCGAGTTCCATTATAATGTCACCATCAGAGAGGCTGTTTCCAAGCGGTTTTGGCCCCTGATAGCGCCACTGCATCCATCTGCCGCTGTTGGTAATGCTGCCTTCCTTTTCAACCGACACACATGCCGGAAGCATAAAAACTTCGGTCTTTATTTTAGAAGGATTCTTTCCAGGCCCTTTCCAGAATGAGCCTGTTTCATTGTCAAAAAGGTTGACATTGACCATCCAGTCAAGATTTTCCATGCCCTTGCGTACCTTATTTGCATTTGCGCCACTACAGGCCGGATTCATACCCCAGGCAAAGAAACCCTTAACAGTACCCTTGTACATTTCATCAAAGAGGGTCAACCAGGAATAATCGGTCCCATCATCCACCTTTGGCAGCCAGTCATACCCGAAACCGTTCCTTTTAGTAGCCTTTTCGCCAAAGTACGATTTTAAGAGACTGACAGAATATTTTGGATAATTCTGCCACCAGTTTGCGGAAAGCGGATCATTGCTTTTGGGAGTCCACTTTTTGTTATACGCGGCAAGGGACACATTCGATGCCCTTGGAGTCTTAAGATATCCGGGCCAGATATGCCACAGCAGACAGTGATCTGTGGAGCCCTGCACATTTGACTCGCCTCGTAGCGCATTAACACCACCACCGGCAACGCCCATGTTGCCAAGAAGAAGCTGTATCATCGCCATTGTTCGGATATTCTGGACACCTACCGTATGCTGGGTCCAGCCCATGGCATACATAATTGTGCCGGCTTTTCCCCTGGCGCCGGTAGCGGCATAAGTCTTGTAAACCTCCACAAGATCAGCTTGCGGAGTTCCGGTAATCTTGGAAACCAGTTTGGTATTATACCTGCTGAAATGTTTCTTCAGTAGCTGAAGAACGCAGCGGCTGTTCTTTAAAGAGCGATCAATTTTCGGGATGCCCTTTGAGTCCATATCAAAAGCCCACTTACTCTTGTCATATTTCCTGTTTTTTGCATCATAACCGGAAAAAAGACCGTTGCTGAATTCAAATGCTTTTCCGACTATAAACCCAGCATTGGTATAGTTGGCGGCATACTCTTTATTATATAGCTTTTCATCTAATATGTACTTGATCATACCACCCAAAAAAGCAATATCCGTACCTGAACGAAGAGCTGTATATATGTCTGCCTTTGAGGATGTCCTTGTAAACCTGGGGTCAACACTAATCATCTTGGCCCCCTTTGCTTGTGCTATCTGAACATACTTAAATGATATGGGATGATTTTCAGCTGCGTTACTTCCCATAATAAGTATGCAGTCACTGTTTCCGATGTCGATCCAGTGATTGGTCATTGCGCCACGTCCGAACGACTCTGCCAGAGCCGCAACAGTTGCGCTATGTCAGATACGGGCCTGATGTTCAACATATACAAGCCCGAGAGAACGCACCATTGCCTGATAAATCCAGCACTCTTCATTGTCCATGGCCGCGCTTCCAACCGAAACAATGTTGCTTACCCGATTTACCACCTGTCCTTTGGCATTTTTGCGCTCAAATGACGCATCCCTTGTTTTTTTAACTCTTTTTGCAATTTCCGTCAGTGCCCAGTCCCATGAAACCTTTTTCCATGTTTTGGAATAGGGGGCTCTATACATCG
>JAUVHU010000042.1 GCA_030593145.1 Desulfobacteraceae bacterium
CAATTAAGATGTTCATCTAAAATGCAAGAACTCGGCCTAACGGCCTCAAACAGCTTGCATTTCTTAACGATGAACATCTTAATTGCTTTTTTCCCAAAATGCTCAAAGTCGTTCACAAAAGACTTTTTACGAAGCCATCAACTTTAACTAATTTTGAATTAAAAACTCACAATTCAACATTTAAAATTATAATGACTGTTTTAATGAAAAAAAATCTTATTTATCTAATTATGTTCCTCATTTTTTGTTCGGGTTGCGCCGCAATTAAAAAAATAGCTCCGCCAGCGGATATCGAGCCTGTGGTTTCTACAAGAGAAGGCCGGTATTACAATTTTACAGAGGCGCAACTGCAAATAAAAAAAGGAAATCTGGATAAAGCTATATATTATCTCCTAAAAACGATTAAAACCGATCCTGATTCATCATACCTGAAGATAGAGCTTGCAATGCTTTACCTTAGGCAGAGGGATCATCAGAACGCGTTAAATCTTATTGAAAGTATTTTAGAAAAGAACCCGGATAATATTGAAGCTCTTATTATACATGGAGGCATAAAACAGCATCTAAAGGATTTTGATTCAGCTAAGGATACATATAAGAAAATTATTGATATTGATCCAAAACAGAGAAAAATATATCTGCTTCTTGGTGAACTTTATATAAAAGAAGGGGATCTGCATAGAGCCATGGAGGTATATGAGAAGTTACTTGAGAAGTTTCCGGATTCATATACCGGGCATTTTTATATCGGCAAAATTCATGCAAAACAGGGGAATATTGCTGATGCTGAAAGGGCATTTTTAAAAACATTAGAACTGGAGCCGGACATTGAGGAGCCTTGTTTTGAGTTAATAAAACTGTATGAAAAAACAGGGGATGAGAAGAAAATTATTCAGATATACAGAGACATGCTGGAAAAGGATCCCGAAAACAACCAGGCCTCCATGGAGCTTGGTTATTATTATTATAAGAAAGGAATGAAAAAGGATTCTGCAATACTTTTAAAAGACCTTGGCACAAGGAGTATGTCAGATCCGAATTTAATATTAATGGTTAGTGAGCACTATATTAATAAAAAGAGATATGACGCAGCTTTAATAATTTTTGAAGGGATGTTTGAGGGCGCACCTGACAGTTCCGATCTTCATTATGTTATTGGCGTTGTGTACGATAAAAAAAAGGATAAAGATGCAGCTATGGTTAGTTTTAAAAAGGTGGCGCCGGATTCAAGGTTCTATCATAACTCTGTAATTCATATTGCGTTTTTATACCAGAAACAGAAAAAAATCCAGGAGGCAATAAACTTTTTAAAAGAAATAGTAAAAAATATACCGGATAAGCCGGAATATATGCTCTATCTTGGAACCTTTTATGAAGAGACCGGAGAGTTTGAAAAAGCCGTACAGATTCTTAAGCAGGGCATTGAAATCGATCAGGATGATGCAAAGCTCCATTTTCGTCTCGGAGTGGTATATGATAAGTGGGGCAATAAAGAGGCCTCCATTGAAGCCATGAAGATCGTGATAAAACTTGAGCCAAAAAATGCCAATGCCTTAAATTATCTTGGCTATACATATGCTGAACTGGGTAAGAATCTTGATGAGGCTGAGCGGCTTATCAAGGAGGCATTAGAGTACAAACCTGATGACGGCTATATTATGGACAGCCTTGGATGGGTATATTTCAAAAAAGGGTATTTCAGAAAAGCTGTAAAACTTCTAAACAAGGCTGTCACCCTTGTTCCTGATGACCCGATTATTCTGGAACATCTTGGAGATGCCTATATAAAGATTAATGACAAGCAAAACGCAATAAAGTTATATAAACAATCTTTACAGCACAAGGAAAATGATAAAACAGTTCTTGAAAAGAAGATTAAAGAATTAGAGGATTAGGGGATTAAGGAATTTAGGGATTCAGATTTGGCTCACGCAAAGGCGCAAAAGCGCTAAGATATAAAATAATATAAAAGAAAATTATGACTGAGAATGAAATTGCTAAGATAACTGTTGATGCTGCATTTCAGATTCATAAAAAGTTAGGACCAGGGCTTCTGGAAAGTGTCTATGAAGTTATTCTTGCACATGAATTGAAGAAGAGAGGGTTGAGGATTAAACGACAAGTGCCGGTTCCAATTATTTTTGACGAAATAAAATTTGATGAGGCGTTCAGGGCAGATTTGATTGTAGAAGAGAAAGTTATTGTAGAGCTCAAGTCCGTTGAAAAAGTTAGTCGTGTACACAAAAAACAGTTGTTGACGTATTTAAGGCTGGCTGACAAAAGGTTGGGATTGTTAATTAATTTTGGAGCTGAGCTAATTCGCGATGGTATTTCAAGAGTAGTCAATGGGTTATAGTTTTAAAATCTTAGCGCCTTAGCGCCTTTGCGTGAGAAAATGAATTTGGTAATGAAATATGCAATCATCCTTTTTGCTGCTGCTGTTTTTCTTTCTGCCTGCAGCAGTTTCACCGGAAAGCTTTCAGATAAATCGTTGAAGCCAAAAGGAACCGAAGATTTATATGAAGCCCAAAATCTACTTTTATCTTTGCAAAATAGAAATATAAAGCTAAAAACCTTCAAGGGTATCGGAAAGATAACCTTCTGGAAAAATGATAAAAAGGGCATAATAACAAGCGCGGCCTGGGTTGGATCAAAGCCGGACAAGCTCCGTATTGCCATGAGAAACGTTTCAGGGCAACCCATAGTTACATTTGCAAGTGACGGCAGTTGGCTTTATTTTGTTTCTCATACTAAGCAGCAATATTATAAAAAACGGTCCGCCAAATCAAATCTTAAAAAATTCATTTCCATACCCATAAAATCATGTGATATCTTCTCTATGTTAGCCGGCTGTATCCCTGTTTATAAACATGATGCTGAATCTATAATAAAAAACGACGCTGAAAATGGATATATTCTCGTTTTAAAAAAGAAATGGGGAAATATTATTGAAAAAATATACGTTGACAGCAACAAAAACAATGTTCGTAAAGTCGAGGTGTTTAATGATACCGGCTCCCTGTTATATAGCGCTGTATTTGACAGGATGCAGACTATAAACAATTTTGATGTTCCTCTACGGTTGATATTTTTGGGCGGTAATGGGAACAAATTTCAACTGGATATCCAAAGGTACTGGACAAATATATCGGTTTCACCCTCTGTCTTTGTATTAAACCCCATGGATTGATGATTGTCGATTGTTGGAATCGCTCCTGCCCGCTATCGCGAGTCATAGTCAATGCTCTTCGTCCTTTTTTGTTGGCTCGTTCAGGTGAGGCGGGCGGGTCGCTCTATCTTTTCAATCATCAATCAACAATCGACAATCATCAATCCAACGAGGTCTGAATGTGACACTTCAAACAATTAAAGATTCTTTAAACAAAAGGGAGGCTGACATCTTATCAAACACGGCCACTCTAAGTTCATATGCTTTGCGCCGTACAAAGGAAGAGCGTCTGGAAACAGATTATCGCCAAGCATTTTCTCTCGATGTTGATCGTATTCTCCATTCCCGCGCATATACGCGATATATCGACAAAACACAGGTCTTTTATCTTATCAAGAATGATCATATTACCCACAGGATGCTTCATGTCCAGCTTGTATCGAAAATAGCAAGAACAATAGGCCGCTTTTTAGGATTAAACGAAGATCTTATTGAGGCAATTGCCATAGGGCATGATATTGGTCATACTCCATTTGGCCATGATGGAGAAAAGCTGTTGTCCGAGCTTTGCAGAGCTCATAATATCGGATACTTCCAGCACAGTATTCAGAGCGTTCAGTTCTTAGACAAGGTCGAACGCAAAGGAAAAGGATGGAATTTGTGCCTTCAGACCCTTGATGGAATTCTTTGCCATGATGGTGAAATACATAATCAAATACTTGAACCTAAGAATGATAAGACGTTTAAAATACTTGATAAAGAAATAGCATGGAAAAAAGCTGACCCTGAGATCCAATTAATGCCGATGACCTTGGAGGGATGTGTTGTTCGGATGGCAGATACAATAAGTTATGTTGGACGTGATATTGATGATGCCATCCGGCTGAATATAATTAAAAGGGCTGACATCCCGGATGAAAGCGTAAAACTGCTGGGGAATACAAACGGTACTATCGTATATAATCTTGTAACAAATATCATTAGCAACAGCTATCAGAAGAACTATATTTCCTTTAGCGGGGAAGTGTCAGCAGCTTTGAAAAGGCTGAAAGATTTCAATCTCGAACATATCTATATGAATCCTAAAACAAAAAAACATTTAAACGCAATAAAACAGATAGTTGAGATGCTTTTTGAGAGGTATCTTAAAGATATTGAAAATAAAAACCGCTCTTCGGTAATTTTCACAAATTTTTTACAGAATATGTCTGAAGAATATATTAACGATCATTGCAAAGAAGAGATTATCAGGGATTTTATAGCCGGTATGACGGATCAGTATTTTCTGAGACAGTGTCCTCAAGCCATGAGACCTGAACCACAGTTTTGTTGAGGTTTGAGCGATTAGCCATTAGCTTTTAGCAGTTAGCACAATAATTTCAATATATTGCTAAAAATCAAGATTTCACCCAATGGGTGAAATCGAATCGCTGGTAACCACTCGAAATAATACCTGCCGCGACGGGCGCGAGCACGGCGGGAGAGCTAACCGCTAATTGCTAAGAGCTAATCGCTCAACGTAGGTTAAAATGCATCAAAAACGAACATATCGTAACCTGGCACAAAAGGAGAATCTGGTTTCTTTTAGAGTAGCTGTAAAAGAAACAGATCTTTTCGTGCATGCAAGAAGGCCTCTTGAAAAAATGACAAGGGATTTTACATTGCGGCACAGAGGTTATATAGAAGCATATATTGAAAAAAATCAAGATGTTGCAAAAACCTTTAATCCGTGGCACATAAATGGTCCCGCGCCGATTATAGTAAAAAACATGGCCAAAGCAGGCGAAAAAGCCGGTGTAGGCCCGATGGCCGCAGTTGCCGGCGCTATTGCCGAACATGTTGGACGTGATCTGTTATCATATTCTGATGAGGTTATCGTGGAAAACGGCGGAGATGTCTTTATAAAGGCTAACAGCCCGGTTACGGTCGCGATTTACGCGGGCGGATCTCCTTTAAGCATGCAAATCGGCTTGCGTGTTAACTCTGCAAAAAAGGCTCTTTCTGTTTGCACATCGTCAGGCACTGTCGGACACTCTTTCAGTCTTGGAAAAGCTGACGCGGTATGCGTTGTATCAGAATCATGCTCCCTTGCCGATGCAGCCGCAACTTCGATTTGCAATCATATTAAATCAAAAACAGATATACAGAAGGCTATAGATTTCGGGAAAAGTATCAACGGAATTGCGGGCCTGATAGTTATTATGGACGATGAAATCGGCCTGTGGGGGAAGCTTGAGATTGTACCGATACAGAGAAAAAAGGGTTGAGTTTAAGATGGTAAAATTGTATGCCAAATAAATCTGATGATAGGAGAGATATATTATTATGAAAAACATCAAAATCGTTTTCTGGTTAATTGTTGTAGTATTTCTGATGGTTTTTACTTTTCAGAATCAGGATATAATTACGGCAAAGCAGAGCTTTAGATTAGACCTTATAGTCTTTGATGAATATCATACACCTGAATTACCAAACGCTGTTATTTATCTTTCATGTTTTTTGATTGGCTTTTTTATAGCCTTTTTTTGTGGTCTTACAGAACGTTTAAAAAACAGAAAAATTATCAAGAACCAGAAAGCCGTGGCCGATTCACAACAGGAAGAAATACTTGAGCTGCAAAATAAACCGGAGTCTTCCCAGAGTATCCCTTTAGAAGTTCTTGAAAACAATAAAGAAATTCATGAACCTTCCTAAAATCACCCCTATGATAAAACAGTATTTATCGATTAAAGATAAATACTCTGATGCAATTCTGTTTTACCGGATGGGAGATTTTTATGAGATGTTTTTTAAGGATGCCGAGGTTGCATCCAGGATACTCGAAATTACCTTAACATCCAGAAATAAAAAGGATGAATCTCCCGTGCCTATGTGCGGTGTGCCGCATAAGGCGGCACAAAGTTATATTTTCCGTCTTATTGAGAACGGTTTCAAGGTCGCAATCTGTGATCAGATGGAAGATCCTTCCATGGCAAAGGGTCTGGTAAAAAGGGATGTTGTACGCGTCATCACTCCTGGGATGATTGTTGACAATGAATTATTAGACGAAAAATCAAATAATTATCTTCTTTCAATAGCACGAAAAAATGATATTGCGGGGCTGTCTTATCTTGATATCTCAACCGGTACTTTTCGTGTATCAGAATCAACCGATTTACGCTCAATCGTTGATGAAATTCATCGCGTGTCTCCAAGTGAAATTATCCTGCCTGAATCATCTAAAAACGATCCGTTTTTTGCTCAAATAATAAACGCAATATCCGGAAAATCTATAACCTTTCTGGATGACGGAGTTTTTAAACATAATAGGGGACGTGAAAGGCTTGTTGATCTATTCAAGACTGTTTCATTGGAAGGATTTGGATGTGAGGATTTAAAGGCCGGTATAGGCGCTGCCGGAGCTATTATATATTATGTTCAGGAAACACAAAAACAGAAAATTGAACATGTCGTAAAAATCGAAACATATTCACTTGCCAATTTTCTGTTGGTTGATGATTTAAGCTATCGAAACCTTGAACTCATCAAGAACATACAAACAGGCGGCAAGGAAGGAACACTCCTTGAAATAATTGACCGGACAGTTACTTCCATGGGAGGGAGGCTTCTGAAAACATGGGTTAGATATCCTCTCTTAGATATGGAAAAAATTCGATCAAGGCATGACGCTGTTGAAGAAGCAAAGGATAATACCCAGGTTCGCAAAAGTATCAGGGAAAATTTAAAATCGATTTATGATCTTGAACGTCTTGGAAGCAAAATTACAATGGGATATTCCAATGCAAGAGATCTTGTTGCTTTAAAGCGTTCCCTTAATAGTTTGCCGGAAATATTTTATCTGCTTTCCAATTTTAAAACCGACCTGTTCAAATGGACTGAACCTCTTGATAATATAGAAGACCTTGCAAAACTTATCGAGAAAACAATACGGGAAGATGCGCCTCCGACAATAAACGAAGGGGGTATTATCAAAACAGGGTTCAACCAGCAGCTTGATGAGTTTATTAAAATCAGCCGTGACGGCAAAAGCTGGCTTGCCAGACTCGAGGTTAAAGAAAAGGAGTTAACCGGTATAACCTCCCTGAAAGTAAAGTATAACAAAGTATTCGGTTTTTATATAGAAATTCCTAAGAGCCGCGCGCAAACTGTTCCGCGGCACTATACCAGGAAACAGACCCTTGTAAATGCGGAACGGTTTATTACAGATGAACTTAAAAAATATGAAACAAAGGTGCTGGACGCTGAAGACCGGAGGGCGGCTCTTGAATACGAGATTTTCAATGAAATAAGGGCGGAGATAAAAAAGAATAATACAACCATTCAAAAGATTGCATCATTTTTAGCCAGGCTTGACTGTCTGCTTAATTTAGCTGAAATTGCCGTTCAAAATGATTACCATAGACCTGAAATCACATCCGACGGATCAATTTCCATAAATGATGGACGTCATCCTGTGGTAGAAAAGATGATTATTGGAGAGCGTTTTGTTCCAAACAGTATTAGACTGGATAATGATGAAAACCAGATACTTATTATAACCGGCCCAAACATGGCCGGCAAATCTACGGTATTGCGGCAGGTGGCGCTTCTGGTTCTAATGGCGCAGATGGGTTCATTTGTGCCGGCAGACACGGCTTTAATCAGTATAACAGACAGGATATTTACCCGTGTTGGCGCCCTTGATAGACTTTCCCATGGGCAAAGCACATTCATGGTGGAAATGCAGGAGACCGCAAATATTTTAAACAATGCTACCAGGCAAAGTCTGATTATTATGGATGAGATCGGAAGGGGCACCAGCACCTTTGACGGTCTTAGTATTGCATGGGCGGTTGCAGAACACCTCCACGACTTAAAAGGTAAGGGCGTTAAAACACTTTTTGCCACCCATTATCATGAATTAACAGAGCTTGCGACAATAAAGCCCAGGATAAAAAATTTCAATATTGCTGTCAGTGAATGGAACGATGAAATAATCTTCTTAAGAAAGCTGGTTGAAGGGGGAACAAATCGAAGCTATGGAATTCAGGTCGCACGCCTTGCCGGTATTCCTGATATGGTTATAAAGCGCGCAAAAAAAATACTTTTTGATATTGAAAACAGGCAAAACGGATTAAACAGTCCCCTAATTATTGATGATTGTGAAAATTCCTCGCAAAAAAAGTCTGTACAGCTCAATCTTTTTAACCGGCCTGAATCTATAGTAATAAATCGGCTGCAAAATTTAGATATATCGAAAATGACTCCGCTTGAAGCATTGAATTGTTTGAATGAATTACAGGACAAATTAAGGAATTGAGGGATTTTGAGTAAAAAATCAACCATATTATTATGTTTTTTTATTTGCTGCTTTTTTGCAATGATGTGGCCGGAAATCTCATCAGCGGCCACGGCAAAAGATAAGTATATAAAGGCTGAAGCCGGTTATAGAAAATTACTTAAGAGTACGAAAAAACAGAAATACCGGGATAACTGGCTGTCATGCATAAAAAAGTTTCAGGCTGTTTACAGGCACGATCCTTCGGGACACTGGGCCGCCGCTGGGCTGTATATGTCCGGCAAGCTTTATCAGGAACTTTATAAACATTCATATAAGAAATCCGACAAAAAGGAGGCGCTTGATATATTTGAGCGGATTATTAAGCGTTTTCCTAAGAGCAGCTACAAACACAAGGCTTCAAAGGCGATCCGTGCTTTTTCTAAGGAGAAAAAACATAAAGCCGCGGCAGACAAGTCTGGTTATGGAAAAAAGAACACTGCAAAAAATAAATATATAAAGGCTGAAGCCGGTTATAGAAAATTACTTAAGAGTACGAAAAAACAGAAATACCGGGATAACTGGCTGTCATGCATAAAAAAGTTTCAGGCTGTTTACAGGCACGATCCTTCGGGACCCTGGGCTGCCGCTGGGCTGTATATGTCCGGCAAGCTTTATCAGGAACTTTATAAACATTCATATAAGAAATCCGACAAAAAAGAGGCGCTTGATATATTTGAGCGAACTATTAAGCGTTTTCCAAAAAGCGAGTATAAAAATAAGGCTAAAAAAGCATTATATGCTTTTTCTCATTCACGGGTCCAAAAGATTGTATCAAAAGATACGGATTATAATAAGAAAAAGCAAAAAAAGGACAGCATTGCAAAGGTTATCGAAAAATCATCTCAACGGAAAACCCGGATACAAAATAAAATAAAAACAACGGGGAAAAGCATTTCCACTGTTACCGGTCTGCGTTACTGGTCCAATCCAAATTATACCAGGATTGTTATCGATGCTAACAGAGAAGCATCATATACCCACAGGCTGCTCAAAAAAGACCCTTCAATACATAAACCCCAGCGTCTATATGTTGATTTGAAAAACAGCATACTTGGCGAGGAAACTAAAAAAATAATTCCTATTAATGATAATCTGCTCAGAAATACCAGGGCTGGTCAGCATACTTCCGATTCTGTCCGGGTGGTTATCGATATTAAATCCTTTAAAAACTACAAGATATTTTCCCTGAAAAATCCCTTCAGGATTGTCATAGATGTGTGGGGAAAAGAGAAAAAGACAAAACATGTTGCGGTGTCGAAAGCAATAACAGCAAAACCGGGCGTTAAAATAAAAACTACAAGTGCTTTGGCAAAGCAGCTCGCGCTTGGTGTAAATCGGATTGTTATTGATCCGGGGCACGGTGGACGTGATTGTGGAGCTCCGGGTTATCTAAAGGGCGTTCATGAAAAAAATATTGTTCTGAAGATTGGAAGAAAACTGGCAAAAAAGATACAAAAAGAGTTGGGATGCGAAGTAATAATGACCCGGAATTCAGACCGACACCTTACCCTTGAAGAACGAACAGCAATAGCAAACACAAAGAACGCGGACCTTTTTATATCCATACACACAAATGCCGCCAGGGATAGAAGGGCGTATGGTATTGAAACATTCTTTTTAAATCTTGCTACAGATGATGAGGCAATTTTAGTGGCAGCGCGAGAAAACGCCACATCAACAAAAAATATCAGCGATCTGGAGACTATTTTAAGCGATCTTATGCAAAACGCCAAGATCAATGAATCGAGCCGTCTGGCATACCATGTTCAGAAGTCCTTATATAAACACATGAAAAAGAAATATAGCAGGATAAAGAGTAAAGGTGTAAAACAGGCGCCGTTTTATGTTCTTTTGGGAGCCCAAATGCCGTCTATATTAATAGAAACATCCTTTATCAGTAATTCCAGGGAATGTAAAAGATTGAACAATGCAAAATATCAGGATCATTTGTGCGATGCGATTGTAAAGGGAATCAGAAGCTATATGAAAGAGACAAATCCGACCGCTTTTTTAAAGATGGTCGAGTAAAAACGAGTTTATGATGGGGGTAACCATTGCCGATACACCGGTTGTTGCGGCAGTAAACGGTTTTGCCCTTGGCGGAGGCCGCGAGATCGCCCTTTGCATGGATAGTGAAGATGCCAGGGATTTATTGAAAAAAGAAAGGCTGCATTTAAAAGAAAGCTTGTGTGAAAAGACATTAAGAAAGGAGGAAGTGTTGGAATGATTCTCGATATCGGATTTGAAACCATGCCAAGAGAAGATCTGGAGGCAATCGTACTGCGACGGCTCAAGGCCACCATTGATCATGTCTATGCAAATGTTCCTTTTTACAGAAAAAAGTTTGAAGAAAATCATATCACGCCCAATGATATCAAGTCGTTAGAAGATTTAAAACAAATTCCTTTCACTACAAAAAAGGATTTGCGCGATAATTATCCCTTTGGAATGTTTGCGGTCCCCATGGATAATGTAGTTCGTATTCACGCCTCATCCGGAACAACCGGAAAGCCAACCGTAGTCGGTTATACTGCAAGGGATATTAATACCTGGGCTGAGCTTATGGCCCGTGCTCTTGCCGCAGGCGGAGCAACTCGCGGAGACATTATTCATAATGCTTATGGATATGGCCTCTTTACCGGAGGCCTGGGTGTTCATTACGGCGCTGAAAAGCTTGGCGCTTCGGTTATTCCTGTTTCAGGTGGAAATACAAAAAGACAGATCATTATTATGAAAGATTTTGGCCCGACTATATTAACGGCAACGCCTTCTTATACTCTTCATCTCGCAGAGGTGGCAGAAGAAATGGGTGTTTCTTTTCGTGATTTAAAATTCAAATTCGGAATATTCGGTGCTGAACCATGGTCGGAAAATATGAGACAGGAGATAGAACAGAAACTGAATATAATTGCTGTAGATATTTATGGGTTAAGCGAGATTATGGGACCGGGAGTTGCAATTGAATGTCATGAAGCGAAAAAAGGTCTTCACATCTTTGAGGATCACTTTATTCCTGAAATTATTGATCCCGGAACCGGAGAAGTTCTTCCTTATGGTGAGACCGGCGAACTTGTTTTTACAACCATAACCAAGGAAGCTTTTCCGCTCATACGGTATAGAACTCGTGACATAACCTCACTCAATCCGGAGCCGTGTATCTGCGGTCGTACACATATTCGTATGAACAGAGTCAGCGGACGCACGGATGATATGCTCATTATTCGTGGCGTAAACGTATTTCCGTCACAAATCGAAAGTGTTCTCATGGGAATAAATGAAGTCGAGCCTCATTATCAGCTTATTGTTGACAGAAAAGACAAACTGGACACTCTCACGGTTCTTGTAGAAGTGGAAGAACGTCTTTTTTCTGATGAGGTAAAAGTTCTGCAGAACCTGGAAAGAAAAGTTTCAAAGAATATAAAGGAATATCTTGGAGTTTCAGCTAAAGTAAAGCTTGTTGAACCTAAGGCAATTGCCAGAAGTCAGGGGAAAGCAGTGCGGGTGATTGACAATCGAAAGATATAAAAGATATAAGGAAAGGGTTCAGGAGCCAGAGGTCAGAGATCAGAGAGCAGAAGAAGTTAATTTATCAAAAGCTTTAAGGCGCAAAACTTAAGAATAAACCTCTTTGTGTCTTAGTGTCTTGGTGGCTACCTGAAGGGAGGCAAGATATGCGGGCGGAACAAATTTCAGTATTTTTGGAAAACAAGGCTGGACGTTTGGCTGAAGTTGCGGCTATTCTTGCAGAAGCAGATGTGAATATCAGGGCGCTGGCCTTGGCAGATACATCCGATTTTGGCGTGTTGCGACTGATCACAAACGACAATCAAAAGGCCATGCAAGCATTAAAAAACCGTGGTTTTACTGTGAGCAAAACCGATGTTGTGGCAGTAGAAGTGGAAGACAAACCCGGAGGCCTGAATCGAATACTCGATATTTTACACCAGGCCGAAATTAACGTGGAGTATATGTATGCTTTTGTACAGCATAACGGAAAAAACGCGGTAATGATCTTTAGAATCGATGCGATTGATGAGGCCATAAAATTACTTCAAAAGAATAACATAACGGTAATTGAGGGAAGCCAAGTGTATACGATGTAAAGACATCATTCTTAAAACCAGAAACAAATGGAGGAGAAAATGACATTCAGGAGAATTTCTATTATCACAACAATTTGTTTTTTCGCTATAGGGTTGCTCGTCAGCCAGGTAAACGCCTTTGAAGGGTCATATAAAGTAGGCGCCGTTTTTTCTGTGACCGGCCGCGCTTCTTTTTTGGGTGATCCGGAAAAGAAAACCGTCGAGATGCTGGCTGAAAAGATCAACGCGGCCGGCGGCATTAACGGAAAAAAACTGGAACTTATTATTTATGACGACGAAGGAGATGCGACAAAGTGCAATCTGGCGGTAAAAAAGCTTATTACCAGAGATAAGGTCTGTGCGGTAATCGGTCCTTCCTTGAGCGGACTTTCACTTGCGGTGATACCGGTTGCTGAAAAACACAAAATCCCTCTGGTCTCCTGTGCAGCCAGTTACAAAATTGTTTATAATGAAAAAACGGGCAAGCCGTATAAATACGTTTTTAAAACTCCTCAGTCGGACAGCATGGCTGTTGAAGCCATTTATAAGCATCTTAAAAACAAAGGAATCAATAAAATTGCCATCATAAGCGTAACCTCCGGATTCGGGGCCAGTGGACGTTCAGAGTTGATTCGGCTTGCACCCAAGTATAATATGAACATTGTCGCCGATGAAAAATACGGGCCAAAGGATACGGATATGACGGCCCAGTTGACCAAAATCAAGGGCAAGACCCCGGCCGCTATTATCAGCTGGTCCATTGGTCCCACACAGGTTACGGTGACTCGCAACTGGAGAGATCTGGGAATGACAGGTATTTCGTTATATCAGAGCCATGGCTTTGGCAGCCGTAAAAATATCAAGCTGGCTGCAGGAGCTGCCGAGGGTGTTTTCTGCCCGCTTGGCGCCTGTAATATTGCCGAGCTTTTACCGGCAGACCATCCTCAAAAAAGTGTAACAACGGATTATCTGAAGAACTATACGGCCAAATACAATGAACCTCTGAGTTCATTCGGTGGACATGGCTGGGATGCCTTAATGTTAGTATCCAAAGCTCTTGAGTCCGTTGGCTGTGATAAAGCCGCAATACGAGATTACATTGAAAACAAAAAGGGCTTTGTAGGTCAACACGGCTTGTTTAATTTTTCGCCGGACGACCACAACGGTCTGACCCAAGAGGCCTTTCAAATGGTGATCGTGAAAGGCGATGATTGGGCACTGGTGGACTGATCTGCCAGCTTGCAGTGCCAGACTATGAGACCTTTGGAAAATGCTCAATTTTGTTCAAATGTGCAAAAGGGGGCGTTTTGCAAAGGTCTAACAATTTTTGAGGACGATGGACTCATCGTCCTCAATTTTTCATTTGATAAAGAGATATGGAAAAAATTACGCTGGCAAGCCAGCTTTTACAATACCTCATTACCGGTTTGACCGTGGGCAGCGTTTATGCCATGGTAGCCGTGGGGTTTAACATTATCTACAATGTAACCGAGATCATTAATTTTGCCCAGGGTGAGTTCGTCATGCTGGGCGGATTGACAATGGTTTCCCTGCATGTTGCTATGGGGTTGCCCATTATTCTGGCTTTTCCGGTTACAATTGTTCTGGTAACGGTGATCGGGATACTTATCGACCGTTTCGCCATTTGTCCTATTCGTCGTCCGTCTGTCCTTACATTGATTATTGCTACCATTGCAGTGTCCATAATAATCAAGGGAACGGCTTCGTTTATTTGGGGCAAGAACCCTTTTGACCTTCCCGCGTTTTCCGGACGTAATCCAATCAACATTCTGGGAGCCGTGGTTCAACCCCAGTATTTCTGGGTTATTGGCTTTTTGGTCATCACAGCCATTGCTTTGTCCATATTCTTTGATCGGACAATCATCGGCAAAGCCATGAGAGCCTGCGCCGATAATGCGAATGCGGCTAGTCTGGTTGGCATTAATGTCAAGAAGATGATTTTGTTGTCTTTTGCTCTTTCAGCCGCTATCGGAGCAGTTGCAGGTATTGCCATAACCCCAATTTCCCTTATGGAATATGACCGTGGGGCCATGCTGGCGGTAAAGGGATTCGGGGCAGTTATTTTGGGCGGGTTGGGAAGCTTTCCGGGCGCTATCCTGGGTGGCCTGATCATCGGAAGCATCGAATCATTTGGAGCAGGTCTTGTTCACTCGGGATACAAAGATGCTTTTGCTTTGATTGTGCTTCTGGTTATCTTATTCTTTAAACCCAGCGGGCTTCTCGGCAACATAGAGATCAGCAGGATCAAAAGGTTTTAGGCATGTTACGAATCGCCAAGCTCCCCATTGCCGTCTTTGCTCTTTTTATCATTATTTTTCCATGGATTGCCCACCAAATTCCCACCATAGAACACTATCCTGATATTATGGTATTTGCGGGTATTTATTGCCTGATTACTATTGGTCTCAGCCTTCTGATGGGGTATGCCGGACAGATATCACTTGGGCAGGCGGCGTTTTTTGGTATCGGTGCATATATTTCGGGCATCCTGACCGCAAATTACGGCATGAATGCCTGGGCCTGCATGGTGATAGGAATGGCTGTTGCCGCGGCCGTAGCTGCTTTGGTGGGTACGCCTTCCCTTAAATTAAAGGGGCATTATCTCGCCATGGCAACCCTTGCCTTTGGAATCATCATTTTTATAATTTTTAACGAAGAGATCGAATGGACCGGCGGTCCGGACGGCATGTCCGGTATTCCGGGGTTAAGCCTTTTGGGCTTTGAGTTTGATTCTGTTGAAAGCTATTATTATCTTGTCTGGGGTTTTGTTCTGGTAGCTTTTATCTTTACCGTTAATGTAATCCAGTCAGGCACCGGCCGTGCTTTAAGGGCTATCCATGCGAGTGAACCGGCAGCCAGTGCCATGGGTGTGGATGTTTCAAAATTCAAGATAATAATTTTTGTTTACTCCGCTGTTTTGGGATCTTTGGCCGGAAGTCTTTATGCCCATTATCTTAATTTTATCAACCCATCGACTTTTGACCTTTTCTTTTCCATAAAACTTCTGATCATGATTGCACTGGGCGGGATGCATAATATCTGGGGCGCTATTATCGGGGCCTGCCTGATTACCTTCTTAAGCTATGAGTGGCTCCATTATTTTGAGGAATTTGAGGTCATCGTATATGGCGCCATACTCCTCTTTGTCACCGTTTTATTACCGGATGGTCTGGCAGGGGTGCCGGGAATTGTAAAAGGCTGGTTTAGGAGATAGGTATCTGATGAGCGCTGATATAGAAGAAAACGTTCTCGAGCTGCAAGGGGTGGTCATGACCTTTGGCGGGCTAATGGTGCTCAACAACCTTAATTTTAAAGTTCGAAGGGGAACGATTAAGGCGATTATCGGCCCCAACGGAGCGGGCAAGACAACCCTGTTTAATGTTATTACCGGATCTTTTTCGCCAACAGAGGGAACGGTGATGTTCAAAGGCCGACCCATTCAAGATCTCAAGGCCCACAAGATTGCGTACCAAGGTATTTCCCGGACATTTCAAACCGTTGAGTTGTTCGGAAATATGACGGTCCTTGAAAATGTCATGCTGGGCTGTCATACCCGGGTTCGAACCTCCTTTATGGCTTCAGGGCTTGTTTTGCCTCAGTCCAGACGTAAAGAAAAACGGATCAGGGAAAGTGCGTTGAAGATTCTAAAATTTATCGGGCTTGCTGATAAATTCAAAGATTCGGCGGACAGCCTGCCCTTGGGTGAACAAAAATTATTAGAGATCGGGCGAGCGCTGGCGAGTGAGCCGGAACTGATTTGTCTCGACGAACCAGCGGCCGGTCTCAATGAGACAGAGACCCATTTGGCATCTTCCTTGATCAAGGCTATCAATGCAAAAGGAACGACCGTTTTACTGGTGGAACATGATATGAAGGTGGTGATGAATATATCGGATGAGATTTTGGTGCTAAACTATGGCCAGAAGATCGCCGAAGGGCCGCCTGAAGATGTCCGGAACAACCCCGGAGTTATTGATGCGTATTTAGGAGGAGTGGCCTAACCCGGACAAGCTGGAACTAAAAAAGATCGGTTTTATTTTTACCACGAAGATCACGAAGGAAAAGAAGAATAAAATATATAACATTCGTACTCTTCGTGTACTTCGTGGTGTGATCAAACTTTTTTTGCCACAAAATACAAAAAAATCAATTTTAAGGAACTAATGTGCTAAAAATTAACGCACTCAACGCATCTTATGGAAATATCCGTGTGCTTAAAGATCTCTCCATACAGGTTCCCGAGGGAAAGGTGGTTTCCATCATTGGCGCCAACGGGGCAGGCAAGTCCACACTTTTAAAATCTATCTCCGGCATAATGAAGATCAATGGAGGGCGTATTCTTTATAAAGAACGGAATGTTGCCGGCATGCCGGCAAACCGGATTGTGCGCCTGGGTATCTCACAGGTGCCGGAAGGGAGACAGCTTTTTGCGCACCTGACCGTCATGGATAATATCAATCTCGGGGCCTATCATTATTTTAAACGGAGTAACCGGCTTGAGATCAAGGAGAGAATCGAGCGTGTTTATCAGATGTTTCCGATCCTGGAAAAACGTTCCAAACAGATCGCCGGCACCCTTTCAGGCGGTGAGCAACAGATGCTGGCCATCGGCCGTGCCCTGATGGGACGTCCCGAACTTCTGCTTTTGGATGAACCTTCAATGGGCATAGCCCCCTTGGTGGTCCGGGAAATCTTTAACGTCATTAAACAGCTCAACCAATCAGGCACTACGATTTTGCTTGTAGAACAGAATGCAAAGGCTGCCCTCAAAGTGGCCCATTACTCCTACGTGATCGAGAGAGGTGAAATCGTTTTAGAAGGTTTAGCCGCCGAACTTTTGGACAACCCCAAGGTAAAAGAACATTATCTCGGCGGATAACAGAGCCCTTGAAAAATTAATGAAAACCGTGGAAGATAAGCTCCGTGAAAATATAGGGGTTTCTGCATCCATAAAGCTTAAGGAAAAACGCTCTTTTCAGGATCAGTTAATCGTTTGACACAATCACACAAATTGGGTTATATATTTAAAATTGTAGAAATTTACAAACTCAAAAAAGTGGGTTTTATAATTCCATTACTCCGCAGATAGGCAATTAAATTTGAAAAGCTCTGAAACTCACGCAACAAGTGATCCTAAAGAAAAAACAGCATACAAAAATATAACAAAACTGCTTCTGTAAGTTGAAATTAATACATCATACCAAAGATGTCTTATGATCGGCTGTTTTTTCTTAAGGCTCACTAATGCGTTCAAATAGTCAGCCCTTTTCAAATTTAATTGCCTATTTACTCCGTAGTAAATATGAGTTGGTAGGATCATATGGCAAAAAATAAAACAGTTGTTCACATTGTTTGGGGTATAGTGCTTGTTCTCGCTGGAATAGGCGTATTTTTCAGGATACCCCAGGTTATACCTAAAATCGAACAAATCGAACAATTCTCATCAGTGATATTTTTCATACGATTTTGTTTTTATTTTTTAGGTGTTTTGCTTATAGGCGGGGGAGCAAAAAAGATTTATGATAATTATAGACCTTCAGAAAAATGAGCCATTAGGCATTAGCTTTTAGCTATTAGCTAAACTATATCAAGACATTATTAAATAATAACATTTCACCCGATGGGTGATTAATAAATAATTATACAAATGCATATTTCATAAGAGCTAACGGCTAATTGCTAACAGCTAACAGCTAACAGCTAACAGCTAATCGCTTAACTTAGGCTAAAACAAGCCGGAATTAACTATGTTAAATACATCTGCAATATCAAACGCCAAGCCGACAAAAGACCAGAGCCTCGCATCAGAGGTGGAATACAGGAGAAAACTCCAGGATATTTGCAACAAGATATACGCTGCATCCAATCTGGATGAGATCTTAATTAATCTAAAAGACGAAATTACAAATCTTTTTGAGGTAGAAAGGCTTACAGTATATGTCGTAGATGGGAAAAAAAGGGAACTGGTGTCACGCTTCAAGTCCGGCGACGAAATATCAGAAATCCATGTTCCTGTTTCTTTAACCAGTATAGCTGGATATTCTGCATTTAAACAAAAGCTTATAAATATAAAAAATGTTTATGATGCTAAGGAGCTTGCTTCAATCGATACTGTATTGAAATTTGATAAAAGCTGGGATGAAAAAACAGGTTATAAAACAGTTCAAGTCCTTGTAGTACCGATCATTTTCAAGAAGTATCTGCTTGGAGCGGTTCAGCTAATTAACAGGGTAACCGACAGTTCATTTACAAAAATGGATGAGGAGTCTGTAACTGAATTAGCCAAAATACTTGGTATTGCTTTATATAATCAGAAACGGATGGCAAAAGCAAGGACCAACAAATTTAGTTATCTCATTGAAAATCATGTTCTAACCCAAAAAGAACTGGAAAAAGCCGTATCTGATACAAGACAAAGAAAAGAGCTTATAGAAAATATTCTTGTAAGGGATCTTAAAATCCCAAAAAAAGAGGTCGGTAAATCCTACAGCAAATATTATAATGTTCCATTTGTAGAGTATAATTCAAAAATAGCTATTCCTGGAGAACTCCTGATCGGCTTGAAGGTTCCTTTTATGCGGAATAATGTCTGGGTGCCTTTGCGTGCTGAAAACGGGAAAACAGTGATTACCGTTGACAATCCGCATGATCTTCAGAAGATAGATGAAATAAAGGCTCTTTTTTCAGGAAAACAGATCAAATTATGCGTCTCATTTAAGGAGGAT
This sequence comes from Desulfobacteraceae bacterium, assembly GCA_030593145.1. Classification (GTDB taxonomy): domain Bacteria; phylum Desulfobacterota; class Desulfobacteria; order Desulfobacterales; family ETH-SRB1; genus ETH-SRB1. The sequence goes on from JAUVHU010000042.1 coordinate 19,318, forward strand.
ATACTAAATTTTATCAAGCTGTTTACACAGGATGAAACAGAGATGGCCGATATGGACGACATTCTTAAACAGCTTCAGGATGAGGCTGAGGAGGTAGAAGAAGCCGAATCCGCTGTTTCAGAGGAAAACAGCGCTGTCGTTCAACTGGTAAACAAGGTTATTATTGATGCTTATAATCGCGGGGCTTCGGATATTCATATAGAGCCATATCCCGGAAAAAACAACACACGTGTGCGCATAAGGATTGATGGCGACTGTTCTTTATACCAGACCATTCCATACAACTATAAAAATGCATTAGTGTCGCGTATAAAAATTATGTCTGATCTTGATATAGCGGAACGCCGCAAGCCCCAGGACGGGAAGATCAAATTTAAAAAATATGGCGGACTGGACATAGAACTCAGGGTAGCGACTGTTCCAACCCAGGGTGGGCTGGAAGATATAGTAATGCGTATTCTTGCAGCAGGCGAGCCGATTCCGCTTGAGAAAATGGGTTTCTCGAAACATAATTATGAAAATTTTGTAAGTGTAATAACAAAACCGTATGGCATTATTTTTGTTTGCGGTCCCACAGGTTCCGGAAAAACCACCACGCTTCATTCAGCCCTGAGCTATATTAATAAAATTGAAACCAAGATCTGGACTGCCGAAGATCCCGTTGAAATTACTCAGGCCGGCTTGAGACAGGTTCAGGTAAAACCAAAGATCGGATTTGATTTTGCTGCTGCAATGCGCGCATTTTTAAGGGCAGATCCGGATGTTATTATGGTTGGTGAAATGCGTGACAAGGAGACAACATCAATCGGCATTGAAGCATCATTAACAGGCCATCTTGTGTTTTCAACCCTGCACACGAACAGCGCTCCTGAGAGTATTACCAGGCTGCTTGACATGGGGATGGATCCTTTTAACTTTGCGGACGCTATTTTGTGCATTCTTGCCCAGCGGTTAATTCGCACGCTCTGTAAGGACTGTAAGAAAAAATACCATCCATTACAAAAGGAATATGATGAGCTTGTCCGAGAATATGGTGATGACGATTTTAAAAAGAATGTTAAAATTTCATATACGGATGATCTGACACTGTATAAGCCTGCCGGTTGCGCGGCATGTAACAATACCGGATATCGAGGCCGGATGGGCATACATGAATTGTTGATGGGGACTGATGTGCAAAAAAAGTTGATCCAGAGTAACGCAAAAATGGAAGAATTGCGTAAACAGGCTATAAAAGACGGCATGACTACACTTAAACAAGATGGAATAGAAAAGATTTTTTCAGGTCACTGTGATCTGCTTCAGGTGAGAAAGGTCTGCATAAAGTAATTGCCCATCCCAATCCTCAATCTTGGTTCCCTTGTGTATACCCTTTTAAACTTTTTTTGTTTCGTGTTTTCCTTATTTCGTGCTTTGCGGCATGCGCCTTGAAAAACGGCGTGATTGTTTTTTAACCTAAGGTTTGAATGGAAAGCAAAATGCGCATAGGTATAGGACATGATATTCATCGCCTGGTTTTTGAAAGAAAACTTGTTCTTGGCGGTGTAACAATTCCCTTTAAAAAGGGTCTTTTAGGGCATTCAGATGCAGACGTTCTTGTTCATGCAGTGTGTGACGCACTCCTGGGCGCGGCCGGCCTGGGAGATATTGGTCTGCATTTCCCTGATACGGGTCCTGAATTCAAAGATATATACAGCATAAAGCTTCTTGCGAAAACTTATGAAATGATCAGCAGCAAGGGCTTTGCGATAAGTAATGTAGATTCCACTATTTTTGCTGAAGCCCCGAAGCTTTTCCCGTATAGAGAAGCAATGCAGAAAAACATTGCAGAAGCAATTCAAATTGAGCCAAGTAGAGTAAATGTCAAATCAACTACCTCTGAAGGACTTGGAATGATCGGAAAAGGAGAAGGGATAGCCGCAATGTGCATTGTGCTGCTCA
>JAUVHU010000098.1 GCA_030593145.1 Desulfobacteraceae bacterium
CGTTATTTTCTTTTTGACAGGGGCACTATGGGCTGGTGAAACGGAAAAGATCAATATTAACAAGGCATCAGTAGAAGAGCTTGTTCAACTTAATCGGATTGGCCCAAAATATGCCGCAAGAATTGTGGAATACAGGGAGAAAAATGGGCCGTTTAAAGCTCCCGAAGATATTACGAACGTATCAGGAATCGGACCCAAAACATATGAACTGAATATGGACAGAATTACTGTGGATTAATTAAAATATCAAGTTTTGCTTTTCTTGCTTTACGCTAATAGTTTGCATTATCTTTTTTAGATTCAGCCGCAGTCTTATACAGACAGGTATAGATAACATAATGAAAGTTTTTGTGTTCGTTCGTGTGCGTCTGTGGATAGAAATCAATAAATAAGGAGTGACAACAATGATCTATCTGATTAAGCCTGGTATCGGTTATAATTTTAATATTAAATCCAGAGTTTCTACTTATTGCATATTTTTTATCAGCATTTTTGCATTATTCTTATGGCAACAAGGTTTGGGCCTGTGCCAGGAATGGTCTGATATCACAATACGTTTTCTCTCCGATTCCAGCTTTGCGGTAGTGGAAGTAGAGACAGGGAAGAAAATAAGACATTGCCCTCATCATGATCTCAATGGCAAGATAGATGAGGAGCAGTTGATATATGTGTTTGGAACACTGGAAGGGGAGACATGGTTATATCCTGAGAATAAGGAGATTGCCAAAAAACATCTGGAGAGTCACTACGATAAAGTTATAGCAAAGATAATGAAAAAAGGGCTGCACGATCCTGTGAATATCAACAAGGCAAAACTTACCGAAATAGTAGCTCTTCCCCAGATTGGACCTGTGATGGCGGTGAAGATTATTAAATATAAAGAAACGTATGGCCTGTTTGAAAAAATTGAGGATATCAGGAAAGTGCAAGGGATTGGCCAGGGCAAGTTTAATGCTATTAAACACTATATTAGTGTTAATTAGGTTCAGGGTTCAAGGTTCAACGGTTAAAGGATTTTAATTTTTGACCTCTAACCTCCGACCTCCGGCATTTATTGTCTTCATACTTTCGTGCTTTGCGGCGTACGCCTTGAAAAGAGACGTGATTAAAATCTTTAAATAATATGGAACAACAAATGAAAAAAGCATTAATAACAGGAATTACCGGTCAGGACGGCGCTTATCTGGCGGAATTTCTTTTAAACAAAGGATACGAAGTGCATGGCATCAAAAGGCGCTCTTCTCTATTTAACACCCAAAGAATAGATCATCTTTACCAGGATCCTCATGAAAAGGACCGCAAATTTGTCCTTCACTATGGGGATCTCACCGATGCCGCAAATATTATCCGCATTGTTCAGGAAATCCAGCCTGATGAAATATACAATCTGGCTGCCCAGAGTCATGTGATGGTTTCTTTTGAAGCTCCGGAATACACCGCAAACACCGACGCGCTGGGGACATTACGGGTTCTTGAAGCTATACGTATGCTGGGGCTTGAAAAAAGAACCAGATTTTACCAGGCATCCACATCTGAACTTTATGGCAAAGTAAGGGAAACTCCTCAAGACGAGAATACTCCGTTCTATCCCCGCTCCCCTTATGCCTGCGCCAAACTCTATGCTTACTGGTGTACTGTGAACTACAGGGAAGCTTACGGCATTTATGCCTGTAACGGCATTCTTTTTAACCATGAGTCTCCATTGCGCGGCGAGACTTTTGTTACACGCAAGATAACACGGGCTGTTGCGCGAACGGCTCTCGGTCTTCAGGATTGTTTATATCTTGGGAATCTTCATGCAAAGCGTGATTGGGGGCATGCCAAGGATTTTGTGCGTGTGCAGTGGCTTATTTTACAGCAGGATGAACCGGAAGATTATGTTATTGCTACTGGCGAGCAGCATGCTGTAAGAGAATTCTGCGAACTGGCTTTTGCGAAAATCGGCATTAAACTTACATGGAGCGGGCAGGGTGTTGATGAAAAAGGAATTGTAGCTGAAATACTTCCTTCGCAGGTCATGGAAAAATATAAAGCATACAGCCGGCTTCAATGTTTGCAAAAAGGGCAGATTGTAGTTTCTGTTGATCCTCAATACTTTCGCCCTACCGAAGTTGAGACATTGCTTGGAGATCCGTCAAAAGCGCGCAAAAAGCTTGGCTGGAAGCCTGAGATTACATTTAAAGACATGATTCATGAAATGGTGGAACACGATCTTGACGAGGCTGCCCGCGAAGCTGTTTGCCGTAAAAACGGTTTTCCGTTTCCCTCAAGTTGTGAAGCAAATATGTGATGAACAAAAATTCCTTAATATATATAGCAGGCCATACCGGCCTTGTCGGTTCAGCGCTTGTCCGCAAGCTTAAGGAAAAAGGTTTTTCAAACCTTATTACATGCGGCCATGCGGAGCTGGATTTAACCCGACAGGCAGATGTAGAGGCTTTTTTTCAGGAAGCAAAACCTGAATATGTATTTTTGGCTGCGGCAAAGGTTGGTGGAATATTGGCCAACAATACTTTTCCGGCCGATTTTATTTACAGCAACCTTGTTATTCAAACCAATGTAATTCATGCTGCGTGGAAAACAGGTGTAAAGCGTCTGCTCTTCCTTGGCTCTTCTTGTATTTATCCAGGAGAATGTCCCCAGCCGATGAAAGAAGAATATCTTCTTACCGGTCCGCTTGAACCTACAAATGAACCATATGCGGTGGCAAAGATTGCAGGCATCAAGACGTGTCAATCATACAATCGTCAGTATGGTACAAACTTCATGTCGGTCATGCCGACTAATCTTTATGGCCCTAATGACAACTTTAATCTGGAAACCAGTCATGTTCTTCCTGCCATGGTTCGAAAATTTCATCTTGGAAAACTGGCGGCTAAAGGAGACTGGGATGGAATAATAAAGGATGAAAAAAAAATCGGCGTTATTCCTGAAGATATCACGGCCAATCTGGTCTCAGTTGCTCAATATCATGGTCATCGAATTCACGATTCCTTTAAATCTTTTACATCAGTTTCAGATATATCTCCTGGTATAACCTTGTGGGGGACAGGCGCGCCTTGCCGGGAGTTTCTTCATGTAAACGATCTCGCAGACGCCTGTGTCTTTATAATAAATCTAAATGATAAAAAATTTGCTTCTTTGCTTGCTTCCAGTCCTCCTGCGCTGATAAATATAGGTTCAGGCAGGGAGATTAGTATAAAGGAATTGGCTTTGCTTATAAAGGATATAGTCGGATTTGAGGGAGACGTGGTGTTTGATAAAAGCAGGCCTGACGGCACACTCAAAAAACTGTTAGATGTTTCCAAGCTGACAAATCTTGGATGGAAACCAAAGATTTCACTTGAAGAAGGAATCCGCAGTACTTACGATAGTTACCTTAATTATTAACTATGAGCGATATTTTTACCACGAAGAACACGAAGGACACGAAGAATGGAATTTGATGAATTGTCAAATCAAGTAATTGGATGCGCATTAGAGGTGCATCGCAATTTAGGCCCTGGTTTGCTTGAATCGACTTACGAACAGTGCCTGGCGTACGAAATGAAAGCCGCAGGCATGGCATTCAAATTACAATATCCACTTCCCGTGCAATACAAAAACATAAAACTTGATTGCGGTTATCGGATTGATGCGTTGGTAGATACCAGCATTATCATTGAGTTAAAGAGTGTGGATAAAATTCTTCCTATCCATAAGGCTCAACTGCTTACATATATGAAATTAGCTGACATATCAATTGGCTTGTTGATAAATTTTAACGTCAAATATCTAAAGGACGGGATTAAGCGAATGGTTTTATAATCTTCTTTCCCTTCGTGTTCTTCGTGGTGAACTATTATTAAAATTGAGGAAAAATGAAAAAATTTAAAAAAAACATTCTCTGTATCGGCGCCGGCTACGTGGGTGGTCCAACAATGGCAATGATTGCTTATAAATGTCCGCAATACAAAGTTACGATTGTGGACATTAATCCTGCCCGTATTGACGAATGGAATTCAGATAATCTTCCAATCTATGAACCGGGTCTTGATGAAATTGTAAAAGAGGCAAGGGGCAAAAACCTTTTTTTCAGTACTGACATTGAAAAAGGGATTATAGAGTCGGATATTATTTTTGTCAGCGTCAATACTCCAACCAAGACATTTGGCGTTGGCGCCGGCATGGCTGCTGATTTGCAATACTGGGAAAAGACCGCAAGACAGATACTGGACTGCGCAAAGTCGTCTAAAATAATCGTCGAAAAAAGCACTCTTCCTGTTAAAACCGCCCGGGCCATGGAAAGGATTCTTACTTCAAAGAACAGCAAGATTCAATTTGATGTTCTTTCCAACCCGGAATTTTTAGCGGAAGGAACGGCTGTTAATGATCTGAAAAATCCTGATCGTGTTCTTGTCGGCTCCAGACTGACGAAAAGCGGTATAAAGGCCAGGGATGAGCTGGTTGAGATTTATGCCAACTGGGTGCCACGTGACCGCATTATTACATCCGATATCTGGAGCAGCGAGCTTTCCAAACTGGTGGCCAATGCGTTTTTGGCCCAGAGAATATCTTCTATAAATGCAATTTCTGTGCTGTGTGAAAAGACCGATGCCGACATTACCGATGTTGCCGCGGCGGTTGGGCTTGACAGCCGGATAGGCAGTAAATTTTTAAATGCAAGTATCGGTTTTGGGGGCTCGTGCTTTAAAAAGGATATTCTTAATCTTGTCTATATTTGCAGGAATTATGGCCTTTATGAAGTGGCTGATTACTGGGAAAGTGTGATCAGGATAAACGATTACCAGCAAAAGCGTTTTGTGCTTAATATGCTGACAACCATGTTCAACACTCTGGCCGAGAAAAAAATATGCATTTTTGGTTTTGCCTTTAAAGCCGATACCGGAGATACAAGGGAAAGTCCTGCAATATATGTGGCAAAAAGATTAATTGAGGAAAAAGCGGAACTTGTAATTAGTGATCCAAAGGCGTTGAAGAACGCAAAAAAGGATTTAGACGGCATTGACGAAAATGTAAGCTATATTGAAGATCCACACAAGGCAGCTAAGGGTAGTCACGCTATTGCCATAATGACCGAATGGAATTTATACAGGGATCTTGACTTTGAAAAAATTTACAAATCCATGATAAAACCTGCCTTTATATTTGACGGCAGAAATATTGTCGACCATAAAAAGCTCTATGAAATCGGGTTTAATGTATTTCCTACTGGAAAACCAAGTCTAACCCATTTTAAATAAAAGAGATTTTCACCACGAAGAACACGAAGGATGCGAAGAATGAAATCAAGCGAATGGTTTTATAATATCTTCTTTTCCCTCGTACTCTTCGTGGTAAAAAAAACAAAGGATTCTTATGGAATATCATCAAGACAAACGTGTATTAATCACCGGAGGCGCTGGCTTTCTTGGCTCTCATCTCTGCGAACGCCTTGTTGCCGAAGGTTTCGAGGTGTTGTGCGTGGACAACTGCTTTACCGGTACAAGGCAAAATATCTTCCATCTTTTAAATAAGCCGAACTTTGAATTTATCCGTCATGACATTACATTTCCTTTGTATATTGAGGCGGATGAAATTTATAATCTTGCCTGCCCTGCATCTCCGATTCATTATCAGTTCGATCCTGTTCAGACCACAAAGACCAGCGTGCATGGGGCTATCAATATGTTGGGATTGGCCAAGCGGGTTAAGGCCAAGATATTACAGGCATCTACAAGCGAAGTTTACGGAGATCCGGATATTCACCCCCAGCCGGAAACCTATTGGGGCAGGGTAAACCCCATAGGGCCAAGATCATGCTATGACGAGGGGAAAAGGTGCGCTGAAACCCTTTTTTTTGACTATTATCGCCAGCATAGCCTGAAAATCAAAGTAGTCAGAATATTCAATACATACGGCCCGCGGATGCATCCGAATGACGGTCGCGTTGTTTCCAATTTTATTGTGCAGGCCCTTACAAATCAAGACATAACAGTCTTTGGCGATGGAACTCAAACCCGCTCATTTTGTTATGTGGACGACTTAATAGACGGCATGATTCGTATGATGAACGGCCCGGACGATTTTATCGGGCCTGTAAATCTTGGGAATCCTGATGAATTCACTATCCTTGAGCTGGCCGAAAAAATTATAGAAATTACAAATTCAAAATCAAAAGTTGTGTTTAAGTCCCTGCCGCAGGATGATCCCTTGCAGCGAAAACCGGATATCAACCTTGCAAAGAAAAGACTTAAATGGCAGCCTACTGTCAAGCTGGATCAGGGTCTGAAAAAGACTATTGAATACTTTGACACAATACTATTATAAAAACTAAAAATGGATTAAAGGATTAGTGGCCAGCTCAAAGCAATTCTTTGCTTTATCAGGTTCTTAACACCTAATCCCTTAATCATAATTTAATGGAGAAAAAATGACTGACCAGGAACCCAGGCAGCAGCAATATCCGCAGAACTACCCGCCATACGAAGACGAAATAAACCTTATCGACTATCTCCGGGTTTTGTGGAAGTGGAAGTGGCTCATCATAGCCGGCACCCTTATTTGGGTTGTTATAGCGGCCGTGATAAGTTTCCAGATGCCTAAGTTCTACGAGATCTCCACAGTCATTGAGCCGGGCGTTGTCGGCATTAAAAATGATGGAAAGTTTATATACATCGATTCTGTGGCTAATATAAGCGGAAAGATAAACGGAGGCTCATATAATAGAAAAATAAAAAAGGTCTTGAATCCGAACCCACTGAAGGCAGGCGTTAATTTCAAATCTACGATCGCTAAAGGAACTAATATAATAAAGATTACCTCCAAATGGAAAGAGGAGAATGCAGATTTCGGGATGAAAGCTGTCGGAGAGCTGATACGTCTTCTTTCTGATGATTACAAAAGAGTCGCTATGTACAGAAGAGATACTTTTGACAGGAAAATTGCCTCAAAGCGAAGCAATATTAAAATGTTCGAAGCACAAGAAGAATTGCTGAAAGAGGTTCTAAAAGATATCAAGCGCAGAATGGAAGAACTAAAGAAGGAAATAGATAATATCAAAAACAATACCGGGGATCTGATAAAACAGAGAGACTTGCTGTTAAAGGAAAGTAAAGCTAAGGCTGAAAGGCCTCTCCTTTTCTACTCTACAACTATTCAGCAGAACATTTCTTACATGAACCAGATAAGTAATCAGATTTATGAATTCAAAAGAAAAGAAAAAGAAGTACTGCAAAAAATTGGAGAGGCAGGAAGGTATATTGATACCTCAAAAGTGGAGATAGATGCGTTAAATATAAATAAAGAGCTGATCAGCAATATAAAAGTCATCCAGAAGCCGGAGGTTTCGTTGTACTCGGTCAAGTCCAAAAAGAAACAGATAATTTTACTTTCTGTGGTTGTCGGATTGTTTTTTATGATCTTTCTTGCCTTCTTCATCGAATACATAAAAAATGTCTCAAAACCTTCTTCCCGCGAGAAAGGGCGATAGCTAACAAATGCATATACACCCTTTATCTCAATCGATTTTAGTGACAGGCGGGGCAGGTTACATCGGAAGTCATACATGCCTGGAACTTCTCCTGGCAGGATATGAAGTTGTTGTCGTGGATAACCTTGTTAACAGCAACGAAGAATCCTTGAAAAGAGTTCAGGAACTGACCGGAAAGGAGCTAAAATTTTACAAGGTTGATCTGCTTGACAAAGATGCTTTGCACACTGTTTTTGAAAACTCTTCTGTAGACGCTGTGATTCATTTTGCCGGTCTTAAGGCAGCCGGTGAATCAGTAAGCATGCCGTTACAGTATTATCATAACAACGTAACAGGGACATTAATTCTCTGCGAAGTTATGGATAAAAACAATGTTAAAAACCTTGTTTTTAGCTCAACAGCGTCAGTTTATG
>JAUVHU010000091.1 GCA_030593145.1 Desulfobacteraceae bacterium
TGAGATTTTATTTACGTAGCCTGCCTTGCCATGCAGAAATCCTACTGTATCCATAAAAAGAGGAAAATACCACCCTGTTTTTCCCACATATTTTGTAAAACCGATATCGCCTCCAATGCCGGCGTATTGTATGGATATACCATGTTCCGATCCTTCTGTGGGGTTAAATATCCTGTCTCTGGAATCATACCTCAAGGCAGCCGTTATACTGCTCTTGATATTTTCCCCTTCCGACTCCTTGACAAGATCGGAAGCATATACTTGATCTACATTTGTTATATTGCCCACATCAAATGCATAAGACAAATAGGCGCGTGTAAAATCAAAAACCGGATAACTGAATCTTACACCAGCACCCTTACTGTCCTTATCGTATGTGTCATAGTCTGTTTGCCAGTTGTAAACATCAAAACCTGCTGACAAGGGAATATCAAACAGCCATGGTTCGGTAAAACTCAATGTGTACCTGTTTGTCGTGCCGCCCATCTGGGCTTTTAACATAAGTGTCTGGCCGCGCCCAAAAAGGTTCTTCTGGGCAATAGAAGTCACAACAAAAACATCTTCGACATTACTGTACCCGCCGCCAAAGCTAAAAACGCCTGTTGGTTTTTCAGTAACATCTATCTCAAGGATCATTTTTTCTTCGGTGCTTCCTTTTGATGTGTTAACCTTAACATCCTCAAAGAAATCAAGCCGATAAAGGTTGCGCACCCCGCGTTTTAATCGCTTTCCACTGTAAAGCTCCTGTTCGTAAACCTTAAGTTCACGGCGAATAATCTTGTCTCTTGTCTTTGTGTTTCCGCGAATGATGATCTTTTCAAAATAGACCTGTTTGCCCTTATCGATAACATAAGTAATATTTACTAAAGATTTGTCCTCACTCTGGTCAATACGGGGAGATATATTCGCATAAGCATAACCTTCATCAGAATAGAGATCGCTAAGAACAAGAACATCGTTTCGCACAACCTCACGATTGTAAAATTTTTCTTTGATAATCTTCAGTTCTTTTATCAATTCCTCTTTTGGCAGCACCAAATCACCTGAAACATCAACTTTCCCGACCTTGGATTGCGACCCTTCAAATATTTTTATTGTAATATTTATCCGATTATCCTGATATTCAATATGCGGATCACTAATCCTGGCCTGGATATATCCATTATTATGATAAAAAGCCGCAAGCATCGCAACATCCTGGCTTAAATCTTCCCTGTTTAGTTCACCGGACGATGTCAGCCAGGAAAAGAAACCCTTTTCAGACAATTTCATCATTCCTTTAAGCTTTTTACTTGTATAATTAGTGTTGCCTTCAAAGATTATACTTTTTATCCGAAGCTTTTCACCCTCTTCGATAATAAACTCCAGGTCAGCCTGATTATGTTGAAGCTGACTGATATTGTATGCAACCTTTACATTATGGTAATTTTTATCCTTGTAAAGTCCCTCTATCCTTCTAATGTTACTGCGTATTTTGAATATGTTCAGGATTGAGCCTGTTTTAATATTCAGGCTTTCCTTGATATCTTCGTCGTCAAATACCCTGTTTCCTTTTATCCTGATTACCCTTATGGTCGGTTTTTCTTTAACCTGGAAAGTAAGTATCTTTCCTTTTAGCCCGCTTTCAGCTTCGATCCTGACATCATCAAAATATCCCATTGAAAACACAGACTTTAAGTCATCTGCAAGCTTTTTCGCAAGATAGATATCACCCGGCACGGTTGTAATTTTTCTTTTAATGGCATCAGCCTCTATCCGTTTATTGCCGGCAACAAGCACCTGGGCCACTTTTTCTCTCTTAAAAAGCTTCATGCTGATATCTGTGGCAATACCTTTGATCGATCCAGGCAGATTCTCTATACTTTCTCCTTCTGCAAAAAAAATATCAGGCGGATTTTCTCCAAAACATTTAAGCATCTTTGCATCCAGGCTGTATTTTTTTCCTATCCATGTCAGACTTCCCGAGATAACATAGTCAGCTCCGTTTTTTATGCCAAGCGCCCGGATTTCATTTATACTTACAGCCCTGACTTTTCCCGCAGAATCAGGTAACACAGGGATTGGTTCCTGATCTAATACTATTGCTCCATCCTCTTTAAGGTGCTTTCCGATTACCACCGATATTTCATCTTTTAAATATGAAATATCTTTCTGAGAGTGTATTTCAAACGGCAAAACAACAATTCGAACCGATTCCTGCGAATATACGTTGTTCGGCAAACAGCAAATTATTGCAATTATGAAAATAACTAAACGTCTTAACATACAGCCCCCCGAATTTAGGAGTTCAATTCCTCAATCCCTAATTGTTTCCACAAGTTGCCCTTCGCTTATTGTCAATTTTCGTGACATATAAGATGCGAGTTCCATGTTATGTGTAACTACTACAAGGGTCATGGAAAGCTCTTTATTCAATTCCAAAAGCAAATTATGGACATGTTCGCTGTTCTTGTGGTCAAGATTGCCGGTAGGTTCATCTGCCAACAAAAGAACCGGTTCCAAAACAAGGGCTCTTGCAAGAGCAACCCGCTGCTGTTCACCACCGGAAAGTTTATTTACCCTGTAATACAATCTGTCTTTAAGTCCGACTCTGACAAGTATTTCCTCAGCAACCTCTTGCGCGTTCTTCTTGTTTAGCCCTTTTATAAGCGCCGGCATCATTGTGTTTTCGACCGCGCTGAACTCTGGAAGAAGATAGTGAAATTGAAAAACAAAACCGATAGATTCGTTTCGAAATCTTGCCAGCTCTTTATTATCAAAAAGCAAAACATCTTTTCCCTGAAACATAAAAGTCCCGGTGTCAGGCCGATCAAGAGTGCCGAGGATATGAAGAAGAGTTGACTTGCCGATTCCGGACGCTCCGACAATAGCCACTGTTTCTCCTGCATTCAAGTCAAGATTTATACTTTTCAGGATTTCGATTCTGGCGCCGCTATTATCGAAACCCTTGCTCAATTTTCTGACAACTATCAAGCTGTTTAGCGCTGCTTCTTTGTCATATTCTGTATTAACCATAGCGCAGCGCCTCAACAGGATCAAGTTTAGACGCCTGAACAGCTGGATAGAGTGCTGCTATAAAACAGATTATCATAGTAGCAAAAACAATTATAAAAACATCAAACAGTTCAAGCCGCACCGGCAGTGTTGTAAAATAATATATATCTCCGGGAAGCTCTATAAACTTATAACGTTTAAGCAATGCGCATCCAGCCAACCCCAGACAGGTCCCGAGAAATGTGCCGATTGCGCCGATAACCATACCTTTAAAGATAAAAATCTTTCTTATGCTTTTATTCGTAGCGCCCATAGCCTTTAATATAGCAATATCCCTGGTCTTTCCCATCACCATCATAATTAGTGTGCTTGCGATGTTAAATGCCGCTACAAGAACGATAAGTGTTAAAATAATAAACATAGCCTTTTTTTCAAGCTTTAGCGCTGAAAAAAGGTTATAATTCATCTGCATCCAGTCCCTGGCCCAATATGATTGGTTCTTATATTTAATGTTCAAGGCCGATACTACCTTCTTCGCAATAACATTTGCATGAAAGATATCATTAACCCGAATCCCTATTCCCGTCACAGAATCTCCGATACGCATAAGCGCCTGGGCATCCTTTAAATGTATGTAAGCAAGTGATGCATCATATTCATACATGCCGGACTCAAACAGCCCTGTCACCTTGAACCGTTTCATTGCAGGCATATGCCCAACCGGAGAAATAATGCCCCGGGGTGATATCAGATAGATAATATCTCCTTCAATAACACCCAGATTTGTAGCAAGCTGCCCGCCCAAAATGATTCCGGGTATAAAAGGTTCTGTCTCTTTACCCTGATTCCTCATTAATTTTTGTTGCAGCGCTACTTTATCAATATTTGTAATTTCCTGGTCTTTTGATTCAGGGTCTATACCTCTTAAAACAGCTCCGGATACTCCGGATGATGAACGAAGCATAATCTGGGCATATACAAAAGGGGCTGCTTTTTCAACTCCATCTATACTTTTTACATCTTCAAGTATCCGATGATAATTGGTGAATGCCCCGCCATGACGCATTAATACCACATGGGATTCAACCCTGAGAATTCGCGACCTGAAATCAGACTCTGCGCCGGACATAACGGCAATCACTATGATCAGAGCCATAACTCCAATTGTAACGCCGGCTATAGAAAGAATGGTTATTAATGAAATAAAAGCCTGTTTCTGCCTGGCTCTGAGATAGCGGCCACCTATGAATAGTTCAAAAGACATACCGGTTTATCAATCTCTGGGTTTCATGTGCGGAAAAAGGATAACTTCACGGATGGAAGCGGAATCGGTAAGAAGCATGGCAAGCCTGTCTATACCTATTCCTTCACCAGCAGTCGGAGGCATGCCATACTCTAATGCTTTGATATAGTCTTCATCCATGCAATGGGCTTCTTCATCGCCTGCTTTCCTGTCTGCCACCTGTTGCAAAAAACGCTCCTTCTGATCATTGGGATCATTTATCTCCGAAAATCCATTGGCAATTTCATGTCCGGCAATGAAAAGCTCAAAACGATCCGTAAGTGAAGGCTCGCTGTCGCTCTTTCTGGAAAGAGGCGAAACCTCTACAGGATATCCGGTAATAAATGTTGGTTTTATTAATTTTGGTTCCACCAACACATCAAACAACTTGGTAATAATCTTGCCAAGAAGGATGGTCTTCATGCCGGTTTTTTTTGCAATATTGATTCCCTTTGAAGATGCAAATTCCAGAAGCCTGTTTTTATCATTAATCAAGCTTGAATCAATCCCTCCAAACTCCTCCAGAGCCGCAAAAAGAGTCATCCGGCGCCAACTGCTTCCAAAATCAATTTTATTTCCCTGGTAAGTAATCATATCAGAACCGGTAACTTTTTTCGCTACGGCTCTGAACATTTCCTCAGTCAAATCCATCAGGTCAATATAGGTTGAATATGTCTGGTAAAATTCAAGCATGGTAAATTCAGGGTTATGCCGAGTCGAAACACCTTCATTTCTGAAATTTCTGTTAATCTCAAAAACCTTCTCAAACCCGCCTACAACGAGACGTTTTAAATAAAGTTCCGGAGCGATACGTAAAAAAAGGTCCATCCCAAGAGCATTGTGATAAGTTTTAAACGGGGTAGCTTCGGCGCCTCCAGGCACCGGCTGCATCATGGGAGTTTCTACTTCGAGAAAATCACGGTCAAGAAAAAATGTTCTTATTTCCTGAATTATCTTGCTCCGTTTCAGGAATATATCTCGCACATCCGGATTCATTATTAAATCGAGGTAGCGCTGACGATAACGTTTTTCAGGATCTTTGAGTCCGTGAAACTTTTCCGGAAGAGGTCTGATAGCCTTGGAAATAAGATTTAATTCACTTGCAAGGATAGTCCATTCACCTGTCTTTGTTTTAAACAGTCCTCCTTTTATCCGAATAAAATCCCCAATATCCAGCTGTTTAAAAAGACTGTAAGCCTTGTCACCAACCCGATCCTTCCGAATATACGCCTGGAGTTGCCCTGTTCGATCTTTAAACCTGATAAATGATGCCTTGCCAAATCTGTTTACAGCCATCATACGGCCGGCAACAACAAAAACAGGCTCATCTTCAGTAATGGAATCAGGCGAGTTGTTTATTGCATCATTTATATCCCTGATCGTGTTTGAAACAACAAAATCATTTGGGAACAGATTAATATTATTGCTTATTAAATCCGCAAGCTTCTCTCTTCGACGCTGTATAATATCACTTGTTTTGTTCATATCAATAAAATATCCAGGTTAATAGTTTTACCTTGATCTGCGAAATGAGTACTTTTTATGACGCCATCACAATTGAAGATTCCAATTATTATATTTACAATTCAAAAATTTAAAATATTATAATAGACTTAATATACTGATAATGTAGAGTTAAACTAAATTCTTTAACCTATTTACTCATAGGTGTCAATAGCTTGTTGGCAGGTGTTTTATAAAGATAAGTTCATAACAAAAAAATTGACAACCAATTTTAAAGTTGATACGACCTTGTAAAAGTCTCCATTGGGCCGTTAGCTCAACCAGGCAGAGCACCTGACTCTTAATCAGTAGGTTGAAGGTTCGATTCCTTCACGGCCCACCAGAAAAAACAAGGTGTTTCGAAATATTATGAAACGCCTTTTTTATTAAACCTAAATTGAACGATTTTTTACTCGATCTGCGCCAATCTCTTGCGCATAAAAGCTTCGCAAAAATCCTCGACATATCCACGGGTATGCCTGCGGTTTTTGCAAATCCCTATGCATCAAGATCTCAGCACATATCTTCGCAGAAAATCGCTCAACTTAGGTTAAAAAAAACCAACTTCATCTTGACATAATACTATTTTTAATATTATTTAATTAAATTTTAGTTGTTCGATCCTAAGATGAATTCGCAAAAAGTCACGAAATTAAATTATAAATAGCTAAGTAAAAAGTTTCATATACAAGGCGTAGTGATTTTTTAGGATGCGAAGGCATACATATAGTATGTTGAGAGTCTGAAAAATCACTGCAACGCAGTAGATGGAACTTTTTACGACGCCCAATCCTTGCTCTGAAATTAATTTCAGGGCTTTAATAGCCAAAAGGAGGTTAAATGAGAAGATACGAAACAATTCTAATTATCGATCCTGATCTTTCAGATGATGAGCGCGGCTCTATCCTTGAAAAATTAAGAGATCTGATCACCCGGCATGACGCTTTTCTTGTCGAATTTGATAACTGGGGAGTCAGAAAGCTGGCCTATGAAATCAAGAAAAAGGGACGTGGTTATTACCTGCGTATAGATTACTGTGGAATCAGCGCTCTTGTGGATGAAATAGAACGGTTTTCCAGAATTGACGATCGAATTATTAAGTACATGACTGTTTTGCTCGACAAGAATGCAGATATTGAAAAAATAAAAGAAGAGCTGGCCAGCATTGAAGCGGAAAAAAAGAAAGCCGAGCAAGGTGAACCCTCAAACAGTGATAAACCCGAAACAAGCAAAAAAGATGAATCATCTACTCCTCAACCGGAAGCTATCCAACAGCCTTCTGAACCTTCTGAATCTGCAGCAGTAGAGGAAGATACCACACAAACTAAAAGTAAAGAGGAGGAATAACATGGCTGCGGCTTTTAGATTCACGAAACGAAACAACAACAAAAAAACCGACTTTAAAAAAAAGCTATATAATCGTAGAAAAGTTTGCCGTTTCTGCGCAGACAGCACTCTTGTAATAGACTACAAGGATGCAAAATCGCTGAAGTATTTTATCACAGAACGCGGCAAAATAATTCCCAGGCGCATTTCCGGAACCTGTGCAAAACATCAGCGCGTCCTGACACATGCAATCAAGCGTGCTCGTACAATTGCCCTTTTGCCTTATGTTGGAACTATAAGCCATTATTAGCAATTATGTTTTTGCAGGCTGCCTCAAAAGGAGAAGAGGATAGTGCCTCAAGCTGTTCAAGAAAGCATATCAACAGATATTGTAATCGGTATAATTATAACATGTTTTATCTTTGCAATATCAGTTTATCTGCCGATTATCGGTTTTTTTTGCTCTCTGCTTATTCCTCTGCCTGTTCTTTTCTATCGTTCCAAACTCGGCAGAAAAAAAGGAGCTATAGTTCCTGTTGCATCGATCATATTGATTGTCGTTATAACCGGCGAGATATCAATCAATATATTGTTCTTTGCTGAACTGTTATTGCTCGGCTATATTCTGAGCGAACTTATTGAAATAAATCTTCCAATTGACAAGACAATTCTTTATGCTTGCTCTTCTGTGTTATTTGCAGGCTTTGTCTGTTTGATTTTTTACAGCAATATATCTAATACAGGTATTATTGGCTTTGTATCGGAATATGTTGCAAAAAATTTAAAGCTTACTATGGAGTTGTATGAAAACATCGGGATGCCGGAAGAAAGTATCTATATGCTTTCAGAGTCCTTGGAGGATATTCAGTATGTTCTGGTGCGAATCCTTCCCTCTCTAACAGTAGCTTCAACTTTATTTGTTGCGTGGGCGAACCTGTTGCTGGCAAAACCGATTTTAAACGTCAGGTCTCTTTTTTACCCTGACTTTGGAGTTCTCAATCAATGGAAGGCGCCTGACTCTTTTGTGTGGATAATCATAGGATGCGGCCTGATACTTCTTTTTCCTGACAGGGGTGTTAAGATGTTAGGTTTAAACGGCCTGATTGTCATGATGACCATATATTTTTTTCAGGGCATAACAATAATATCCTTTTACTTTGAAAAAAAAAGATTTCCCCGTTTTCTCAGGATTGTTTTATACACCTTTGTTGCCATGCAACAGGTAATACTGCTTATTGTTATTGGGTTGGGATTTTTTGACATGTGGCTGAATTTCAGGAAACTGGGAATGAAAAATAGCGGTTGATTTTTTTTAATAGTTCAGCCACAAAGACACTAAGATATGAGACCTTTGAAAAATGTTCAATTTTGTTCGAGTACAAGGAAGATGAAAATTTCAACCACAGGAATATATTGAATATTTCGAGGATTGAAATTTTTGTCTGACGCAGTAATCGGGCAAAAGGGGACGTTTTGCAAAGGTCT
>JAUVHU010000048.1 GCA_030593145.1 Desulfobacteraceae bacterium
ATTAAGATGTTCATCTAAAATAATGCAAGAACTCGGCCTAACGGCCTCAAACAGCTTGCATTTCTTAACGATGAACATCTTAATTGCTTTTTCCCCAAAATGCTCAAAGTCGTTCACAAAAGACTTTTTACGAAGCCATCACATTTAAAACCTCATTTTTACTACGGAGCGGACAGGCAATTAAATTTGAAAAGGGCTGACTGTTTGAACGCATTAGTGAGCTTTAAGAAAAAACAGCTGACCATAAGACATCTTTGGTATTATTTAATAACATCTTGATATAGTTTGACTAATAGCTAAAAGCTAATGGCTGATCGCTCATTTTAGGTTTTATATAAGGAACGCTTAATGACCAATATTTTATTAATTTCTATTATCCTTATTTCGATTGTTTCACTTGTCCTGCTTTTAATTCTCAACAAGGGTAAATCGGATGAATGGTTACAAAAGATTGCAGGCCGGCTTGATCTTCTGAAACACGGACATGAGGATACCAGCCGTATTGTAAAGGAAGAAATCGCTCTGAACAGGGAGGAAACTTCCAGGAATTCTAAAAATGCCAGGGAAGAATTAAGCAGATACATGAAAGATTCCAGCGATTCCCTGCTTAAGCGTATGACGGAAAATGCCGGAATGCAGAAAGATCAGCTCGATTCCTTTTCAAAACTGCTGGGCGATATGACGAAACTGCATGAAGAAAAATTCAACGCAATGCGCAAGACTCTTGAAAACCAGTTAAGGTCGCTTCAGGAAGATAACAGCAGGAAGCTGGATCAGATGAGGGTAATTGTTGATGAGAAACTTCAATCAACACTTGAAGCTCGCCTGGGTGAGTCCTTTAAGCAGGTCAGTGAACGGCTTGAGCAGGTGTATAAGGGTTTGGGAGAAATGCGCAGCCTCGCCGCAGGCGTTGGTGACCTGAAAAAAGTATTAACCAATGTGAAGACACGCGGCACCTGGGGGGAGATCCAGTTAGGGAATATCCTGGAACAGATTTTAACCCAGGATCAATATGATGTTAATGTGGCAACAAAAAAGGGTAGTAATGACAGGGTTGAATTTGCCATAAAATTGCCGGGACAGGGCACCAATAAGGAACAGATTATCTGGATGCCTATTGACTCCAAATTTCCCCAGGAAGATTATCAGCGCCTGATTGATGCCCAGGAGGCGGCAGATAAAGAGCTGGCAGACAAGTCGATGAAAAACCTGGAAATCCGTATAAAGGCGGAAGCCAGGAATATTAAGGAAAAGTATCTTGACCCTCCCAATACAACCGATTTTGGAATTATGTTTTTACCTGTGGAAGGGCTATATGCTGAGGTGTTACGGATGCCCGGTTTATGCGATTTTTTGCAGCGGGAACACCGTATTACCGTTACCGGCCCAACAACTCTGGCAGCATTGCTAAACAGCCTGCATATGGGTTTCAGGACACTTGCAATACAAAAGCGTTCCAGCGAAGTCTGGGAGCTTTTGGGCGCTGTTAAAACAGAATTTGGAAGATTTGGTGACGTGCTGGCTAAAACCAAGAAAAAACTTAAGGAGGCCGCAAGCACCATTGATCAAGCGGAAGTTCGCACCAGGGCTATTGAAAGGAAGCTAAGAAAAGTCCAGGAAATACCGCAGAACGGATCTGATGTTGATCAGGATCAAATTAATTCTTAGCCACAGACACACACGGACAAACACAGACAAAATAATGAAGGGTGAAATACAAAATTAAATCAGTAGGTTCAATGGCTAAAGATATTATCATCAAGGATGCAATTTTTTTGTATTGCACCCGATAATGAAAGTCTGTGTTCGTCTGCGTGGGTCTGTGGCTGAATATAGATAAAATGGAAATTCCTATACTATATAATCATAGATAGAATCATATTGGAAACTCAGGATAAATACATTAAAGCTTTAATGGACATCAGCAAGGCAATAACTTCCGACCTTTACCTCGAAGATATTCTTAGACTGATTGTGATGGTTACCGCCAAGGTTACCGGGGTTGAAATTTGTTCATTATGGCTTATTGATGAAACAGTCAGTCCTCCAATGATTCGGCTTAAGGCAACACAGGCGATTGATTCTAATTATGTACGTGACAGATCTTTAAGTCTAAATGAAGGTGTGGTTGGCTATGTGGCCACACATAAATGCCCTCTTATCATTAAGGATGTTTTGAAGGAGTCAAAGTTCAAGGAAAAAGAGATGGCCGGGAAGCTTGGACTTGTATCTATGCTGAGTGTTCCGCTTCAGGTAAAGGATGAAAAGGTGATCGGTGTTTTTAACTGTTTTACAGCACATCCTCATGAATTTTCCGAAACAGATGTGATCATGATAACAACGGTTGCTAATCAGGCGGCTCTGGCGATTCTTAACACCGAATTAATGGTTAAAACCAAGGTTGTTCAGGAAGAGCTGGAAACGCGCAAGTTGGTTGAGCGAGCCAAGGAAGTGCTTATGCATCGCCGCAATAAGACCGGAGAAGAAGCATATTCCTGGATTAGAAAACGGAGCATGGATACACGAAAATCCATGCGTTGTGTGGCCGAAGCAATCCTGCTTTCAGAAGAACTTGAATAGATTTGCAAAAAATAACTTGACATATTTATTAGTGAGACTTAAAAATTTAGATTTATAGAAACTTTGTACAATGGAGTGCAAAGATTTTTTGAATACGGAAAAGACAAAGGCGTCTTTCCTCTATAAGGTATAAGGGGTGGACGTCTTTTTTATTTCTATAACAACTTAGGTGAGGAGGGTAATTTATGTCATTTAGCAAACCAAATCGAAGCGCTGCTACTGTCAGCTTAACACGGGTTGATCCAGCTCCCGGGTCCGGTATTTGTGTGACCTGTCTTGATGGTTGTGAAGGACCATGTGAGATAGGGCGCTCTGCCTTAAAGGGACGGGAGATAATTTATCCGCAGCCCTTTGGAAAAGTTACTTCTGGATCAGAAAAGGATTATCCGATCGATTTTTCCCATTTTAATATTCAGGGTACCTGTGTTGGAGCGGTTGGAATTGAAGCCGATTCCGATATCGCAACATTTCCTGCTGTTGATTGTTCAACAGCCGTTGGAAAGGACGGCAGCATCAAACTTGATTTTCCTGTATTTACTGGCGCTGTTGGATCAACCGAAATCGCCAGAGTCAATTGGGAAGAGATGGCTGTCGGCGCAGCCATATCCGGCATTATTGTGGTGGCAGGAGAAAATATATGCGGTATGGATCCGCAGGCCGAGTTTAAAAACGGTAAAATCAGTAAGTCTCCTGAGATGGAGCGTAGAATAAATGCCTTTAAAAAATGGTATGACGGCAAGGGCGGCATCATCATTCAAGCTAATGTTGAAGATACAAAGCTCGGTGTGCCGGAATATGTTATCGAAAAGCTCGGAATAGAAATATTTGAACTCAAATGGGGACAGGGCGCAAAAGATATTGGTGGTGAGGTGAAGCTTCCTATCCTGGAAAGGGCATTGGAGCTTAAAAAGCGGGGCTATATTGTTCTGCCAGATCCAACAAATCCGGCGGTACAGAAGGCCTTTGAGGCAGGTGGAATCACCGAATTCGAAAGACATTCAAGGCTTGGTATGGTTGATGAAGAATCATTTCATAAAGCAGTTGAATATCTTCGCGGTGTTGGCGCAAAGTATGTGACATTAAAAACCGGCGCTTATCGTCCGGCCGATCTCGCAAGAGCTATCAAATATTCTTCGGAAGCCAAAATAGATATGTTGACTATTGACGGCGCCGGAGGCGGTACAGGCATGAGCCCCTGGAGAATGATGAATGAATGGGGTATTCCTACGGTTGAGCTTGAATGTCTAGCTTACCAGATGTGTGAACGTCTGAAAGCAAAGGGCGCCTATATTCCGCCTATCGCCATAGCAGGCGGTCTTTCCTTAGAAGATCATATATTTAAGGCCATTGCCCTTGGAGCGCCCCATGTAAAAGCGATCTGTCTGGGAAGAGCAATGATGGCTGCAGCTATGGTGGGAAAGACCCATGGCAAATTAATGGCAGAAAAAATGGAGCTGGAAGGCGAGGACATTGAAACAGGATATCTCAAACTGTTTGCTGTCGGCGCAGAATTAAAAGAGAGGTTTGGCAGCGATTTTAGCAAACTTCCTGCCGGCGCCATTGGAATGTATTCCTATGTGGATCGCATGCGTCAGGGTATGCAGCAGTTTATGGCTGGCGCCAGAAAATTTGCTCTCCAGCATATAGATAGAAACGATCTGGTTGCTTTGACAAGGGACGCGGCTGATATATCAGGCATCTCGTATGTTATGGAATCGGATCAGGAAGAAATTGACAAGATACTGGGATAATTTTTGTTTTGATATAAGTACAAATCTCAACTTGACCAGTCAACTACTCGACTACTTGATGAGGTCTGAAAGGAGATAAAGATGCTCAATATAATCTGTAAACATAACTGCAAGGATTGCTTTGCCCTTAGAATTTGTGCAGTACAGGCCATAAAAGATCAGCAGAATTCAATCTATGTAGAAACTGATGATTGCATCGGCTGTGGCGCTTGCCGCAGAGCGTGCGTTATGTTCAGTTACGATCAGGCTCTGAAGGAAAAAACCGTAGAGTGGCTTAAAGGCGCTGCGTAACCGATTCGGTGATTTCGGAATCCCGAAATCACCGAACTAAAAAACATGGAGGATAAGAGATGTACGGTTGGACTGGCCGGTGTCTGAGGGTTAACCTTACTAAAAATGATTTTCAGCTTGAAGAAATTTCTCAGGAACTCATGAATAAATTTTTAGGCGGGCGCGGGCTTGGGGTTAAAATTCTTTATGATGAAATTGATCCCACAGTTGATCCGTTATCTCCTGACAATAAGCTTATATTTGTTTCAGGCCCACTTGTAGGCACAGGCGCTGTAACCGGAGCATCATGCAATGTGATAACAAAGAGCGCTCTTTCAGGGACAATTGCGTGCGCAAAATTGCGAGGGCATTTTGGCGCGGAATTAAAATACTCCGGCCTGGATATGATTATTGTAGAAGGCAAAGCTGAATTTCCTGTTATTCTTTCCATCATGGACGATAAAATCGTTATCAAGCCTGGTCTTGAGTATTGGGGCCGTACCACCTCCGAAACGGAAAATATGTTTAAAAGCAGCCTGAGCGACAGTTGGGCGGCTCGCGACACTTATCTATTATCCATCGGTCCTGCCGGAGAAAAACTTGTGCCGCTTGCTAATATTATGAATGATGGTTTTTTGTCTGTTGGTGGAGCGGGAATCGGCGCAGTAATGGGCTCTAAAAATCTTAAAGCAATTGCAGTCAAGGGTAATCACTCGGTGACAATAGCCGACGGAAACCGTTTTGTGCAGGTTGTGACAACTTTAATCAACAAACTAAACACCGCGCCTTTGATCTCTCAATCCGTGTCTTCCTGGGGTTCTGCTTTTTTAGTAGGTCTTTGTAATCAAAAAGGGATATTGCCGTTTAAGAATTTTCAGAGTTCTTCATTTGATAAATCAAAACATATTGGAACAGAAGCGCTGTCCAGCGCCTTTTCACTTAGAAGCAGGGGCTGTTTCGCATGTCCGATAGCTTGCATAAAAAAAACCGATGTTAACAACTCGCTTTTCAAAGGAAAAGGAATGGCTCCAACCTACATGGCCATCGGCGCACTCGGGCTTAATTGCGGTATTACAGACCTTACAAACACAGGTATAGCCAACATGATTTGCGGTGAAATGGGCTTGGATCCAGTTGCGGCAGGTGGAACTATTGCCACAGCCATGGAGCTTGAGGAAAAAGGGCTTTTAACAAAGGATTCTTTAAAGCTTGATTTGCGGTTTGGTAATGGAGAAGACTTGATTCAGGCATTGACCCTTATGGCGACAAAGAAAGGTTATGCCAAAAGAATAGGGCAGGGGGCAAAGGCGTTGGCGGAGGAATATGGGCATCCGGAACTTTTTATGGGCGTGAAAAGTATACCGCTTGTTCCGTTTGATCCTCGCTCACTACAGGGAATGGGCCTGCATTTTGTTACATCCAACTATGGCCCTCACCACCTGTATGCATACACTTTTTTTGATGAAGTGCTGAACATCCATGAGCAACTGGATCCATGGACTACGGAAGGAAAGCCTGAATTTGTAAAGCGAGTACAGGATATTACTGCTGTAATGGATTCGTTGGGGCTTTGTAACTGGCCGTTGATGGGGCTTAAATTCAATAATCTTGTACCCATGATTAATAGCTGCTTAGGCACAAGCTACAAGGCTGAAGATTTATTTCGGGTAGGTGAGAGGATCTGGAATTTGGAGAGGTTGTTCAATTTGAGAGCAGGATTTGGGCGTAAGGATGATATTCTGCCGGAGAGATTTATTAATGAGCCTATTGAAGACGGGCCTGCCAAGGGTCAGACCAGCAGAGCGGATGAGATGCTGAATGACTATTACAATATTCGTGGTTGGGATGAGGAAGGTCGGCCAGGCTCGAAGTTCTTAAAGACATTGGAATTGGAGAGTAGAGATGGCAAGAATAAAGATTGATCACACCAAGTGCACCGGTTGCAGGCTCTGCGAAATCGCATGTTCTCTCAATCATGTGGGCGGAGTTGCCAATCCGAGAAGAGCTCGAATAAGAGTTTTCAGAGAAGGCTCTATCTGTTTTCCGACTATTGCAGGCCCTTTTGTAGACGCCGCATGTACCTCAAAAAACGATCTGATTATCGGTGATCAAACTTATAATATGTGTCTCATCTGCAGGGCATCATGTCCTGAAAAGCCATTTTTTATCGAGGCTGAGACAGGTTTTCCTTTGAAATGCGATTTCTGCGGTATTCCTCCAAGTCCTTCCTGTGTTAGATGGTGTAACAGTGGAGCGTTAGAGTTGATTGAAGACTAATAAGCCCGCTATAACAAAATAAAATATAATATGAACTCAAGCAATTATAATCAGAGTGTTGTTGGATCAGTGATGGTGGTCGGCGGAGGAATTGCCGGTATCCAGGCATCTCTCGATCTGGCAGATTTGGGATATTTTGTCTATTTGGTAGAAAGAAGCGCTTCTATTGGCGGAGTCATGGCCAGGCTGGACAAAACCTTTCCGACCAATGACTGCGCCATCTGAATTCTTGCGCCCAAACTGGTCGAGGCCGGTCGGTCTCCAAATATTAAGATTATTACCAATGCGCAACTCATGTCAGTGGATGGCAATGCCGGCAATTTTATAGCCAGTCTCCGCTGCCTGCCCAGATATGTCAATAAAGACCTTTGCACAGCCTGTGGTATATGCACCAGTTACTGCCCTGTATCAATCAAAGATCAATTTAACGAATCCCTTTCTTCAACAAAAGCCATACATGTTGATTACCAGCAAGCCATACCTGCGGCATGCCATGTTGATGAAGATGTTTGTCTGTTTTTAACAAGGCGAGAGTGTAAACAGTGTGAGAGGGTCTGCCTTGCTAAAGCTATCGATTTTAAACAGCAGCCGCAAAATATTGATATAAATGTCGGCGCTGTCATTCTTTCTCCCGGCTTTGGCAGAATAGAAAAAAAAGTATTATGTAAATATGGTTACGGGATATCTTCTGATGTAATGACCGGTATGGAATTTGAGCGTATAACATCAGCTTCCGGGCCGTTCATGGGGGAGATCGTCAGGCCTTCAGATGGCCGACATCCTAAACGGCTTGCCTTTCTTCAGTGTATTGGCAGCAGAGATCTGCCGAGCGGCAATGGATATTGTTCATCAGTCTGCTGCATGTATGCTATCAAGGAGGCGCTTGTTGCTAAAGACCATGCCCCGGATATTGATATAGCTATTTTTTACATGGATATGCGAACCCAAGGCAAAGAATTCGATTATGCAAGGATTCGGGCTCGGGAAAAGGGTATCCGTTTTATAAGGAGTCGCATCGGTTGTGTTCAGGCCAGAGACAAAATTCTCGAAGTTTTTTATGTGAATGAGCAAGGGAAGCATATAAGAGAAGATTTTGATATGATAGTTCTTCCCGAAGGCCTTGAATCGCCGAAAGACGCAAAACTGCTGGCAGGAGCGGCCCGCATTGATTTAAACAACTATGATTTTTGCATGACCAGCTCATATGCTCCTCTGGAAACAAACCGCTCTGGAATATTTGTGGCAGGGGCCTTTCAGGGACCTAAAGATGTGCCTGATAGCGTGACTGATGCAAGCGGCGTAGCGGCCCTTGTTTCGGAATTGCTTTGCAAAGCCAGGGATACCCAAGTTAAAGCCCGGATTTACCCCGAAGAAAAAGAGATCGAAAAGGAGCTTCGTATTGGAGTGTTTATCTGCTCCTGTGGAAGCAATATCGGAGGTGTGGTTGACGTGCCGGCTCTTGCCAGGTATGCGGCTGGTCTTGAAAATGTTGTCGCAGTTGATACAAATCTTTATAGCTGTGCTCAAAACACTCAAGAGGCAATTACTGAAAAGATTAAAGTAAATCAATTGAATCGGGTGGTTGTTGCGGCCTGTACTCCCAGGACACACGAGCCATTATTTCAGGAGACCCTTCAAAACGCGGGTTTGAATCGGTGTCTGTTTGAGATGGCCAATATTAGAGATCATTGCTCATGGGTTCATGCAAATACTCCTGAGGAGGCTACTGAGAAATCAAAGGACCTTGTAAGGATGGCTGTTGCCAAGGCGAGTCTGCTTCAATCTATGAAAAAACAGGAAATTCCTGTGATACCAAAAGCTCTTGTTATTGGAGGCGGTATCTCCGGAATGACGGCTGCTTTAAGTATCGTCAGGCAGGGTTTTGAGTGCTATCTTGTTGAAAAATCACACCAACTGGGAGGCAATACAAAACGTCTTCGGTATCTGATAACCGGCGATGACCCAGGTAAAATTTTTAGTGATCTGGAAAGCGATGTCAGATC
Organism: Desulfobacteraceae bacterium; assembly: GCA_030593145.1. Lineage (GTDB taxonomy): Bacteria > Desulfobacterota > Desulfobacteria > Desulfobacterales > ETH-SRB1 > ETH-SRB1. Next base: position 8,882 of record JAUVHU010000048.1, read on the forward strand.
AAACCCTTTAATACATGTATATGAGAATGCACTTATAGAAAACATAACGGGTTATATCGGAAACTTCGCGACTACTTTACAAATGCCGGAACATTCCGAAATATTAGAGCATGGCGTAGTTGTAATAGCTACCGGCGGAATGCCTTATGAACCCAAACAATATCTTTATGGAAAATCAAAACAGGTTGTCACACAGCTTGAGCTGGAAGAAATGATAGCCGGCGGTAAAGGATTGAAAAATGTTCATGATATAGTGATGATCCAGTGCGTCGGCTCCAGAGGTGAAGATCTGTCATATTGTAGCAAAGTATGCTGTATCCAGGCAATAAAAAATGCTTTGAAGATTTTGGAATATAATCCAAAGGCAAATATTACAATTCTGTATAGGGATATGCGTACCTATGGATTTAATGAAGATTACTATCAATCGGCAAGAGAAAAGGGCGTAAATTTTATCCGCTTTAATAAAGATTATCCACCTGAAGTGATTGAAAAGGATGGTTTTGTCAATGTAGATATTTTTGACAGGAGATTAGGGGCAAAATTATCTATAAAACCGGATTTAATTGTCCTTAGCGTGGGGATAACCCCTGCTCCTGCGCAAGATCTGGCAAGAATTCTCAAGCTCCCTGTAACCAGAGACGGATTTTTTCTGGAGGCACACCCAAAGCTCAGGCCTGTTGAATTTTCAGTGGAGGGAATCTACCTTTGCGGCGCGGCCCATTCACCAAAACCTGTATCAGAGTCTATTGCCCAGGCACAGGCAGCGGCAGGCAAAGCCTGCGTTCCATTGGTCAAGGGGTTTGTTGCTGTAGAACCGATTGTATCATCGGTCGATATGGATGCTTGTATCGGATGTGGAATTTGTGAGAGCCTATGCCCATATGCGGCTATCAGGATGATAAAAGCAGGCAAAAGGAAAAAAGCCGAAACTATTTCCGCTTCGTGTAAGGGATGTGGGATATGTGCTTCGCACTGCCCGACATTGGCAATATCAATGGCTGGATTCACTAACGAACAGATTTTGTCACAAATACATACTTTTGGAGACAGTCAAAACTGATGAACTCGTAAAAAGTCGATTTTGTTCACTTCATGACCATTTTGGGCGCAATTGAGATGTTCATCTAAAATGCAAGAACTCGGCCTAACGGCCTCAAACAGCTTGCATTTCTTAACGATGAACATCACAATTGCTTTTTCCCAAAATGCTCAAAGCCGTTCACAAAAGACTTTTTACGAGTTCATCAAAACTAAGAGTCTATAATGAATTTTGAGCAATTATGATGGAAAATAAATCATTTGAACCTAAAATACTCGGCTTTCTTTGCAATTGGTGTTGTTATGCAGCCGCTGATTCCGCCGGCATTGCACGCTTTCAATATCCGCCCAATATCCGCATTATAAGAGTAATGTGTACCGGAAGAATAGATCCGCTGTTTATTGTCAAAGCATTTTCTGCCGGTGCAGACGGCATATTTGTAGGCGGGTGACAGCTCGATGAATGTCATTACCAGGTTGGTAATTATGACGCAATGATAATCGCCTGCTTTATTCAGGAAATATTAAACTGCGTGCAGATAAATTCAGATAGATTGGCATTGGATTGGGCATCTGCGGCTGAAGCGCCGCTGTATGTTGAGTTAATAACCGCGTTTACAAACCGGATAAAGGGATTAGGGCCTTTGGGTCATGTTGAAGGAATAGAACTTAATGATTTGCAATCAAAACTTTCAGCGGTTAGCAGAGCTGTTAAAAGTGTTAAAATTCGGATGCGATTCGCAAAGTTAACCCGATATTTCCGTGAGTCAAAAGATTACTCTCAAAGTGTTATTCAGGCCAAAGTTGTTGAAAAGCTAAGGGGCCCGATCTGTCAGGAAATTGAAAAGCAGGAAATAGCAGCTCGGGGAATGGACAATTGACAATTATTTCTCATAAAGTGGACCCGCGATTTAAATTTGAAGTAGCCTCCATGGCAGGTGGTGAACTGGTCAAAGGTTGTTTTGACTGCGGAACATGCACTGGTATATGCCCTGTCAGTCAAGTTGAACCTGACTTTGATCCAAGAAAAATCCTTCATATGATTCATCTCGGGCTTAGAGAGCAGATCCTGGGTTCCAGCGCTATATGGTTTTGCACGCATTGTGATACATGCGCATTGGTATGTCCACAGAATGTGCGGTTTAGCAGTATTGTGGATGTTCTTCGCGAATTGGCTGTCAAGGAAGGTTATGCGGAACTCAAGACAAAGAAGCCATTTGCCACAAGTCCGTGCAAGGCAGCTTGCCCTGCTCACATCAGCATTCCTGGTTTTATTGCGGCTGTTTCACAGGGTAAATACAGAGAAGGCCTAAAGCTGATAAAGGAAGAGATGCCTTTTCCGGGAATTTGCGGTCGTGTCTGTCCCCACCCATGCGAAGAGGCATGCAACAGGAACAGTTTAGATAAACCTGTAGCAATTGAGTATTTAAAACGTTTTCTGGCCGATGAGGATATTTTATCTGATGAATCATATATTCCTCAAAAAAAGCAAAATAGAACAGAAAAAATCGCCGTTGTCGGATCCGGACCGGCTGGCTTAACCGTTGCTTATTATCTGTCTATTGAAGGTTATTCTGTTACAGTTTTTGAAAAACTTCCTGTAGCAGGCGGCATGATGGCTGTCGGCATACCGGAATTCCGCCTTCCACGAAATATTCTCAACGCTGAAATAGATATCATCAAGAAATTAGGCGTTGATATCAAACTCAATTTTTCAATCGGAAAGGATTGCAGTCTTGCCGAGCTGCAAAAGAATTATAAAGCCATCTTTATTGGTGTAGGATGTTGCAGATCAATGAAACTCGGTATTGCCGGTGAAGATGCCGGTAAAGAAGATACAGGTATTGTTGACGGTCTTACGTTTTTACAGGATATACATCTCGGAAACCTTCCTAATTCCAGAGGCAGACTGATTGTTATCGGAGGCGGCAATACGGCTGTTGATTGCGCGCGTGTAGCTATACGGCTTGGTTATAGACATGTTGCTATTTTGTATAGAAGAACCAGGGAGGAGATGCCGGCAAACTCATGGGAGGTTGATGAAACAATTGAGGAGGGGATAGACATTCAGTTTTTGACAGCGCCGGTGCGAATTATATCGAAAGACGGGAAGGTGTCTGGCGTGGAATGTATTCGAATGGAATTGGGTGAGCCGGATGAATCAGGAAGACGAAGACCTGTTCCTATCCAGGGATCTGAATTTATCGTTAAAACAAACGTTATAGTATCGGCTATCGGACAGGCGCCTGATTTGAAATGCATGACTGACAAATGCGAGATTAATATTTCGGACAGGGGGCTTGTTGTGGCTGATCTTGAAACAGGTCTTACAAATATTCCCGGAATATATGCGGGAGGTGATGTGGTTTCCGGTCCCAGGACGGTCGTGGAAGCGGTTGCATTTGGAAAAAGGGCGGCGTTATGTATTGATCAATATTTAAGAAGTAAAGATATTAGCTCAGATCGCAAAATGAATTGGACTGGAATTAAGCTGATATCTAATGAGATAATATATAAGGAAAGGGAGCAAATATCCCGCCTTCCTCTTGCCGAGTGCAAAAAAAGCTTTAAGGAAATAGAGTCAGGTTTTAACAGGGAACAGGCCAAAAGAGAAGCCGAACGCTGTTTAAAAATATGCGGTCTTCAAAAATGATGAACTCGTAAAAAGTCCAGGCACGTAGTGACACGTAGTGCATTTTTTCAAGCCGTAAGGAGCAACAGTTAGCGCTATCCAGTAATTATGCCTAATTACACATTTATAATACAGCAACCTTCGGAGTAGTACCTTTTTTAACCGATGTTTTGCCGCGGCGGATCTTGACACGTGGAAAATCGATAACCGTTTTTTGGGAATAATCTAATTCCTTTCTTCCTATCAATAAGGCTATAAGCAAACCTTCTTCGCGACAGCGACCTTCATGAGCACATTTCATTCGAGTTTTTTCAAAGTAATTAAGAGGAGCAAGACAGTTGAATGTACCGGCATTTACGCTGTCTTTTGAATGAGCCATACCATTGTAAACCAGCTTTTTTTTCTTTCGCAGTATTTCTACCCCCAAGGCAAGATCGGGGCAATCATCCTTAAATCTGGGACATGAGAAGCAACGCTCATAAAATTTTAGAGGGGCCTGACAGTCAAATTCGAAGGCATGGATTGTTCCTGACTTGGTATTTTTCATGATTTATCCTTTTTTTATACCGACGGTATAGTTCGATATTGCTATTTATACATACAAAATTATGTTATTTTCACTAAATTTTATTAATATATGTTAGTAATACTAATTGTCAAGTTATTACTCAAGTTTTGCACCCTTTAATTTAGCCAAAGCGTTAGACGGTAAGAGCTAAAAATAAATTTTAAAGCGAAATATACTGCCTGTGGTTTTTACAACGGCGCCAATCAATAACTATAAGATTGATGCTTGGTACTTTATTAAATTCAATAAGTTATATCTTCTTTGCGCCTGATCATAATCTATGTTGCACAGGGTGCTGCTTACAAAATATAAGCAAATGATTTCGCTCTAAAAATGTTATTTTCAACCCTTACCGTCTTGATGTCGATAGAAATCAAGGGTGCGAAACTTGAGTTATTATTAATTCTGTAGCCGTTCACGGCTTGAAACTTGAAATTGGAAATTTGGAAGAGATGAAACGAGGTTTCGTGAGTGCTTACTTGATCTTTATCCAGAGCAACCTGGCTAAACCAGGCCCGGGATTTTTCCACTGGGTAGGTATATCGGAGGATAGATAGATAACATCACGCGCACGAACTGTGTATACAGCCTTATCTAATTTAAGCTGCAATTTGCCTGATAATAAATAACCGATCTCTTCGCCTTTATGGATGAAGAAATGGGAAGGCAGGGTTTTTTGAGGCGGAATTTCAATCATGTATGGTATTGCTTTGGGCATAAAGTCCACAGGAGTTAACAGGCTTGCATGAATACTTCCATCCGGCATGTCGGGAAAATTTACGTCAACAGCTTCAGCGAAAGGAAAAATCACCCTGCTTGTCATATCTGCTGATTTTTGGAAAAATGAGCCTATTTCGACGCCAAGAACTTCTGCTATTTTAAGCAGCCCGGGCAACGAAGGATAAATTAAATTGCTTTCAATTTGAGAAATCGAACTCGGTGTTACACCTGTGAGTTTTGCCAGCTTTGTTTGGCTCAAGCCTCGCTTTATGCGGAATTCTCTCAGACGTAATCCAAGATCAAACCATCCTGTTGAAGGCTTTTCCGAATCAAAGTTAATTCTCAAATCTTTGCTTTGGTAATTAACCGGTTTATTCAGTGCGTCAAGATCGCGTTTTTCAGCCTTTAAAATCGTCAAAGAGGTCTTGCCTTTCTTGGCTGAAAGCATTATGGCGACCTGTGCAATCTGATTGATCCTGGCCTTGAGACGTGGAGTATGAGCTTTTTTTTCCATCACCCAGTAGGCAATAGTATTCAATTCGTATAATAATGGACAGGAGTGGGAATAAAAATTAATGATATATTCCTCTCCGCCCCATAATTCCTGCATGCCGGTAAGGCTCTCGAAAACCAATCTAACATCGCCAGTCATTGTTTTGTAGATTTCAAAAAAGGCATCTAACACGCTGTCTGCTTTTCGAGGGTCGTTCAAACTAATAATTCGGCATGGGTATTTAACGTTGTCTTTCTCATAGAAATTTAGAAAAACATCAGAACCCTCTCCTTTGCCATGAGTAAAACAGTCAACAATAGTTAACTGCTTATAATCAGCGAGATGTCCGAGCTTTTCCAGAAGATTTTTCGGGGAACGGTCGAAGCTGAAGTAGATAATTGATTTGTTTTGCGCCTGGGAGGCCTGGATAAAGTTCAGACAAAATACAGATGCCAGGCTGCCGGCATCATCTTGCCATACCACGTTGTCACCGATATAAAGTCCCCCAAGAAGGCGATCAAGATAGCTTACTCCTGAAGCCACTCGTATTTTTTCTGAAACCATTGAACCCTCATATTTAATACAACCCTAATTGAGCCAATGCTCAATTAGAAAGGGGCAGGGATTAGCATTCAGGGGGTCAGTAATGGATGTACATTATAAACTCATCTATGCTGATATTATAAAAACTTGCTCGATTGGGTTTGCTGATCCCTGATTCCTGATCTTTGGCCCCTGACAACTATCAATTGAGTGAGTTTTTCGCTCAATTGAGGTGTAAAATTTTTTTGGTTTTTTTATAAAACATTCGGTCTATATATCGTAATAGAGCATGAATTCATGTGGATGTGGACGAAGTTTAATAGGATTTACTTCGTTTTCAGTCTTGTATTCAATCCACGTATCAATAACATCCTGTGTAAAAACATCGCCTTTTAGCAGAAAGGCGTGATCTTCTTTTAAAGCGGCAAGAGCCTCTTCAAGAGAGCCGGGGGCAGATGGAATGTTGGCAAGCTCTTCCGGCGGAAGACCGTATATATCTTTGTCTAACGGTTCACCAGGGTCTATCTTGTTTTCGATGCCGTCTAATACAGCCATAAGAATGGCTGAAAAGGCGAGGTAACTGTTACAGGATGGGTCAGGAGTTCTGAATTCAATCCGTTTTGCCTTTGGCGATGCTGAATACATCGGGATGCGGATCGCCGCGCTTCGATTGCGGCTTGAGTAAGCCAGATTTACAGGCGCCTCAAAACCTGGGACAAGCCGTTTGTATGAATTTGTAGTTGGATTCGTAAGCGCACACAGCGCTCTACAGTGCTTCAGTATTCCTCCAATGCCGTAAAGAGCTTCCTGGGAAACCCCGGCATATTTATCGCCCGCAAAGAGAGGCTCTCCATCTTTCCAGATGCTGATATGTGTATGCATTCCGGTACCGTTATCTTCAAAAAGAGGTTTTGGCATAAAAGTAACCGTACGATTGTCGCGTTGGGCCACGTTTTTCAGCACATACTTGAACCACATAAGCTGGTCGCCCATTTGAAGAAGCGGTTTGAATCGCATATCTATCTCTGCCTGGCCGGCTGTTGCGACCTCGTGATGCTGACATTCAACATCTATCCCAAGTTTTTCAAGGGTAAGAAGCATTTCGGTTCGAAGATCCTGAAACTTGTCTGTCGGTGGAACAGGAAAGTATCCCTGTTTATGCCTTGGCTTATATCCGAGATTCGGAAATTCTTCTCTGCCGCTGTTCCAGATTCCTTCCACCGAATCGACCTCAAAGAAGGACTTGTTTGTTGAGGATTCAAAGCGGACGTCATCGAAAATAAAGAATTCAGCTTCAGGACCAATGTATGCTGTGTCTCCGATTCCGCTGCTTTTCAGAAATAATTCCGCTTTTTTGGCAATATAGCGCGGGTCGCGAGAATAAGGTTCCCGTGTGAGGGGATCGGCAATATCTCCGATAAGAACCAGCGTTGGCACTTCAAAGAATGGATCCATCTTTGCGGTGGCGGGATCGGGTATTACAAGCATATCGCTGGCATGAATCGGCTGCCATCCCCTGATGCTTGAACCGTCAAATCCGAAACCGTCTTCAAAGCTAGACTCATTAAGTTCGCATATAGGCACTGTAAAATGCTGCCATACCCCTGGAAAGTCCAAAAAACGTATATCAACAACTTTGGCTTTATTTTCTTTTGCTATTTCCAGCACCTGTTTTGGTGTCATGATTTGAATCTCCCAATAAATTTATTATAGAAATTGTTAAACAATTGAGTCGTTTTAACTACTCGACTTGACTATATTGCGTCTTTCCCTTTTTCGCCTGTGCGTACTCTGATAATTTCTTCCATGGGGAGCACAAAGATTTTTCCATCCCCTATTTTGCCGGTATAGGAAGCCTTCTTTATTGTTTCAACCACCTTTTCAACCATGTCGGTTTCAACAACTATTTCGATCTTGATTTTAGGGATAAAGTCAACCACATATTCAGCCCCGCGATAAACCTCTTTGTGCCCTCTCTGCCGTCCATATCCCTTTACCTCTGAAATAGTCATTCCATGTATGCCGACTTCATTCAGGGCTTCTTTAACATCATCCAGTTTAAAAGGTTTGATGATAGCCTCGATTTTCTTCATGTTAATAGCTCCTTTTTTGACAATTCAATTTTGATATATTATATTACCTAAATTGAACGATTTTTTACTCGATCTGCACAGATCTTTTGCGCATCAAGGATTCACGAAAATCCTCATGCATCAGGATCTCGGCACATATCTTCGCAATAAATAGCTCAACTCAGGTATTAATTACATATAATAATCACTATGTGAAAAGTCCAGCTTTACTTTTAAAAAGTAATCTCAAAACCTCTCTCGCCATGTAACGAACTATCAAGGCCTTTTATTTCATCTTCCTGCTCTACCCTGATACCTCCGGTAATAAAACGTGTCACATACACGACGATGAGTGTTCCGACTGCTGTAAAAGATGCGGTCGCAAGAATTGAAACAACCTGAATCCAAAGTTGTTTCGGGTTTCCATAAAACAGGCCGGCTGCCCCTTTGGTTACAGCAGGATTTGCAAAAAGACCTGTCGCAAGAGCGCCCCAAAGTCCGCACATTCCATGCACTCCGAATACATCCAAAGAATCATCATAGCCCATTTTTTTCTTAACTATTGCAACACAGTAAAAACCAAAGATTCCTGCAACCAATCCAATAATCAGGGAGGCCTGTAAATTTACAAATCCGGCTGCAGGGGTAATTGCAACCAGTCCGGCAACCACTCCGGAAGCAATTCCCAAAACTGTTGGTTTCTTATTGACATACCATTCAGCAAACATCCACGAAAGCGCCCCCATTGCTGCAGAGGTGTTTGTCACTAAGAATGCTGATCCGGCAACACCGTCCGCGGCAAGTTGACTGCCGGCATTAAAGCCAAACCATCCAAACCATAATAAAGCTGCTCCAAGAGCGGTTAATGTAATGCTTGAAGGAAACATCGCCTCCTTACCATAGCCTGACCGTTTTCCAAGAACCAGCGCAAGCACAAGACCTGCTACACCGGCATTTATATGCACAACAGTTCCACCGGCGAAATCAAGAGCTCCCATCTTTCCCATCCATCCCCCGCCCCATACCCAGTGGGCAACGGGACAATATATAAAGGTAACCCATAGAGCTGCAAAGACAATCCATGAAGAAAATTTCATCCTGTCAACTATAGAACCAAGAACAAGCGCGACAGTAATGCAGGCAAATGTCATCTGAAAAAGAACAAACACATAAGTTGGAATGGTTCCTGACAGGCTGTTCACATCAATTCCATTTAAGAACAGGTGGTTCAGCCCTCCTATAATGCCCGCATTATCCGTTCCAAAGACAAATGTATATCCCCACATCATCCATATTACACTTGCTATGCAGTATGAGATAAAAGTCATTGCGATAGTATTTAAAAGGTTTTTATATCTTGACATCCCACCATAAAAGAGGGCAAGACCCGCAGGCGTCATAACCATGACCAGAGCTGTCGCAACTATTATCCAGGCTGTATCACCTGAATTCAATGCTTCTTTTCCAGCAAAGGATGACGAAAAGGGGATAAGAGAAACAATGGCCGTAATAAATAAACTTTTTGTCTTCATTTCTGTAATGCACCTTTGTATTTATTTTGCATGGCAGATTTATAAATCTTGTTTTGTTTGTAATATGATATGAGAATGAATTAGCAATAGATGTGCCAAAAGATATATTTGAATTAAACCTAAGTTGAGCGATTTTTTGCGAAGATATGTGCTGAGATCTTGATGCATAAGGATTTGCAAAAACTGCGGGCATACCTGTGGATATGTCGGAGGATTTTCGCGAAGCCTTTATGCGCAAGAGGTCGGCGCAGATCGAGTAAAAACTACTCAATTTGGTTATATTATTAGATATGCGTATCGAGACCTGAGAGTTAAATATAAAAGTTACAAATATGTAATATGTAAGGGTGGCAATTTACAAGTTTGTAATTTTAAACTAAATACAACTCCTCGTAAATTCAGCTATAAGGCGCAGAGGTATGGCATTGACTATCAAAAATTCCGTTAAATTTGACGGCTTCGTAAAAAGTCAAAAAGGTAAATGGCCGAATAAAATTTTTAATTGGCCTTGATCTTTTCAAATTCATCTTCACTCATTTTTGACAACACATTGCTTTTTTTACAAAAATTCATCGCTAGGCTTTAAATACAATTACGTAAAAAATATAGCAAATAATAACGGAAATGTAGTTTTTATATCCAGCTTTTTTCATGCCGACACGAGTTTTTCCAGAAACATTGCGATTTCATCTGCGTCTTCCATGAGCGCTACACTGTTTAACGCCTTTTTTGCATCAGTCAATCTTACTTTCCTGATTAAATCTTTTATAACAGGAATAGAAGCAGGGTTCATGCTAAGTTTGTCTGTCTCAAAAGCTGTAAAAAGATAGGCGCAGCGAGGATTGGAGGCCGCCTCCCCACAGATACTGACTTCTTTGTTGTTTTTCTTACATATCGATACCACATCGAGGATTGTGGAAATCACAGCAGGATGTAAGGGATCATATAGTTCTGCCACCTTCTGGTTGTTTCTATCCACAGCCAGAGTATATTGAATAAGGTCATTGGTACCGATACTCACGAAATCCACATAGTGAAGCAATCTATCCAAAATTTTAACAGCGCCTGGGACTTCGACCATTATGCCGATATTTATTGTTGTATCAAACGGAGCCCCTCTTTTCTCCAGTAAATTCTTTTCTTCATCCAAAAGAGAAGTAATGCTCCTGACCTCGCCTACTGATGTTATCATGGGAAATAGTATTTTGATGTGCCCAAAGGCCGATGCTTTTAATATAGCTCTTATCTGTGTTCTGAAGATATCATCCAGCTCAAGAGAAACCCTGATTGATCTCCAGCCAAGATACGGATTCTGTTCCTTAGGGTAATCGAGATAAGATAAGAATTTATCCCCGCCGACATCGAGTGTACGGATAGTCACCGACCTTCCTTCCGCGCCTTCTACTACCTTTTTATATAATAAAAACTGCTCATTTTCCGATGGAAATTCCTTTCTAA
>JAUVHU010000076.1 GCA_030593145.1 Desulfobacteraceae bacterium
GTTATACAGATTGCGCCGTAATTTTGTTTGTTTTCAAGGCGTGTTGAAGCGCGCATAACGAGTTATGTAAGCTTTGGCACAACACAGAAAACAAGCAAAAGGACAAGCAAGGTGTATGAGTTATTTATGCTTGCTGACTTAATTAATCACGCTTCTTTTCAAGGCGTATGCCGCAAAACACGAAATTAAAAGTTTTAATTGTGATTTATTCAAATCAGGTTTTAACCTAAGTTGAGCGATTTTTTGCGAAGATATGTGCTGAGATCTTGATGCATAAGGGTTTGCAAAAACCGCAGACATACCCGTGGATATGTCGAGGATTTTTGCGAAGCCTTTATGTGCAAGAGATCGGCGCAGATCGAGTAAAAAATCGCTCAATTTAGGTTTAATAGATACCTGTATTCATTTTTGTTAATTCGTGTCTTACTTTAAAAGCACTTTCTTTGCTTCTATTCGTCCGCTTTCGGTCAAAAACGATTTTTTGATAATCTTCTCTATCTGGTCGGCATCAATTCGTTTGTCTTTATGATTATCTTCTATGTTTGCAATAAGATCAGCATCATACAGCGCCTTAAAGTTTGCGGTTTCCTCTGGTCGGGGGTGATGGTGATGACCGACGATATCGCACACCTCATCTATAAGTTCTTTTTTAGCGCCGAGCTTTTCCAATATCGATCGTGCAATAGAAGGACCTTCCTGTTCCTGATATTTTGGTACGGTGCTGTTGTGTTTTCTCTCGGCTTCATGAATACCGATATCATGAAGATATGCGGCAGATAAAATAACTGCCATATTCCCTTTGCGTTCGGCTTTGCCGATTCTTTCCGCATACCTGGCCACACGGGTTGCGTGGCCGATTCTTTTAAAATCGGTTTTAAAATACCGCTTCATTTCAATGGCCACCCGATTCTTTAAAAGATCTTCCTTCTGTGCCAGAAGTTCCGGGGGAAGATTTCCCAGGCACTGCTCGGCAAACTGGCAATATGAAGCACAACCGAAATCCATGACGGGATTTAAAAACCGATGCCCGCAATTTTTGCATTTTCGGATGGTGTCATCCTTGAAAAATTCTACCTTGCGGCCGCATTTCGGACATTGTGCTTCAAAGATTGCCTGTGGTTTCCAGTACCGGGTATTCTGACCTGGACATTTCATGATTAATCTCCATTTTCTTAAAATACTTCTTTTGACAGGATTAACATGATTTACATGATCATTTTATTTTTACTTTTTTATTCACTAACTTTAAGGTTTTTTTGTAATACTTTAGCTGTTTTAAAGTTAGTTATGGCTTTCGCGCATCAGCAATTTAAGACTTTTTCAAAAGGCTAAAATGTTACCCTTAAGTACATTTTACATACGAGGCGGACTCATTACCTTGACTTAGATCAAAAAAAGGTGATATTTTTTTAAAAAAGAGGAAAAAATGGATAAAATATTTAACATTCTTTCAAGCATTCCCGGTTTCAGTGGTCTTTCTCAGAACCAGCTTGAAGCATTAAGACAAATGGTTATTGACAGGCATTTTAACAAAGGTGAAATAATTTTTTCAGAGGGTGATGAGGGAAATGGGTTTTATGTGGTTGCAGACGGCAAAGTTAAAATCTTTAAATCCTCAATAGAGGGCAAAGAACAGATTCTCCACATTTATGGCCCGGGGAACCCTTTTGGCGAAGTCCCTGTTTTTTCAGGAAAACAATTTCCGGCAAATGCTCAGGCTATGGTAAAGAGCCACCTCCTCTTTTTCCCCAGGGCTGCATTTGTTGCGCTCCTTGCTAACAATCCATCGCTGGCCATGAATATGCTCGCAGTTCTTTCCATGCGGCTCAGGGAATTTACCGTGCAAATTGAAAATCTCTCCTTAAAAGAGGTACCCGGCCGTCTTGCCTCTTATCTGATATATCTTGCCGACGAACAAAAAACAGGAGATCATATATCCCTTACAATTTCAAAGGGCCAACTGGCCAGTCTCCTTGGAACAATACCGGAAACATTGTCACGAATTTTAGCAAAAATGTCAAGTCGGCATCTAATCGAAGTCAATGGCCGGGATATAAAGCTTTTAGACCGCAAGAACCTGGACGACCTGGCAGAGCATGGAAAGCTTTAATTTGGTCTCGCTACGAGCCGGAAGGAAAGGATAAAAGCAAATGGTTTACGATTTTAATGCAGATGAAATATTTGAGATGGCCGAGCAAATTGAGAAAAATGGGGCTTCCTTTTACAGAAAATCAGCAGAAGCAATTGCCAATCCTGGCGCAAAAAAGCTTTTGCTTGATCTTGCCGCAATGGAAGATGAACATGAAAAAACATTTGCCGATTTAAGAGCGAGCATGTCTGAAAAGGAAAAGGTTGCAACCGTATTTGATCCTGAGGGTGAGGCAGTTCTTTATCTTCGCGCATTAGCCGATACCAGGGTGTTTTTTGAAAAAAAGATCGATACATCATCAATGAAAGAGATCCTTAAAGAAGCTATTCTGGCGGAAAAGGATTCTATAGTATTTTACCTCGGCATGAAGGAAATCGTACCCGAAAATCTTGGTAAAACAAAAATTGATCCAATCATTAAGGAAGAAATGGCCCACATAAAACTTCTCAGCAAAGAGCTGGTTGCGTCAAAATCTGTCTTATGAAATAATTATGATGAATTCGTAAAAAATCGCTAATTAAACTATAGATGGCTAACTAAAAAGGTTCATATACAAGACGTAGTAATTTTTCAGAAGTCCATACATGTAGTATGCCGAGCTTCCCGCAAACCGGACATATCCCTTGTCTTTCCTTCAACTAATTTGGATATGATCCTCAAATTTAAATCAGGGGAAAAACCTATGTCCAGGTCTTCGGCGTATAGTTTTTTGGAAGGTGCGCTGTGCCTTTGACGCACGGCAGCCCGGTCTCTTTGTGAACCTTTCCGATAATATCGTCAATGTCTTCACAAAATCCGCCATCTTCGACAAACCAGCCTTTATCTGTTTTTTGGGCAAATGTACAGGTGCAGAAATGAATTGCCTCAGCCTCCTTGGCTTTCAAAATTTTGGACAAATTAATTGCGACATCACCAGGGCAACGACATGTAAAAACGCCAATAAGCATACAATCATCGTAACCTGCAAACCCTTCCTTTTTTCCCCTTAAACACCGGAAACAGTTGGTCATGGGACATTTGTCCTGGTTTTTTTCACAACGAATAATAGCTAATTGTGTCATTTATGCCTCCTTGTACTTGAACAAAATCGAACATTTTCCAAAGGTCTCTTACTATCTCCGGTGTTTTGCTGATCCCCGACCACTGACAACTATTAATTAATGTTGTATACTTTTAGGTTCTATTTAATGGATGTATGATATTCCTGCAGCGATTTTATATTGGTTTTTCCTTTTCTGCGAGCGGCAATCCCCTTTGCTGCCGCCAATGCAGCGGCTGTTGTCGTAACATCCGGAACCTTATACTGAATCGCTGCCTTGCGGATATATGAATCATCATCCTTGCTTTCTTTCCCGCTTGGCGTATTGATAACCAGTTGAATCTCGCCGTTTTTAATTGCATCCACAATGTCCGGCCTGCCATAACCTAATTTGCGGATCGGTTCCGAATCGATGCCGTGTTCCGACAAAAACCGGCGGGTTCCAGATGTTGCCAGGATTTTAAAGCCGAGTTCCCTGAAAAGCCTGACCGGTTCCAAGACGCTCGGTTTTTCGCTGTCGGAAATAGTTATCAGAACTGCCCCATCAAGCGGCAGCGTCAACTGAGTCGCTTCCTGAGACTTGAAAAAAGCCAGGCCAAAAGAATCGGCAAGCCCCAAAACCTCTCCTGTGGACCGCATTTCCGGGCCAAGAATCGGATCCACTTCCGGAAACATATTAAATGGCAAAACCGCCTCTTTTATTCCAAAATAGGGTATCTGTTTCTGTTCAAGTCCGAGGTCTGAAAGTTTTTTGCCCATCAAGATCTGCATAGCTATCCGCGCCATGGAAATATTGCAAACCTTGGAAACTATAGGCACGGTACGCGATGCTCTCGGGTTGGCCTCCAGAATGTAAACCGTATCGTTTGCAATGGCATACTGGATATTCATCAGGCCGACTACTTTAAGTTCGATAGCGATATTCCGGGTGTATTCGCAGATGGTTTCTATATGTTTTGTTGGAATGCTTACAGGTGGAATCACACATGCAGAGTCACCTGAATGCACACCTGCCAGCTCTATATGCTCCATGACTGCCGGAACAAAAGCGCTGGTTCCATCCGCAATCGCGTCTGCCTCAGCCTCAATAGCGTTTTCCAGAAACTTGTCAATCAAAATCGGACGGTCAGGGGATACATCAACCGCCGCGGCTACGTAATGGTGAAGCATCTCTTCATCCTGAACAACCTCCATTGCGCGCCCACCCAGAACATAAGAAGGACGAACCATCAAAGGGTATCCTATCTCTTTCGCTATATCCAGAGCTTCTTCCAGAGTGCTTGCCATGCCGGATTTTGGCTGGGGAATTCCAAGAGAACGCATCAAGCCGTTAAATCGATCCCTGTCCTCTGCAATATCTATGGCTTCAGGCGTTGTGCCAAGTATTTTTACACCCGCCTCAAACAGTTCATTAGCAATATTTAAAGGCGTCTGCCCGCCGAACTGGACAATGACTCCTTCCGGTTTTTCGTTTTCGTAAATACTTAAAACATCCTCGACAGTAAGCGGTTCAAAATAGAGTTTATCTGAGGTATCATAATCTGTGGAAACTGTTTCCGGGTTGCAGTTTACCATGATTGACTCAAACCCTGCATCACGGATTGCAAATGCCGCATGCACGCAGCAATAGTCAAATTCAATTCCCTGTCCTATCCGGTTCGGACCGCCGCCAAGGATCATGATTTTTTTCCGGTCGCTTATTTCCACCTTATTCTCAGCATTATATGTCGAATAGTAATATGCGGCATTAGCCACGCCACTAACCGGCACCGGCTGCCAGGCTTCAACCACACCCAGCAAAGCTCGTTTTTCACGAACATCCTTTTCAGGAATTCCAAGAATCCGGGCAAGATATTTATCAGCAAAACCGTCTTTTTTTGCGCGAACAAGTAAATCATCCGGAAGCATCCCGCCTTTGTGTTTAAGAATTTCCTCTTCCAGTTCAACCAGCTCCTTCATCTGCTCGATAAACCATTGTTTAATATGTGTTTTGTCATAAAGCTCCTGTATGCCGGCACCCTTACGCAGAGCTTCGTACATGAGAAACTGGCGCTCGCTTGTGGGCGTACTCAGCATGCTCATAAGTTCTTTCAATGATTTGTCATTAAAATCATTCGCGAATCCCAGCCCCCAGCGATTAATCTCAAGAGAGCGGACCCCTTTTTGAAAGGCTTCCTTATAATTTTTGCCTATACTCATAGCCTCACCCACCGCGCGCATCTGCGTGCCCAGCTTATC
Organism: Desulfobacteraceae bacterium; assembly: GCA_030593145.1. Classification (GTDB taxonomy): domain Bacteria; phylum Desulfobacterota; class Desulfobacteria; order Desulfobacterales; family ETH-SRB1; genus ETH-SRB1. Next base: position 5,427 of record JAUVHU010000076.1, read on the forward strand.
CTCGACCCCTTCAAACTTTTCAAATGCCCATCTCGGAAATTTTACGACCACGTAATCTCCGGAAGGGGTGTATTTTTCAAGCGTCCCATCCCGCCAGTAGGGTATTTCATCCAGTGTCAATCCCGCTGCCAAAAGCGCTGAAACCAATGCAATTGGAAAACCGGTTGCTTTTGACGCCAGCGCCGATGAACGTGATGTCCTCGGATTTATTTCTATAACAAACACCTGCCCTGTCTTTGGATTATGCGCAAACTGAACATTAGTGCCGCCGACAACCTCAATTGCCTCAACAATGTCGTAAGAATATTTCTGGAGACGCTTTTGCAACTTATCATCTATGGTAAGCATGGGCGCTGTGCAAAAGGAGTCTCCGGTATGTATGCCCATGGCATCTACATTCTCGATAAAGCATACGGTGATCATCTGATTTTTGGCATCGCGCACTACCTCCAGTTCAAGCTCTTCCCAACCCAGCACTGACTCTTCCACAAGAACCTGATTCACCATACTTTCTGAAAGTCCACGCGCTGTTATTGTACGAAGCTCTTCAACATTATAAACCAGCCCGCCGCCGGTTCCGCCCATAGTATATGCAGGACGAATAACAACAGGATAGCCAAGTTTTTCAGCAATCTTTTCAGCATCTTCTACGCTGGTTACGGTCTGGCTCCTGGCCATTTCAATTCCCAGCCGTTCCATGGTTTGCTTGAAAGCCGTGCGGTCTTCACCGCGTTCAATAGCATCTATGCTTACGCCGAGAAGCTGAACCTTGTATTCTTTCAACACCCCTGCATTTGCCAGCTCAGACGACAAATTAAGCGCTGACTGGCCACCAAGATTAGGCAGTAAAGCATCCGGACGCTCAGCCTTAATGATTTCCGTCACCACTCGAAGATTGAGCGGTTCAATATAGGTTATATCGGCAGTGCCCGGGTCGGTCATAATAGTCGCGGGATTCGAATTCACCAGCACTATTTCATAGCCAAGGCTTCTCAAAGCCTTGCAGGCCTGGGTACCTGAATAATCAAACTCACATGCCTGGCCGATGATGATTGGGCCTGATCCGATAATTAATATTTTCTTAATGTCGTCGCGTCTGGGCATACTAGCTCCTTTTTAACTGAATTGCTTTTTATTTTCCCCGAACAATCTATACTTGCAACCCTGTTTTTGTCAACAGATCAGACAGACAAACTTATTCCTTATTCACTGCATGATATACAAAAAAAATGGCTAAACAGAAATGTTCCGGTTAGCCATTAAGGAGAAAAAACAGATAAAAAATATTTGGTTGCTTTATAACAATGCAAACTCCTTGCCAAAATTGCAAATACAATCAATATAATTAAAAAATACCATACTTCTTGAAATTATTAATAAATTGATACCTATAATTTAGAACCCAATTATTATATAATCCAGCTTATATCTCCAAAAGTTTCCTTTTGGAAATTAACGGGTTTCCAAAAGGAAACTATCCCCGTAAAAAACCTGCTTTTGACGGTCTCTTAAAAACTACAACATCCCATACTTATTTAATTTTTTATTAAGACCGCTTTTCCCTACGCCAAGCAGTTCAGCAGCTTGAGACTGAACATTGTTCGTCAGCTTCAAAGCTCTTTTGATCATCATTTTTTCAATCATTGTAACTGTTTCGTATAATTGTGCATCCTGGGGAATGCTGTCAAGAATCTGGTCATCATGGACACTATCCCTAAAATCCCTTGGAAGATCTGATGCCTTAATTTTATCACCGGGGCACAAAACCATGGCACGCTCAATGACGTTCTCAAGCTCACGAATATTACCCGGCCAGTTGTATTCATAAAACAGTCTTTCAACTTCCGGGTCAAGGCCTCCAACAAATATATCAGATCTGCGTTCATCCGAATACTTATTTATAAAGTGGTTAACAAGGATGTTGATATCCTCCTTATGCTGCCTCAGGAGTGGAAGGCTAATGCGAACTACATTTAACCTGTAATACAGGTCTTCCCTGAAACGCCTCCCTTCAACCTCATTTTTCAGATTTTTATTCGTGGCTGCAATAATGCGGATATTAACCGAAACGGGCTTGACTCCTCCGACCCTTTCAAAACTCTTTTCCTGGATGACGCGTAAAAGCTTTACCTGAAGGTTCTGAGAAAGCTCGCCGATTTCATCAAGAAACAGAGTTCCTCCATCAGCCAGTTCAAACCGCCCCTTCTTCATGGCAACAGCGCCTGTAAATGCCCCTTTCTCATGTCCAAAAAGTTCGCTTTCAAGAAGACTTTCAGCAAGAGCGCTGCAGTTCACGGCAATAAAAGGCTGATTCCGCCGCAGGCTGTTAAAATGAATGGACTTTGCCACAAGCTCCTTACCGGTGCCGCTTTCCCCTTCGATCAATACAGTGGCATTAGTCGGGGCAACTTTTCGAATTGTTTCAAAAACATCCTGCATTATTTTGCTTTTCCCTATGATGTTTCCAAAACTGTATCTCGTTTCAACAGCATCACGAAGGTATCTGTTTTCTTTAACCACCCGGTACATCGCGATGGCCTTGTCTACATAAAGAACCAGCCTCTCATTATCAAACGGCTTGAGTATATAGTTGTCAGCGCCCTTCTGCATCGCCAGCACCGCCTTTTCAACTGTGCCGTATGCTGTCATCATTATAACAGGAAGGTCACGATCTTTTTCTTTTATATGTTCAAGCAGTTCAATGCCGTCCATAAAAGGCATTTTCATATCCGTAAGCACAAGGTCAACATCTGAATTTTTCAAAATTTCAAGCGCCTCACGACCACTAAAAGCAGTCAGAGTTTCAAAGCCTTCCTCTTCGAGAACAGCGCTTAATACAGGTGGATAATTTTTTTCATCATCTACGATTAGAATGGTTTCCATTGATGATACCTTTATTAGTATATAACCTAAGGCTCTGTAAAAACTATTTATATCCGTTCACAGGTTGAATGGTTCACGGTTCACGGTTATAAACTTGCTGGTTTAGAACACAGAGTTATTATTTTCGTAACACTTTAGACTTTTGAAACAAATCGATTTAAAAATAAGCTTCAGGTATGATTAAATTTTATACTGGAAACTGTTTGAGTAAATTATGGATCGTTATGAAAGAACCATAATCGATTTGACTTAAAGGCAAAATATTTCCTTAAAACAAAAAACTTTATTAATAGCTCGGGCAAGTTCTTTCATTACGAGCCGTTATCTACGAGTTTTTTCAGTATAAAATTTGATTATACCTGGAGCGGCAACTCAATTGCAACACATGCTCCACGCACAGGGTTATTGTCAATCCGGATACTTCCCCCGTGTGCTTCAATAATATTTTTAACTATTCCAAGGCCAAGCCCTGTCCCCTTTTCCTTTGTGGTAAAAAAAGGGTCCCATATCTTGTCCACAACATCCTTATGTATACCTTCTCCTTCATCTTCAATATGGACTATAATAAACTTGTCTTTTAAGCCGGTTTTAATACAAACTTCCCCGCCATCCGGCATTGCCTGCATTGCATTTATTAAAATATTAAGAAACGCCTGATGCAACATGGCGGAATCGGCCATTATTTCCGGAAGATTATTATCATAATGATTCTTAATTATATATCCCTCTTTTTCTATCTGTACCGCAAGAAAGCTGACATTTTTTTCAAGGACTTCGTTAATTAGACATGGAGCCAAGTTTGGATTTTGAGGTTTCGCGAAATTTAAAAAATCGCTTATTATATCATTTAACCGGCCTGATTCTTCGACTATAATATCCGGAATAGTGTTTGACGGATCAACAGCCTTTATCTTTTTCTTTAACAGAGAGGCTGAACTCCTTATGATACCTAATGGATTGCGTATTTCGTGAGAAACACAAGCCACCATTTCACCAAGCATAGACAGGTGCTTAGCACGGCTTAACTGTTCCTCAAGTTTGAGCCTTTCTTGAGCGCGCTTTTCAATGATACCCTCACCTCTCTTAACCACAAAAATAAGAACTAATAATAAAGATGTCATAACTACGGTTATGGTGATAACCACCAGTATCTGAAATCTGAAAATAGTTTTATACTCTTGTGACATGTCCTGAACAATTTCGACAACACCGAGAACTGGACCCGATACATTGGACAGCGGTTTTTCTGCGCGCAAAGGGGCAAAAGTAATCATTTTTACCTCTTCAGGAAAGCCAAACATAATTTCCAGAAAATTACCTCTTTGAACAAGATCTGATGCTGATTTGCCCAAAACAGCACTTTGATACCCTGTACCCGCGATATTCTTAGTACCGATCACATCCTGATTAAAACTATATGAAATGGTATTGTTTTTATCGTAAATGTTTACCATATCCACTTTAAAGCTATGAAGAGTACCACGAACAACTTTATCCATCCGCTCAAATTGCTCTGTGTCCCTGAGCTGGATTTTGCCGAATTTCATTACAACAGGAATTACGAACTGTATAAAAACCTGATGATTAAGATTTTCTACAAGGAGGTTGGCATAGTCCCGGCTTTTCTCTAACTGCATCTGCCTAGCCAAGTGTGTGCTGAATGCTGAGAGAATAAGGGTGCCGATGAAAATCAATATAAGGCTTGTAAAGGTAAAGTACTTGACTAGCCTGAAGGGTCTAATTTTTTCGTCTAAAGGCCGAGGATTCATATGTAAGTGTTAATTCTTGGGAATAGGGATGTTTGTTAAAAGGGTTTTAATATCTTCATCTGAAAAGCTGATCCCGGCTCCGACAAAAAATGATTCTTTCCCTTGATTACTGATAAAATCATCAAACCCCGCGGTAAGATAGATATGCTGAAAGGGAGTAAAGTCAGCCTTGAATTTCAGGTGCGCGTTTCTGTCAGGATCAAAATCAAATGCTTCCATTGAAAAAGTTAAACGGTCGTCAAAAAAGTAATAATCAATTGCCAAACCACCTGTTGACTCAAAAAGACCGCCTCGAAATGCAATGTCATAATATCGCTTTGCTATCTGGGCTGAAAACTTGAGCGCATCCTTGTCGGTTTCTACTCTATGCTCTGTGGTGGTCACACCGCCGGTGGTTGTTGTGGTATCTGTCACCTTATCTTTTCCGCCCGGGTCATCTACAATTTGCAACAGATAATACTTATCCTCCTTTGGCTGAATGCGAAGCGAAAGGTAGGATTTTGCCTCATCACTGTCAAAAAGATATTCTCCCCTGTAATCTACATAAGTACGGAATGTCTCCTCTTTTTGCAGATAATCGTTTATACTGGTAAGCGAAGTGTTTATATTTTCTACTGTCTCATCTTCATTAACCAGTTTTCCGATAGATCCTTCACCAATATTTATTTTGTCGGTAATTGTTTTAAGTGATGTAAGCGCTGCGTTTAAATTGTCAATTGTTTCATCCTCGTTAACCAGCCTTCCTATACTGCCCTTTCCCTTATTTACCTTTGAAATAATGTCATTTAATGTTTCCGAAAACTCCGCAAGGTTG
>JAUVHU010000106.1 GCA_030593145.1 Desulfobacteraceae bacterium
ATTCTCTCGTTCTTTTTGTTCCCATGTAAGGAGAGCTGTCCCCCTGATATCAGCAGGATTAAGAAATACGATCAGATAACGATAAACATCGTCGCCCACCTCTTTTGCATAGCGTTTGACCTTCCTCTTTTCCTTGCCGCCATCCTTGTCCACAAGGAGCATAATTTCGTTTCCAATTTCACTTTGCACTTTATGCAATTCCTTTTGCTTTTCCATAACCTCGTGTCCGGTCATCTCTGCAGCCTGCACTGCCAAAGGAACGACAAGCCATAACATGATCAAACTTAATATCCAGAATTTTCTGTTCATACTTCTCTCCTTATACTTAAATTTTGCCCTTGCCTGTTTATTCTGTTATTATATTTAGAAGGAACTTGATTTAATAGTAAAAATACTGCATTAAGTCAAATATTACCCGAATATTTTTGCTCTTGAATACACATCATCATTAATATCGGATTTATATCCATCTTTTAAATAATGATAACCCACAGCAGCAATCATTGCAGCATTATCTCCGCAAAGATGCAAACAAGGTATATGGGCGGTAATACCTTTTTCACCGGCATCATGGATAACCTTTTCCCTCAACCTGCTATTTGCAGCCACTCCTCCAACCAGAGCGATATGGTCGCAACCCTTTTCCATCGCGGCATTTATTATCTTATATGACAAAACATCAACAACCGATTCCTGAAATCCTGCCACAATATCAGGGATCATATCTTTATATTCTCCTTGGTGGATCTGGATATAGCGGTTTACCGATGTCTTAACACCGCTAAAGCTAAAGTCAAATTCGGATTTATTTAAATATGCTCTTGGAAAAATGATTTTTCCAGGGTCACCCTGTTTTGAAATATTGTCTATAACAATTCCACCAGGATAGCCCAGCCCCAGCATTTTGGCGACCTTGTCAAATGCTTCTCCGGCAGCATCATCTCTGGTTTGCCCCATAAGCTCGATATCTCTGTAGGACTTAACATAATAAATAGCTGTATGCCCGCCTGATACCAGAAGAGCTGCAAATGGAAATGGGGGGGGACCAGATTCCAGGAGTACTGAATTTATATGGCCGTAAAGGTGATTTACACCAATCCACGGAAGATCGAGGGCGTAAGCATACCCCTTTGCAAAGGAAAATCCGACAAGCAATGAACCTATCAGTCCTGGACCCTGGGTAACAGCAATCCCATCCAACTGTTTTAAACTAATGCCGGACTTATTGATCGCCTCCTTGACAACAGGAACAATAGATTCAATATGTTTCCTTGAAGCAAGTTCAGGCACAACCCCGCCGTATGAATGATGAATATCTATCTGGGATGATACAACAGAAGATAAAATTTCAGTTCCATCAACCACTACCGCCGCAGCCGTGTCATCACAGGATGTTTCAATGCCAAGTATTATCATAGACTGTCCATATCATATTTTTTTATTGAAAGATATAAGATGGTCGATTATCATACCTCAATTGAGCAAAACACTCATGCGAACTTATTTTTGTGCGAACCCTAAGCTGTTTTTTATAATATTTCAAAAATTGACGGATATTTATTATGAAACCCATTGTAGCCATAGTCGGTCGTCCCAATGTGGGCAAATCAACATTTTTTAATCGTATCACCGGATCAAAGGATGCTCTTGTTGACAATTTTCCGGGTGTTACGAGAGATAGCATTTATGGTAATGCCAGCTGGAATGACGTTGAGTTTACTCTTGTCGATACCGGCGGATTTTCATTGGAAGATGATGATGATTTTGCGCATCAGATACGCTTCCAAGTTAAACAGGCCATAGAAGACGCAGATATTATTGTTCTTCTGCTTGACGGAAAGTATGGAATCTCTCCATTTGATAAGGATATTGTTGAAATTCTCCGCTCAGTTACAAAGCCTGTTTTTTATGCTGTCAATAAAATCGACGGCGCAGAACAGGAAAAAAACATGTACGATCTTTACAGCTTAGGCATTGAGACATTATACCCTGTTTCGGCTGAACATCGTTACGGAATATCAAGTTTTCTTGATGATCTGGTTCTCGCGCTTCCGGAATTTGCCGAGGAAAAATTACAGGATATTATAAAGCTTGCGGTGATCGGCAGACCGAATGTCGGCAAATCATCCCTTGTAAACCATATCCTTGGTGAAAACCGCATGCTTGTAAGTAATATCCCGGGCACAACACGGGATGCTGTTGACTCTGTTTGCAAGATTAATAGAAAATCCTACCTTCTGATCGATACTGCCGGTATCAGACGCAGGGGAAAGGTTTCAAAAAAGATTGAAAAGTTTTCCATAATAAAAGCATTAAGAAGCCTTGATAGATGTGATGTAGCCCTTATTGTTATGGATGCAAATGAGGGAATTACAGAACAGGACATAAATATTGCGGGTTATGCTTTTGAGCGTGGATGTGGCTGCATTCTGCTTCTGAACAAATGGGATCTTATTGAAAAAGACAGTCATACAATAAAAAAATACTACGAGCAGTTGAGAATGGAAGCAAAATATTTGAGTTTTGCTCCGGCAATAACCACCTCGGCTTTAACAGGCCAAAGAGTTGCAAAAATTTTCAAGCTTGTGGATGAAGTTTACAGTCAGTATGCCATACGAATTGGAACAGGAAAGTTAAATAGAATATTTAAAACGGCAATTGAAAAAAATGAGCCGTCTTTGCATAAGGGACAACGGCTTAAATTTTATTATGCCACGCAGATATCCGCAAAACCCCCTACTTTTGTCTGCTTTGTCAATTATCCTGATGCCGTCCATTTTTCCTACAAGAGATATCTTATCAATCAGATTCGATTAGAAGCAGGACTCGACAAAACACCTGTCCGTCTGTTCTTTCGCCAGCGAACAGGAAAGCCGTATAAAAAACATCCAAAAACAAAAAAAATGTAGTATTTCACAGGAATCAGGGATCGGAAGTTATGGATCAGGTAAAATCGGAGATGATAGGTAAACAAGAAAAAAGGATAAAAATTGGATCTATTTGAATGCAGAGCGAAAGAAACCGCAGACGCATCAAGACCCCTTGCTGAAAAAATGCGCCCGCAGAATCTTGATGAATTCATAGGTCAAAGAAATGCCGTGGGCAAAGGTTCTTTGATCCGCCATGCTATTGAAAAAGATCAGATTTTTTCAATGATCCTGTGGGGGCCGCCCGGATGCGGAAAAACCAGCCTTGCAAGACTGATTGCCTGTGAAACCAGATCCTATTTTGTCCATTTTTCTGCCGTGCTTTCAGGGGTTAAAGAGATCAGGTCTGTTATAGAAGATGCAAAAAATCAGCAAAAGCTTTACCAAAAACGAACCATACTTTTTGTTGACGAAATACACAGGTTCAACAAGACCCAGCAGGATGCATTCCTCCATCATGTTGAAAGCGGTCTTATTACATTAATCGGAGCTACAACCGAAAATCCTTCCTTTGAAGTAATTTCTCCCCTCTTATCAAGATGCCGCGTAATAATCCTGAAGTCTCTTTCATCAGATGATATTGCTGAAATAATTGACAGGGCCCTTAAAGATAAAAAAAATGGGCTTGGCAATATTAATCCTGGTTTTGACCGGGACACTATTGCCTATCTGACACACATCGCGGAAGGGGATGCTCGTGTTGCTTTAAACAGCCTTGAATTGGCCGCGTCATTACTAATACCGGAAAAAGGGGGAAACAAGCGCATAAGTTTGCAGGATTTAGAAAATGCTTTGCAGAAAAAAGCGCTTATCTATGACAAATCAGGTGATAAACACTATAATCTTATATCAGCTTTTCATAAAAGCCTGCGTGGAAGCGATCCTGACGCAGCAGTCTATTGGCTCGAACGGATGCTGCTCGCCGGAGAAAACCCCCTATATATTGCCCGCAGGATGGTCAGGTTTGCATCCGAAGACGTGGGCAATGCGGATCCATACGCGCTCGGAGTTGCTTTAAACGCCATGGAAGCATTTAAATTTCTCGGACACCCTGAAGGAGAGCTGGCTCTAACCCAGGCCGCTGTTTATCTTGCAACAGCGCCCAAAAGCAACAGTATATACGCGTCTTCTAAAATGGTTAAAAAGGAAATTAAAACTTCAGGATCTCAGCCTGTTCCGCTACATATAAGGAATGCTCCGACCAGACTAATGAAAGAAATAGGGTATGGAAAAGATTACAAGTATGCGCATGACTATAAAGAAGGATTTACTCCCCAGGACTATCTGCCGGAAAAACTTCAGGGCAAGCTTTACTACTCTCCCTCAGACAGAGGATATGAAAAGATAATAAAACAAAGGCTTGAGAAGTGGCGCAAGCTAAAAAAAAGCTCCCAACCTAAATGATGATTTTGAAAAACCACTTTTTTGTCATTCAGGCGAAAGCTATAATTTAGTCTTTTCAAGCAGTTACAGACTATCATAACTCCGGTTTTCACCGGAGTTATGACCTATAATCCCTTAATCCTTAGTTGAGATCATGTGCGATACCATGGCAACCACTGCATTTTGTCGTATCCTGTAACATTTTTGGATGTGGTTCTCCGTGGCATCTGCTACACTCAGGAATCTTCTTGTGAGATGGATGGCAGTCAGAACATGCAACAAATGTATGTTTTGTCTCTTTTTTATGAAGCAGACTATAAGCCTGGTCATGACATCCTGCGCAGATAGTACATAATGTTTCTTTGCTGTACGAGATCTGCGTAGGCTTATGAACAGGATGACATATCATGCAGTCTGCTGTGGCAAGCTCAGCCGCAGGGCTGTGGGAATCATGGCAAACACTGCACTCAGGAATCTGCCCGTGTTCAGTATGACAGTCAGCACAAGTAACCTCGCTGGTATGCATGCTCGGATAATTTTTTATTTCATCACCTTCCTTCTTATGACAGAGGGCGCAAGACGTTTCAATATCCGACATAGGAATTGCAAGAGGTTTGTGCGGATCAGCATGGCACGTCAGACAAGGAGTGAGGTTCTTGTTTTTTCCATGAAACGGGCCACCGCTTGCGCTTACGTGACACGAAGCGCATTTAGGCATGATCTGGGCGTAGTTCTGCTTTCGAGGAGAATACACATGGTACTCGGTATGACATTGCACACAATCGATCTGATGCCTGCCGCCCTGACTTTTTATAGCGCTAAAAATAGAAAAATGACACTGTCCGCACTGGTCCGTTGTAAGGGGTTTTATATCCATTTCATAA
>JAUVHU010000089.1 GCA_030593145.1 Desulfobacteraceae bacterium
CCTGACACGGTAGATGTCGTTGGTTCAAATCCAATCGTGCCTACCATTTTTTATGTCATCCATTTCACCCCTTTTATTAGAGGCCTTTGCAAAATGTCCTCTTTTACCCGATTACTGCGTCAGGTTCAAATTTCAATCCTCGAAATATTCAATATATTCCTCCAGTTAAAATTTTCGCCTTCCTTGAACTTGAACGAAATTGAACATTTTTCAAAGGTCTCTATTTAAACGAGGTATAATCATATATGATTTTCAATTTTTTAACTAAGGTTTTTGGAAGTAAAAACGAGCGGGAGTTGAAAAAGCTTCAACCCATGGTTGACAGGATTAATACCCTGGAACCTTCTATACAGGCGATGAGTGATGAACAGCTTAAAGCCCAGACTTTATTATTCAAAGAACGTGTCGAAAAAGGCGAGTCCCTTGAAGATATTTTGCCGGAAGCCTTTGCAACGGTCAGAGAAGCGTCGGTGCGCACACTCAAAATGCGGCATTTTGACGCGCAGCTTATTGGCGGGATGGTTCTTCATAACGGCAAGATTGCTGAAATGAAAACAGGCGAGGGGAAAACTTTGGCAGCCACCCTTCCGGTATATTTAAATGCCCTTTCAGGCAGAGGAGCGCATATCATTACTGTGAACGACTACCTGGCAAGGCGTGATACGGAATGGATGGGACAAATTTATAATTTTCTTGGTCTTTCAGTCGGCAGCATTTTACATGGAATGGATGACGCGGAGCACAAAAAGGCTTATGAAGCAGATATTACTTATGGAACAAATAATGAGTTTGGTTTTGATTATTTACGGGATAACATGAAATTTGACAACATCTCAATTGTTCAGCGGAAACTTAACTTTGCGATAGTAGATGAGGTGGACAGCATATTGATTGATGAGGCAAGAACACCGCTTATCATATCAGGTCCAGCCGAAAAATCGACTGAGCTTTACTACCGGATCAACAAAATAATACCGAAACTTACGCGCGACGAAGATTATAAAATTGATGAGAAGGCCAGAACAGCAGTTCTGACCGACAAAGGAACGGCAAAAGCTGAAAAGGCTCTTAAAATAGACAACCTGTACGATCCTAAATGTATAGAACTTCTCCATCATACTAATCAGGCTTTAAAAGCCTATGCACTTTTTAAGAGAGATGTTGACTATATTATCAAGGATGGAGAGGTGATTATTGTAGATGAATTTACAGGCCGTTTGATGCCCGGACGTCGCTACAGTGAAGGACTGCACCAGGCGCTGGAAGCAAAAGAAAACGTAAAGATAGAAAACGAGAATCAGACACTCGCCACAGTTACCTTTCAAAATTACTTTCGGATGTATAATAAGCTCGCAGGGATGACAGGTACGGCTGATACTGAAGCATCTGAATTTAAAAAGATTTATAATCTTGATGTGGTTGTTGTGCCCACAAACCAGCCCATGATAAGGGCCGATTTTCCGGATGCTATATACAAGACGAGGAAAGAAAAATTCGAAGCGGTGATGGATGAGATAATAGAGCTGAATAAAAAAGAGCAGCCGGTACTGGTGGGTACAATTTCCATCGATGTTTCGGAAGATTTCAGCAAAAAATTGAAAAAGAAAGGCATCAAACATACTGTGCTCAATGCAAAAAACCATGAAAAGGAGGCAGAAATTATTTCCATGGCAGGCCAGAAAGGGTCGGTTACTATTTCGACCAACATGGCCGGACGAGGAACCGACATAGTTCTTGGCGAAGGTGTAACTGAACTTGGAGGACTTCATATAATAGGCACGGAAAGACATGAAAGCAGGCGCATCGACAACCAGCTTAGAGGCCGGTCCGGAAGACAGGGAGACCCTGGATCGTCCCGTTTTTATCTTTCACTCGAGGACGACCTTTTGCGGATATTCGGCGGAGAGCGGATGACAGGGATTATGGATAAACTGGGCATGGAAGAGGGGGAGCCGATTGAACATAACCTGATTAGCAGGGCAATTGAAAATGCGCAGGCAAAGGTTGAGGGACACAACTTTGATATTCGGAAGCAGCTTATAGAATATGATGATGTTATGAACCAGCAGAGGGAGGTTATATACAGGCAGCGCCGTGAAGCGCTTGAAGGGAAAAACCTGAAAAATTCCATTTTGGATATGATTTGCGAACAGGCTGAAGAGATTGCAGATACTTTCGCGGACGACAAGGTTTTGCCTGAAGAATGGGATATGGAAGGGATTAATGAATCTGTGTTTAAACAGTTTAACTTTTTTCTTAATAAGATTGATGATGATACATTGGACGGATTGACCGGGGAGGGACTGGCCCAGTTGATTTCAGATGCAGTTATCAGCGTATATAATGAAAGGGAAGCTCAGATAGGGGAGCAAGATTTCAGGAATCTGGAGAGGATTGTCATGCTACAGACCGTGGATAACCTGTGGAAGGATCACCTCCTTAGCATGGATCACCTGAAGGAGGGCATCGGCTTAAGAGGCTATGCCCAACAGAATCCTCTAATTGTTTATAAAAAAGAAGGATTTGAGATGTTTCAGGACATGATTTCCAGGATCAAGAAAGAGACTGTTGGAATTTTGTTCAGAATTCAGATAACAGAGCCTGAAAGGATAGATGATTTAAGGCGGCCTGAGGAGCAGAAACTTGTATTTTCAAGCGGGGATGATGATGTAAAGAAAAAACCGGTAAGGCGAGCTGAAAAAAAGATTGGTAGAAACAGCCCATGTCCCTGTGGAAGCGGAAAGAAATATAAAAAGTGCTGCGGAAGATAGGGATAGAAGTCAGAGGTCAGGAGTTAGGGGATTAGAAGGTTAGAAGAAAAAAGATGAACATCGAACGTCCAACGTCCAACATCGAACATCGAATGAAGAACAAAAGAAACAGGGATTAAGGGATTAAAGGGCTGGACGGGAAAGATAGAAGGTTAGAAGATAAGAATGTGAGAGCAAAAATCAGAAGTTGGAGGTTATAGTTAAAGCTATGGGTAAATGCAGTCCTGAAGCAGATGAAAGCGTACTTTCAGAGACTTTGGATGAGGTCAAAGAGCCATCCATGTACAGGGTGTTGATTCATAATGATGATTACACCTCTATGGAGTTTGTTGTTGAAATCCTTGTGTCGGTATTTAATAAATCGCTTGAAGATGCTATAAACATTATGCTGAAAGTCCACAGGCAAGAGATCGGACTTTGCGGTGTTTATATATATGATGTTGCTGAAACAAAGGTTGGTACGGTGGAGACACTGGCAAGGGGAAATGGTTTTCCGCTTAAATGTTCCATGGAGAGAGACTAGGTTATGATAAGTAAAGAACTAAGCGCAACTCTCGGTTTTGCGATCAGAGAAGCCAAGGCAAGGCGTCATGAATATGTATGTGTAGAACATGTCCTTTTTGCTATTTTGTACGATAGCGCCGGCGCTGAAATTATTGAGAGTTGCGGCGGCAGCATCGAAAACCTGAACAATTCACTTGAGAAGTTTTTCAGCGAGCAGTTGAAAAGCATTTCCGAAGAAACAGAATATGTACTTCAGCAGACAAACGGCTTTCAAAGAATAATCCAGAGAGCGCTTAATCATGTGCGTTCAGCAGAGAAGCAGGAGGTCGCTGTTGAAGATATACTGGCTTCTATTTTTCAGGAAAAGGATTCCCATGCCGCGTATTTTCTGGCAAAAGAAGGGATTACACGTCTTGATGTTTTAAGTTGTATTTCCCACGATACTTACAATGCTCCTTTTCAGGACAAGCCCGGCGGATTTGTCAAAACCGGCAAGAGGGAAAAGAAAAAGATAGATCCCCTTGAGGCTTTTACGATAGATCTTGTAAAAAGCGCTTCCCTGGGGAAGTTAGATCCACTTATCGGCCGTAAACTTGAACTTGAACGCACTATTCAGGTTCTTTGTAGAAGACGGAAGAACAATCCTGTATATGTAGGAGAACCGGGTGTTGGAAAAACCGCGATGGTTGAAGGGCTGGCTATAAAGGTACATGAGGGTTCTGTTCCTGACCTGCTCAAAGATGTCGGTATTTTTTCACTCGATCTTGGGGGACTTCTGGCCGGAACTAAATTCCGCGGCGACTTTGAGCAGCGTTTAAAGGGAGTTCTTGCGGCGCTGAAGAAGAAAAAGAACGCCATTTTATTTATTGATGAGATTCATACTATTGTCGGGGCCGGGGCTACAAGCAGTGGTTCCATGGATGCGTCAAATATATTGAAACCGGCCCTTGTAACAGGTGAGCTGCGCTGTATCGGCTCTACAACCTATGAGGAGTTCAAGAATCATTTTGAAAAGGACCGCGCCTTATCCCGACGTTTTGAAAAGGTTGAAATTGCAGAGCCAACTGTTTCAGAAACCTGTAAAATATTAAAAGGTCTGAGATCCGTTTATGAGCACCACCACGGAATTCTTTATACAGACCAGGCTCTTAAGGCCGCTGCTGAGTTGTCTGCCAAATATATTAACGACCGTTATCTGCCGGACAAAGCAATAGATGTGATAGACGAGGCCGGGGCGTTTGTAAGGCTTTCCGGTCATTCCAGGCGAAAAAGGATCAATCCGTCTGATATTGAAAAAATTGTTGCCAAAATGGCGAGAGTGCCGGCCATTAGTGTATCGACATCTGATAAGGCAACATTAGAGAATCTTGAAGACAGGCTGAAACAGGTGGTTTTTGGACAGGATGCCGCCATTAAATCCATTGCCACCTCAATAAAACGTTCTCGCGCGGGCCTTGGCGTTCCTGACAATCCTATTGGATCGTTTATGTTTACAGGCCCCACCGGTGTTGGAAAAACAGAAACGGCTAAACAGGTTGCGAGGGTTTTAGGCGTCCGGTTTTTACGTTTTGATATGAGTGAATACATGGAAAAGCATGCTGTTGCCAGGCTCATAGGCGCTCCTCCGGGTTATGTGGGTTTTGAACAGGGAGGACTTCTCACAGACAGTATAAGGAAGCATCCCTACAGCGTTTTACTTCTTGATGAAATCGAGAAGGCTCATCAGGATATGTATAATATATTACTCCAGGTTCTTGACCATGCGACTCTGACAGACAATAGCGGGAAAAAGGCCGATTTCAGAAAAGTAATTATTATTATGACTTCAAATGTCGGCACCAGGGAGATGGGTGTTCAGACAATCGGTTTTGGCGAATCGGAGTTTGATGATGAATCCAAAGGAAGAAAGGCGGTTGAAAAATTTTTCAACCCGGAATTTAGAAATCGTCTTGACGGAATAATTCATTTTAATTCATTAACGCCTGAAATTATGGAAAAGGTTGTTGATAAATTCATGGTCGAGATTAACGAGCAGCTTGCCGCCAAAAAGGTTTTTCTCGCCATCTCTTCCAGGGCCAGGACATGGCTGGCAAAAAAAGGATATGATCCGCAATATGGAGCAAGGCCGCTTTCCAGATTGTTGCAGACAGAAATAAAGGATATACTTTCCGAACAAATTCTTTTTGGCCGGCTTGAAAAAGGCGGCAGGGTTTCTATCGATGTCGAAGAGGACAGGTTGAGCTTTGTTTATGGATAAGGATCAGAGGATTAGAAGAAAAAAGATGAACATCGAACACCCGCCGTGCTCGCGCACTGTCGCGGCAGGTCGAACGTCCAACATCGAATGAAAAATAAAAGAAACAGGGATTAGAGGATTGATAAGACAGAGCGACCCGCCGTGCTCGCGCCCGTCGCGGCAGGAGCGATTCCGAAAATCGACAATCATAAATCGACAATCATAAATCCAAAGACATCTGGATTTTTATAATGCCCATCTTTCTATTGTCTGATGAAATAAAGTTTCCGCCGCCTCATTTTGCGCCAAAAGATGGTTTGCTGGCGGTTGGCGGTGATTTAAGTCAGGATCGTCTTTTACTTGCTTATAAAATGGGTATTTTCCCCTGGTATTCAGATTCAGAGCCTATTTTGTGGTGGTCCCCTGATCCGCGTTTTGTACTTTATCCTGATGATATAAAGATTTCAAAAACATTAAAAAAAATTATACAAAAGGATATATTTCATATAACAATTGACCAGGCTTTTAGTCAGGTTATAACATCCTGCGCCCGGATTCGGTTGCAGAATAATGAGGGAACCTGGATCGATAAGGATATGATCAAAGCTTACTGCAAGCTTCATGAATCAGGTTTCGCACATTCAGTGGAGGCATGGCATGAAGGGGAGCTGGCTGGAGGATTATATGGTGTTTCCCTTGGAAGATGTTTTTTCGGAGAATCGATGTTTATACGAATCAGCAATGCTTCAAATGTGGCTTTTGTCTTTCTGGTGGAGTACCTTAAATCACTGTCATTTGATATGATAGACTGCCAGGTTTTTACAGAGCACTTAGTTCGTTTTGGGGCCAAAGAGATACCGAGAGAGCGGTTTTTATGTGAGCTTGAACAATTGTTGGAAGCGCCGACTAAAATAGGCCGGTGGGGATAACCTCAATTGAGCGATTTTTTACTCGATCTGCACCGATCTCTTGCGCATCAAGGATTCGCGAAAATCCTCGACATATCCACGGGTATGCCCGCGGTTTTCGCAAACCTTTATGCATCAAGATCTCGGCACATATCTTCGCAATAAATCGCTCAACTTAGGTTTAACAATTCTAAATTCTTAATTTTGAATTTTTCGTGTTTTCGTACTTTCGTGTTTTGCGGCGTACGCCTTGAAAAGAGACGTGATTAAAAACTTTGTATGAGGATATCCGATATGGAAAAAGACTGTATTTTTTGCAGCATTGTAAATGGAGAAACACCGACAAAATTTTTATTTGAGAATGACACACTGGTAGTTTTCAAGGATATAAATCCGCAGGCTCCTGTACACCTTTTGATTGTTCCAAGAAAACATATACGCAGCATAAACGATCTGACTGAAGAGGATAAAAAGATTGTATCTGAAACAATTATGATTGGAAGAGACATGGCAAAGCAGGAAGGTGTTTCAGAATCCGGATATAAGCTTCTTTTTAATGTCGAAAAAGGAGGAGGGCAGATTATTTTTCACCTTCATCTTCATCTCTTCGGCGGATGGGAATAACACTATTTTAAAAATATTGCTTCACGCAAAGGCGCAAAGACGCTAAGTTTTATTTTTTTCTTTGCGAGCTTGGCGCCTTTGCGTGAGAATCTGATATTAAGTTTCAAAATAGTGGAAAACAGGTATACAGGCTGTAGGGTTGTATTTCATACCCTGTTTATTGCAGAAGCCATATAACCTGCTCCGAATCCGTTATCTATATTCACTACCGCAACATTTGAACTGCAACTGTTTAACATGGCAAAAAGAGCTGTCAGACCGCCAAGGCTGACGCCGTAGCCTATGCTTGTGGGAACGGCTATTACAGGGCTTTTTACCATGCCTGCCACCACACTTGGCAGCGCCCCTTCCATACCGGCAACAACGATCAGAACTGATGCCTGCTCAATAAGTTTTTTATGGGCAAACAGTCTGTGAATACCGGCAACGCCAACGTCAAAAACCGACTTTACATCATTACCCATGACTTGTGCCGTAAGGTACGCTTCTTTTGCAACCGGAATGTCGGATGTTCCTGCTGAGATGACGGCTATTGTTCCCTTGCCCTGGTTCGGGATTTTATCTTTTCCCCAGACAATCATTTTTGCGTCTTTGTGATATATTGAATCCGGAAAGTGTGAAATTACTTTATTGGCATTTTGTTTATCGATCCGTGTAATTAGAACAACAGTTTCCTGGCAAATCATCTTTTCCATTATGCCGACAATTTGATCCGCGCTTTTGCCCTGTCCGAATATTACTTCGGGGAACCCCTTACGCAGGGAACGGTTATGGTCTATATGCGCATAGTCTATGTCTTCGAACGATATATGTTTAAGCTTTCCAGCGGCATCTTCAATAGATGTTTTGCCTGCGGCGATAGAGGAAAGAAGTTTGTTTAGTGTTTCAATATTCATAGAAGTGTTAGGTGTTAAGTGTTGTCTTTCAGCAATTTTTCAATTCTTGCAATATCTTCCGGTAGATCTACTTCAGGAGAGTCATAAGGCGTTACAACTACCATGATTTTATGGCCGTATTCAAGCGCTCTAAGTTGTTCCAGCTTTTCAATTCTTTCAAGCTTTCCTTCAGGCAGTTTTCCGAATATTTCCAGGAAACGTCTGGTATATGCGTAAACACCTAAATGCTTGTATGTGTCAAAACCGGTGGAAGAATCACGGCCGCACGGTATCGGCGACCTTGAAAAATACATGGCAAAGCCCTGATTGTCGAATGTCACCTTAACATCCTTGGGGTTTGTTATTTCCTCCTTATTGACAATCTTAAAGGCAAGGGTGCTCATTTCGAGATTTGTGTCAGAAAGAAAAGGTTCTACAAGCTTATTTATACAACGAGGGTCGAGAAGCGGCTGATCACCCTGAATATTTACAACGATATCGTCAAGGCCAAGGCCGATTTTTTTTGCTGCTTCAGCAACCCTGTCGCTGCCGGATCTGTTTTCTTTCGAGGTCATGACGGCCTTGCCTCCAAAATCCTGAACAGCATCAAAAATTTGCGGGTCATCAGTGGCTACAATAACGTCTGATATTTTTTCTGCTTGAGCCGACCTTTCATAGACAAGCTGTATCATGGGCTTTCCGGCAATAAGGGCAAGCGGTTTGCCGTCAAACCTCGATGAGGCATATCTTGAAGGGATGATTACTACAATCTTCATTTGGAATCCTATTCTGAGACCTTTGCAAAACGCCCCCTTTTGCCCGATTACTGCGTCAGGCTAAAATTTTAAGCCTCGAAATACTCAATGTATTCCTACGTTTAAAATTTTTGTCTTCCTTGTACTCGAACAAAATTGAGCATTTTTCAAAGGTCTC
>JAUVHU010000026.1 GCA_030593145.1 Desulfobacteraceae bacterium
AAACATAATGGGGCTTAATTACGGAAAGAATGTAAGAGTTGAAAGGGCTGACTTCAGAGAGTTGCCTGCCATTTTCGGCCGGGTAATTGTAGCAAACCCTCCTTATGGCATTCGAATTGGGGGAGATGAGGACCTTGAAGCATTTTACAAAGACCTCGGTGATTTTCTTAAACAGAAATGCAAAGGTTCAACTGCTTATATTTACTTCGGAGAACGCAGGTATATAAAAAAAATCGGTCTGAAAGCATCATGGAAAAAACCGATCAAGGCAGGTGGGCTTGACGGCAGACTGGTTAAATACGAGATGTACTAAGCAAACGGGCTTGAAAAATGAATGATGATCATAAAAGCAGAACGCAAAAGAAAAATGAAGCCAGGGCTTTGCAGAAGCTTGGCGAACAGCTTATAGCCCTGTCGTCTGAACAGCTTGAGCGTATTGATGTTTTGGATGATTTGCGTAATGCTGTTATCGTTGCCGGAAAAACAAAAAGTCACGGAGCAAGGCGCAGACAATTGCAATACATCGGCGCACTCATGCGTGATATCGATCCTGAACCCATACAGAATGCTCTTGAAAATATCAGGCTCGGTGACCATCAAAAGATCCTTGCCTTTAAAAAGATTGAAAAATGGCGGGATGAACTTAAGGAAGGAAACAGAGCGCTTATTGAGGAGATTCTAAACTTTTGTCCTGATGCAGAAAGGCAGCGCCTGACGCAGCTTGCAAGAAACGCGCGCAATGAATATGAAGCAGGAAAGGGCGTAAAATCTTCAAGGATACTTTTTCATTATCTGAAGCAGATTTCAGACCTTTGAGAGACTGAATATCCACAGCCTCTATGATTACAGCCTTTGTTTTAGTATGGTGCCGAAGGGGAGACTCGAACTCCCACGAAGAAACCCCCACTAGACCCTGAACCTAGCGCGTCTACCAGTTCCGCCACTTCGGCACGATTTGAGACCTTTAAAAATTGAATGTTTTGCAAAGGTCTTAAATTAAAAGGATTGATTTAGTTAACAAAATGATATAGATATTTTTTTTTCTTATTATTGTCAAGTTCATTTGAATGTATAGTCGCAAAAAGGCACAAAATGCGCAAAAAATAAAATTTATGTTTTTTGTAACTATTCAGTCACAGGCTCCTATTGCGATCATCTGACTTGCGTGGCAGAAATGACAGAACTTTGGATTGTGTAGTTACGAATGTATCATGAATAATGATGAATTCGTAAAAAGTCGATTTTGTTCACTTCATGACCATTTTGGGCGCAATTGAAATATTCATCTAAAATGCAAGAACTCGGCCTGACGGCCTCAAACAGCTTGCATTTCTTGACGATGAACATCTCAATTGCTTTTTCCCAAAATGCTCAAAGCCGTTCACAAAAGACTTTTTACGAAACCGTCAATAATTGGATAATATAAAATGGACATTATTGAAGATATTGAAAAGATTGATCATCCATATAAAAATGCGGTTATTACCATCGGAAACTTCGATGGTGTGCACATTGGGCATCAGGCCCTTTTTCATCAGGTAATAGAAAAGGCACGGGCGCTTCAGGGCACATCTGTTGTCATGACCTTTGAGCCCCATCCCATCAGGGTGTTAAAACAAAATAACCATCCACCCCTTATTACCCTGTATGAACAAAAAGCAGAACTTATCGCAAAAGCAGGCATTGATATTCTTATTTGCATACCCTTTACACGGGAATT
Organism: Desulfobacteraceae bacterium; assembly: GCA_030593145.1. Lineage (GTDB taxonomy): Bacteria > Desulfobacterota > Desulfobacteria > Desulfobacterales > ETH-SRB1 > ETH-SRB1. The sequence goes on from JAUVHU010000026.1 coordinate 1,721, forward strand.
CGCCTCAATACCGGCAAAGGAGTTTGTAGAGGAAATCCTGGTAAAGCGTATCGGCATGAAGGCTGTTATTGTCGGAGAAGATTATACTTTTGGCAAGAACCGTGAAGGAACCCTTGATTTACTTAAAACATATGGAAAACAGATCGGTTTTGAAGTAATTGTTGTCAAAAAAATTCAGGCATCAAACAATTCAGCAGATAAAATAAGCAGCACCAGAATACGTGAGCTTGTATCAGAGGGAAGAGTTGCTGAATCTCAAAAACTTTTGGGCAGATACTATCAGATAAGGGGCACGGTTATGACCGGGCGAGACAGAGGGGGCAGACTCCTCGGCTTTCCTACCGCCAACATAAACCTTTATGATGAACTCAGCCCCAAAACCGGTGTCTATGCGATTACAGTTGAATGCAAAGGGAATAAATATAAAGGGGTTGCCAATATCGGATACAGTCCTACTTTTGATGACCACATCTTTACTGTTGAAGCTCATATCCTCGATTTTAATGATGATATATACGGGCAGAAAATTCGCATAAATTTTATAAAGCGGCTCAGAGATGAAAAAAAGTTTTTAAATATTTCAGAATTATCAAATCAGATCAACAAAGACATCAGCAAGGCTCGCAATATCCTTTCCGAGGTATAACCCTGGGTTTATGCGCATAAAAAAGAACATAACCATTTCTCTAACTCTGGGAATATTATTATCCGCCGCAGCCCTTTATCTGTCCTTTATAAATGTTCCGTTTGCCGATCTTGCGACTTATCTGACAACAATAAATTACTTTTGGATATTACCGGCTGTATTTATTGCTCTAATGAGTTTTGTTGTAAGAACTCTCAGATGGCGGTTCATCCTTGGAGCGGTACACACCATAAGTTTTTGGCAGGCATTTTATCCCCTGATGATTGGTTTTATGTTAAACTGCATTCTGCCCGGCAGAATCGGCGAGCTGGCAAGGCCGGCAATTCTGCAAAAAAAGGATAACATTCCATTTTCTACAGGACTTGCAACGGTTGCCGCTGAAAGGTTATTTGACATAATTCTTCTGATAATACTTGCAATAACCGTGTTTGCGTTTGTTCATATAGATCCGGCGCTTGATATTTCCTTTGGCAAGTATCATCTAAACAAAGAAACACTGATAGCTGTTGGAGAAGGCATGTTTAAGCTGAGCGCGGCCTTAATTGCCGGAGTGATAATAATCAGCTTTTCTGCTACCCGAAAGGTTGTAACAAGATTGATCATGGCACTGCCGGCTATATTTTTTTTTGCCGGCAGCGATTTTAAAAACCGGATGCAAAAAAGAATTTGCACGCCTCTTACAGGTTTTTTAGAAAATTTTGCCTTGGGTTTTGTTCTGATTAAAAATCCAAAAAAGGTGGGTATTTGCATTGTGCTGTCAACCATTATCTGGAGCCTTGCAGCTCTTTCATATTATGTAATGGCCCTTGGCTGTCCAGGCCTACGGCTTTCATATTTTGAAATCACGGCGGTCATGATAATTATCTGTCTATTTGTCGCTCTTCCGTCAGTGCCCGGTTACTGGGGGCTCTGGGAAGCAGGTGGTATCTTTGCGCTTTCTCTTTTCGGGGTTTCACCAAAAGATGCCGCCGGCTTTACACTTGTAAATCATGTAATTCAAATGGTTCCGGTAATAATTATCGGCCTGGTATCTGCAATGATAATGGGTGTTAATGTATGGCAGATATCTTCTTATAATGAATATAAAAAACATAATTAATTAACGGATTTATTATGGCAACACTTACAATACTGACATATCCTGACGAATTTCTCAGTCAAACTGCAAAACCTGTAGAAAATATCGATGGCGCAATTCAGAATATGATTGAAGACATGTCTTCCACTATGTATAAAGCTCCCGGTGTGGGACTGGCTGCCATACAGGTTGGGTTTGACCAAAGCATTATCGTTTACGATATTTCTTCAAGTGATGAAAATCGATCCCTGCATGTTCTTATTAACCCCAAAATTATATCCAGCGAAGGAACTACTATTTCCGAAAGCGAAGGGTGCCTGAGCGTTCCTGATTACAGGTCTGATGTAAAACGCTCAGACTTTATTCTGGTTGAAGGGTTTGACAGGAAAGAAAAACCATTGAGAATAGAGGCCCATGGACACCTTGCCGTTGTCTTGCAGCATGAAATTGATCATTTAAACGGCATCTTATTTATAGACCGGATAAGCACTTTGAAAAGAGGTCTTTATAAAAGACGTATCAAAAAGATGTTAACTAAAAAATGACAAATTCAAAGATAGAGAATAAAATTAAAATCATATTTATGGGTACGCCGGATTTTGCCGTACCCGCATTAAATGCCCTCCACAAAAATAACTATGACGTGGTTTTAGTGGTAACTCAGCCTGATCGGCCAAAAGGAAGGAGCCGCAAACCGGTTTCTCCTCCTGTTAAAAAGACAGCCGTGCATTTGGGATATGATGTAATTCAGCCGATATCGATCAAGACAGACGAGTTTGCAAACCATGTAATAAGATTAAAACCGGACATATTTGTTGTGTCGGCCTTTGGTCATATTCTTCCAAAACGGATTTTAGATCTACCCAAAATCGGCGCATTAAATATACATGCTTCACTCCTTCCTAAATATCGAGGGGCCGCGCCAATCCAGTGGGCTATCATTAACGGCGAAAAGGAGACAGGAGTTACCACCATGCTTATGGATGAAGGTCTGGATACAGGAGATATCCTTTTTACATCAAAAACTGAAATCTTTTCTGATGACACATCAGCCACCCTTCACAACCGTCTGGCAGATCTTGGCGCTGATCTTCTTATAAAAACCTTAAAAACTATAGCTGCCGGCAATATTAATCCCATTCCTCAAGACCACACACGTGCCACATACGCGCCGATGCTTAAAAAAAAGGACGGCCATATAAACTGGAAAATGGCTGCGGATAAACTTGAGTCTTTCATACGTGGAATGACACCATGGCCTGGGGCATTTACTTTTTGCAACAACACCCGTCTCAAGATATTCAGATCAACGCCCATAATGATGCCTGTTGATAACCTCCCCGGCACTGTGTTAAAAGCGTTTCCTGATGAATTGCGTGTTGCCACAGGAAAAGGGGCTCTGTCCATCCTGGAAATACAGGGGGAATCCGGAAAACGCCTTGCGATTAAAGATTTTCTGCGGGGATTTAAGCTGCCTGTCGGAGCTGTCCTGAGTTAATATGAAACGAGACTTTTGAAAAATGCTCAATTTTGTTCAAGTTCAAGGAAGGCGAAAAATTTAACCGGAGGAATATATTGAATATTGCGAGGATTAAAATTTGAGTCTGACGCAGAAATTGGGCAAAAGGGGGCGTTTTGCAAAAGTCTCGAAAGATGATCCTCGCAAGACAGCGCTATTTGTCTTGAATTCTCTGAATAAAGGCCGCCATACTCTGGATAAAATACTGGAAGATATTCAAAACAAAGAGTTGTTTCTTTCAAGAAGAGATCAGGCTTTATTTTATGCGCTGGTTTACGGCGTTTTAAGATGGCGGGGTCGCCTTGACTGGACAATAAATCATTTTTCAAAAACCGGCCTTAAAAAGATAGACCCCGTAATTTTGAATATTCTTCGAATAGGGCTTTTTCAAATAATTTATTTAAACAGGATACCTGTTTCTGCCGCTGTTAATACATCTGTTGAAATTGCAAAGTCTTTTGCGTCTTCCCATGCTGCCGGATTTGTAAATGCCCTCTTGCGCAATGCTGTCAGAAAACATGAAAAAATACCTTTTCCTGACCCTGATAAAAACCCTGTATACAGTCTTGCCGTAAAAAAGTCGTTTCCGGAGTGGATGATTAAACGATGGCTTAATCGATTTGGGATAGAAGAGACCGAAGTGTTATGTGATGCAATAAATACAATTCCACCCATTACTGTCCGTACAAACAGTCTCAGGATAACCCGTGACGATCTAACTAAAAGGCTTGCAAGTGATGTACAGCAAATTAAAAATACAACTTACTCTTCTGACGGTATACGTTTTATTAAGCCAAGCAAATCAATTCCTGAAATAAAAGCCTTTAAAGATGGTTGCTTTCAGGTGCAGGATGAGGCCGCGCAGCTTGTTACTTGTCTGTTAAATCCCCGGCCGGGAGATACTGTTTTGGACGCATGTGCGGGTCTGGGCGGCAAAACCGGACATATCGCACAGATGATGAAAAATACAGGCAGACTGTTGGCCGTGGATAATCAGGCTAATAAACTGCAACAGCTTGAGTCTGAAATGAAAAGACTTGGGATCTCAATTGTAACGACCTGCAATTACGATCTTACTGTCCCGTTTGATAGGCAATTCTCATATAAGGGTTTTTCAGGGTTTGACCGTATTCTTTTAGACGCGCCATGTTCGGGCCTGGGCGTTTTAAGGAGAAATCCTGATGCAAAATGGTCAATATCAGACAACAAATTAAACAGCTACAAAGCAAGACAGGTAAACTTTCTAAGTAATTTAGCGCAGCTTGTCAAACCGTCAGGCACACTGGTTTATGCTGTATGCAGCACAGAACCGGAGGAAAATGAAGAGGTCGTTAAAGACTTTTTGAATAAGCATTCAGAGTTTGCTATAAATAATAAACTTGAAGGTCTGCCAAAAAATGTATATTCTCTTATAAATCAAAACCAATATTTGAAAACTTATCCGCATACAAATAATATGGATGGTTTTTTTGCGGTTTGTTTTAAACGGATATAAGGAGAACATCCTGTTTGATTACAGCCACTAAGGCACAAAAGGACTTTAATTTTAAAGCTTTATCAAAAAGATAAAAAAGTTGTATATACGGTATACGCTGTATATTAAAAATTATATTACAATCTTGGTGCCTTGGTGCCTTTGTGGCTAAACTATTATGAAGGATTATCATGAAACGACTAAATACTTTTGTGATTTTAATTGCGGTTCTTTTTTTCTTTGGATGCGCTGGTGGAAATGCCGTGAAGAAGAAACCAGACCATATTATCTCTGGCATGAAAGAAATACGGAAAGGCGCTACCTGCTATAAAAGAGGATGCTATAATCGTTCCCTGGAATACTTTTTTAGAGCTCATGAACTTTTTGCCGCATCCGACCAGTTAGACGGGGTTGCCATGAGCATGAACAATATCGGAAATATTTACAGAATCATGGAAGATCTTGATACCTCCCTGCTCTTTTTTGAAGAATCTATTAGCATATATCAGGATATCAAGAATTACAAAGGGTTGGTGCAGGCTCTCTCAAATAAAGCCGCCGTACTGATAGGTACCGACAGTCTTGAAGAAGCCGCAAGTATATTAAAGTCGGCTGAAGATATCGCACAAAAAAATAATATCCCGAAAGGTCACATATTAAACAACCTGGGCATCCTCTTTGTCAGGCAAAAGGAATACAGTCGCGCGGAGGAAATATTAAACTCAGCCTTGGCTAATGCTGATCCGGAAAACTATTCAGAATATGCGACAGTAAATTTTGCTCTGGGCAACCTGATGTGTGAAACAGGGCGGTATGAAAAAGCTGTTTACTTCTTTAAGGCAGCGCTGGAGGCTGACCGCTTATCGGGATTTCACAAAGGCATTGCCGATGATCTTAGCGCTATTGGGAATGTCAATTTCAGCCAGGGCAAATACGAACCGGCGGTGAATTATTTCAAGCGAAGCATAAAGATATATGCCCTGATACAAAACAGGAGCAAGGTGTTTGAAATAATGAAAAAACTTGATATCGCATCTGAAAAGTCAGGTCAGGATATTAGTGTCACAAAACATTTTATTAACAAATGGCTGGAAGGAAAAGATTTTGAAAGCCCCTGTAACTAACAGCGATATACATTACCTTTCTTTTGAAGACAAAAAGATTATTCTTTTGGGAACGGCTCATGTATCAAAAGAAAGCGCCCGGCTTGTAACCTCTGTTATCGAAGAGGAAAAACCGGATACAGTCTGCATCGAACTTTGCCAATCCAGATACCAGTCTATCCGACAAAAGGACAGATGGCAAAATATGGATATTGTCAAAGTCATCAAGGAGAAAAAAGCTTTCCTCCTTCTTTCCAACCTGCTTCTGGCATCATTTCAAAAAAGGATAGCAAAAAAACTCGATATTAAACCAGGGGCGGAAATGCTATCGGCCATTGAAACAGCGGAAAAGGTTGGAGCACAAATACATCTTGCGGATAGAGATATTCGCGTCACTCTGTCGAGAATCTGGCGCGTTATGTCTCTATGGGACAAGCTGAAAATACTGTTTCAACTTATTTTATCCGCAGGAGAAATTGAGGAGATTTCCGAAGAAGATGTCGAAAAAATGAAACAGGAAGACATGCTGGAAACTCTTCTCGCGGATGTTGAAAAATCGCTTCCTGTTTTAAGAAATATCCTGATTGATGAAAGAGACAGATATCTTGCTCATAAGATCAAAACAGCGCCGGGTAAAAGAATAGTAGCTGTTGTCGGCGCTGGTCATGTGCCGGGTATAAAAAAATACTGGGAAGTAAATGCAGATATTAACGCTCTTGAAAAGATTCCTCCAAAAGGCATGTTCACGCGCATTTTTAAATGGATTTTGCCTTTATCTATACTGGGTCTCTTTATTATCGGTTTTTTCTACGGCGGCGCTGATACAGGAGCTCATATGATTATCTGGTGGATAGTGGCAAATGGTCTGCTGGCAGGTCTTGGAGCGCTGATCGCTTTTGCTCATCCCCTAACGATTCTATCTTCGATCTTGGCAGCTCCTTTAACATCCTTAAATCCAATGATAGCTGCAGGATGGGTTTCAGGGCTGGTGGAGGCTTTTTCAAGAAAACCGAAGGTCAAAGATTTTGAAAGTCTTTCCGAGGACATTCTTTCCATAAGCGGTTTCCGGCAAAACAAGGTAACCAAAATTCTTCTGGTAGTGGCATTTACAAACCTGGGAAGCGCCATAGGCACCTTTGTTGCTATTCCGCTTATGTTAAAAGTATTATAACTACTCAGGTTCATGATTATACAATATATGGGAATTTCGTTATATCAAATTCGTTTTTTAAAGAAATTCTATTTATTGTTTAATATCTTCCTTATTTTTGCAGATAGTTTTTTCATGTCAAAGGGTTTCTGAATAAAACTATCACAGCCTCTTTTCAATATTTCAGTTGCTTCTCCATTAATGCTGTATCCGCTTGAGAGCAAGACCTTGACACATGGGTTGATCTCCTTTATACGGTCATAAACTTCGCCCCCACTCATATTAGGCATAATCATATCTAAAAGCACTAAATCTATTTTGTTTTGATTCTTTCTGTAGAGTTTTAAAGCTTCTTTTCCATCGATAGCTGAAAAAACTTTGTAGCCTATGTTCTCCAGTAATTCCTTGCATACTTCTTGAATAACTTTTTCATCATCTACCAAGAGGACAGTTCCGATTCCCTTAATAAGTTTATCCGAAGTTTTAGTAACTTCCCGAACCTTGTTTTTAGATGCAGGGAGATAGATCATAAAGGTAGTTCCGTGTTTTTTGTTGGATTCAACATCAATATATCCACCATGAGTCTTTATAATACCGTAAACAGAAGCAAGACCAAGACCAGTACCCCTTCCCATCTCTTTTGTTGTAAAGAAGGGTTCAAATATGTGTTCCATAGTTCTTTTGTCCATGCCAATGCCTGTGTCTTTAACAGTTAGCATGACATATTTATCAGCTCTTGGTCTATAAAGTTTGTTCTTCAAATCCTTTTGTGTAACATTCATGGTTTCTAAAATAAGATGACCGCCACTCGGCATGGCATTTGCGGCATTTACAAATAGATTTAAAAGAACCTGCTCGATTTGTCCCTGATCAGCCTCTATTGCAAACAAGTCTTCGGCAAGTTTTTTATGAACCGATATTTCCTTTTTTGTATGTCTAAAAGCATCAGAGGTTTCATTAATTATCCTGTTAAGACTGACCGGCTTAACTTCATATTTACCTTTGCAGGCATAACCAAGAAGCTGACCGGTTAGCTTAACACCGCTTTGAATCTGTTTTTCAATGCTTTTAAGCCTTTTATAATGTGGATGTGACGAATCAATGCCATGAAACATCAAAGATGTGTTACCCTGAATAGTCATAAGGAGATTGTTAAAGTCATGCGCGATACCTCCAGCCAGGGTGCCAATAGCCTCCATTTTTTGAGCCTTTTGGAATTGAGCTTCTATCGTCTTCTTTTCGGTGATGTCTTCCACGATTTCTATGAATTCTGTAACTGTGCCATCTGACCCGGATATTGGAAAAGCACAGATCCTAACATCAAACTTGGTGCCGTCATCTCTCACTCCGACAGTTTCGACCTCGGCAGCTTGGCCGGTTTTTATAGCCTGGAACCCTGGACAATGCGGACAAACTTTCTCACGTTTTTCAAATTCTTGGAAACACTTTTTTCCAATAAATTCATTAGGATGCTTACGAAACAATTTTCCATGAAACGCATTCATCATGACAATATTATAATCCGAATCAATGCGCGCGATACCAAGAGCGATATTTTCCACAAGAGAACGATATCGCTTTTCACTTTCTATAAGTGTTTTTTCAGCCTGCTTGCGATCGGTGATGTCACGTGAGCTGACAACAATGCCCGAGATTGAACGATCAGCTTCAAAAAAAGGGTAGTACGCTACATCCATGTATCGTTTTCCCAACCCAGGAAAATCGAACCAAGATTCATAGTGAATTTCTTCACCTGCAAGACATCGATCCAGGGATCCCTTTACTATTTCCTTAAAAACCCTTGTCCCGAGGAGTTCAGGAACAGAAAAACCGAGAATTTCCTCACGCTTCTTATTGTGAGCTTTAAGGTAGCTGTTATTTACCGCCTTATAAACATAGTTCTTGTCAACAAACGACATATGCTCTTGGGCTGAGGAAACTATGGATTCGTATTTTTTCAACGTATCTTGCGCTTGCTTGCGCTCGGTAATGTTGCGGATGATCGTTAAATCGGCTGGTCGGTCTTGGTAGAGAACTTTTGCGGCAGAGGTCTCACAAGGTATTATTTTTCCGTTTTTGGCGATGAGATCGATGCGATAGGTTGTTGGAAGGTATTTCCCGGCGAGTCGATCTTTGTATCTATTGCGAACTGCTTTTCTGTCGTGCTTCTGAACAAGCTGAAAGAAACTTAAACCTTTGTCTATATCCTGTTGCGTATACCCAAAAAGCCGGGTAAATACCGGGTTAATTAATTGGTAATGTTCGTCCTGCAAGATAACCACAGCATCAGGACAGAGATGCACGAGATCTCGGTATTTTTTCTCGCTCTCTCGAGCCTTTTCCTGTGCGGATAAACGGATTATTGCATTGACGATTTGAGTAGCAATTGCTTCAAGTGTTACACGAGCGAAAACAGGTACTTCTTCAAGGTCATGAGATGCGACATTCAAGCAGCCGATCACTCGACCCTCCTGAGATAACGGAAGAACGGCTATAGCTTTCAATTTCTCATGCTGTCTGGCTGGACTCAGTTTTATATCCAACACTTGATGTTGGCTGTAGACCGGTTTGGCTTCCATTACCAACCGCATAGTATCTGAATCGGTATCAAAATGTGATGCGTTCTTAACAAAATCAGTGGACAGTCCTTTATGAAATATTAGGTCTAATCCCTTGGATGTTTCATCAACGAGATAAACTCCACCGCAGTCCATGCCTGACAGATCAAGTGCTGCTTCAAGGCATAACCGCAATCCCTCATCAAGACCGGATGTGCTGCTGAGGGCTATCCCCAAGTCTAGCTGAGTACGTATCAAGTCTTCCGTCAGCTTGCGATCAACAGCTCCTTTTTTTAATTTCTTGATCTTTTGTTCCAGTTCTTCATAGGTGGGTTTTTTTGCCATTTGATATTCCCCTTGCTGAACTTGCCGATATGCCCCAGTGTTTTTGTATTGTTTATAAGATATTTCTTTATTTTTTAATCAAGAAGCCATTCCCATAGTCGCCGATTTTTTATTGGCCGTGGAATATCTGCATCCAGCCAGTCGTTTGTGATAAACGTGCGTACGGAACCAGGGGTCGGGTGTCAGTATCAGAGCTATGCCAGCTGTGCTATTTTTACAACCGTCCTTTGATATATTTTGTTCTTTTGTAATGTATGCGACATCTTTACAGTTTTCAAACGGCCCTGCGCAAATAACTGAACGCATTTCGGATAAAGGTCCCACTCTAATTTTAAACCCTTTTCTTTGATCGAATCCAATGTATCATCTTCGTTAATCTGAAATGTCTTCTGACCTATTATGGGACCGGAATCTTCACCATAATCGACAAAGTGTATGGTACAGCCCCCGACTTTGCAGCCATACCGAAATGTATCACCATATCCATCAACACCGGGAAAAGCTGGAAGCAGGGCAGGATGTATGTTCATGATGCGCTGAACTCCTGGATTCGTATTTACCCTGTCAATAAAATATGGAGTAAAATTTCTCATAAAACCGGCAAGAATAAGGAGATCGATTTGATAAGATTTCATTTCTTCAAGGAGTTTTGCCTCGGCAACAGCTCTTGTAATTAAAAAAGATTTTATCTTTTCAGCGGATGTATTGTCCGGGAAAATGGACTGTTTGACAAGTATATCATCAATATCAAAATCATCCGGCATCACTACCTGTTCCGGTTCTTTTTTATAACCCTGTATTATCGATTTGTAGTTAACGATAAATGTGGGGATCTTGTGTTTAATACCCCTTTCAAGCCCTCGCGCATCAGGATTGTCCGATCCCACGAATACTATTTTTCCATCTATCCTGCCTGATTCACAGGCATCAATAATGGCCTGAAGGTTTGTGCCGCCCCCTGATATCAGCGCTCCAATACGGATAATTTTGTCCATCTTATGTCAGCCCCCAATAATTTTGTTTAATTCCTCGGTAATCATAGCTAATTCTTCAGATGATTCAATATATGATGAATTCGTAAAAAGTCGAATTCATCAAGCGTTAGGTGTTAAGATAAAATATTTAATTGTTATATCAAGCACTTGACACATTTCGCAAATAGCAATTTTTGGACTTTTTACAAAATTATCATGTTTAAAAGAGTTACGAAATCGTAATTTTATTTTCTACAATACTGTTTTGTCAAGAATTAAGACTCTTCCCTAATATTTTCGCGAGCTGTTAAAAGGCGTTCTTTCTTAATATATTGGTCAAAAGATATGATCGCAGAAATAATAGACTCAGACACATCTGAATTTTCGATTGCTTATAAACCAAAGAAATGCGAAGGAGTTGGAGCGGTTGATGCGCTCTGTGCATTAACAGCTTAGGGGATAAACACATGAAGATAACTAATTTAATTGTATGGAAAAGCGCTACTGTTCTTATAGCGCTTATGATTTTTTCAGGCTGTGCATCAAATTATGGATGTCTTCAGCAAAGCCGGGATGTCACAAAACTTTTTGAACACTATAAGATACTTGATAATTACAGGTATTATTACAGTGGAACGGAAATAGAACCAAATGCCATAATTGGAATTAAGAACGATTATATGCTCGTAACAAAACTATGGAAAAATGTGGATCTTACCGGAAAACAGCTAAAAAACTGGATCGATCGGATGCACCAGACTCATGATTTTCCTGTCAGCCCTTATGGATCTTTAATCCTGGATCAGGAAGGTAAACAGGTGGGAATCTGGTATTCTGCATGGGACAAAACCACCGTAAATATTGAAAAGGATAACCATATCATTGTTCATACCCCAACAGTTCCTATTGAAAAGATCAGGTTTTTTAATCTAAATTGAGCGGTTTTTGGGGAAGAAATGTGCTGAGATCTTGATGCATAAGGAGGATTTGCGAAAACCTCGGAACTGCTCTGCGCATAATAGTATAAAAAGTGGAAGATTGCGGTTGTCTGAGGGCTGAGTGATTTCTCATGATACAGAAGAAAGTTCCTTCATCTCCCGATATGTAAAAACAGGGCCGTGAATACAGGTAAGTTTACTCCCTATACTACAGTGACCGCATTTGCCCACCCCGCATTTCATGTTTCTTTCAAGTGTGGAGATGATATTCTCTTCCGCAAACCCCATCTTTAACAAATCAAAGAACACATAAGAGATGATTGCCGGATGGCCACATATGATTGCCTTAGTGTTTGAAGGAGATATTGTCGCTTTTTCCCACAGACTTGTCAATGGGCCGACATTTCCTTTCCATTCCGGAGTGCTTCGGTACACAGTGGTTTCCACGTTGACATCTTCTTGTTTGTCCCATGTTGCCAGGTCTTTCTCAAAAACAATATCTCCAGGTGTTCTTGCGCCATGAAAGATGGTGATCTGTCCGAACTCCGATCGCTTGGAAAGCAGATATTGAATCAAAGACCGAAGTGGAGCGAGGCCGATCCCACCGCCTACAAACAATACATTGCTGCCGTAAAGCAGTTCCAACGGAAACCCGTTACCGTATGGCCCTCTCAAACCGATTTCGTCGCCCTCAGCGTAACGATGAATCTCCCCTGTCAAGAGTCCTACTTTCTTTATACTCAACTGCAAGTAGTCGGAAAACGTTGGAGACGAACATATGGAAAAGGCTGCTTCGCCACAATTGAAAAGAGAGGCTAAGACAAATTGGCCTGGCCGAAAGGTAAAGCCCTCTTGTATTTCTTTGTCCTTGAACTTCAGTGTAAAGGTCTTGATATCTCCAGTTTCTTCCTTTACCTCCAAAATAGAAGCAGGATAAGGTTGGTAAACATTGGCCGCCGTGTCGCGTACTAATGTTTGAGCGCTATCTTTCAATCATACCTCCTAATCCGCCGTTTCCGCCGTGGACGGAATATTCATTTGATGCCAAAGGGCACGGCCGATTTCGTCTCTGGTGAGCAGTCCATCATCTATGAATTGAGTTCCAAGTGGTTTGCCGGTGGTTGCCTGCTTTTCAAGGGCGGTCTTCAGTTCTTCACTGCTTATGAGCCCTGTATTGACAAGGATTTCGCCCAATTGCAAAGAAGCTGCGCTCGATCTCTTCTCAGCTTTCTCACAGATGGTTTCGACAACTCGAATCATGTCAACATGCCCGAAGCACACCTCTACGCATCGTCCGCATCCCACACAACTGGAGCGATGGTATTTCTCTTTGGCAAAAGCGAGCTTGTGATAAAAACGCCTTCGAATACGCTGGCTTCTTTTCTGACGCGGATTGTGGCCGCCGGCAAGTCGGGTAAAACCCGGCAAGGCGCACGAATCTTTCGTTCTGATCCTTTCGCCTTCGGTTTCTGAAATAGGTCGATCTGCGATATTGAAGCAGTGACACGTGGGGCATACATAGGTACAAGCGCCACAACCCTGGCAACGGGTTGCAAGTTCTTCCCATAGAGTCTCATCTACTTCATTGTTGATAAATCGCAAGCTTGCCGTATTAAGATCAACGACTTGCTGAAATCTGCTCTCTGCTTCCAAAATGGCTTCATACTGCTTATTCTTATCTTTGTTGGTTGCAGGCACGAAAAAATAATCCCATTTTTCAACCAATGCTTTGCCTTTGGGCCGTCCGATTTCCACAAGAAATCTGTCACCTAAGTCTGTGAATTGTAGATCATATCCCTCTGTGAGGAATGGTCCGCTCCCGGCGCTTTTACAAAAGCAGTTCTTCATCGGTTCAAGACACGGGTTGTTGATTAATATGGTATTACTTCTTCTGTTCAAATAGAACGGGTCCTTGAAGTCTTGCTCGAATACCATATCCAACAAGAAAATCGCCCACAAATCACAAGAACGAAGACCGAACAAGACCGTAGAGACCTCAGGGAGGACTTCGCTGAAATAATATTGCCCGTCTTCCCGTTTATACCTGAATAACGTTTCGTCTTGAGGTAACAAAAAATGCGTTGGCGGCATGGCTGGTCTGCTTTCCAGATCAAGGGAGATGTCATCCAGACAGGAGACCTCTTCAAAGAGTGTGTCCCCATAGCGATTTTTTACCGGAGCGATCAGTCTGTGTTCTCTTGCGATCTTGCGCAAGAAACTTGTAAGGTGTTCCTTATTAAGAATGAGTTCGTCTGGCATTATTGCACCTTTTCCAGCCTTACCGCGCAAACTTTAAACTCAGGGATACGGGCTATTGGATCGCATTTGTCATGGGTGAGAATGTTGGCCGGCGCTTCATGAAAGTGAAAAGGGATAAAAACCATTTTTTCCGGTACAGCCTCTGTCAGGCGTGCACCAACAGTAATCTCTCCTCGTCTTGAAATCACCCGAACAGGTTTTCCGTCTCTTACTCCTAAACGTCTGCCGTCCACTGGATTCATCTCAACGAATGCGTCCGGCTCATCCCTGGAAAGCATCGTAATTCTTCTGCTGATACTTCCGGTATGCCAGTGCTGGTAAATTCGACCGGTGGTCAGATAGAACGGATATTCATCATCCGGTATTTCAGCCGGGGGGCGATAGTCGACACACTCAAAATGTCCTTTGCCCCTCGCAAAAGAGCCTTTGTGCAAAAAGGGAGTCCCTGGATGATCTCTGGACGGACACGGCCAGAAGAGCCCCCATCTGTTTTCGAGTCTGCCGTGATATATCCCTCCGTAAATTGGAGTCAGCATGGCGATTTCTTCCATGATTTCGGCTGGAGACTCATAATCCATAAGATACGCCATGCGCGATGAAAGCTCGCATATGATCTGCCAGTCCGCCTTGCAACTACCAATAGGCGGAATTGCCTGCCGAACTCTCTGGACACGCCGTTCAGTGCTGGTAAAGGTGCCGTCTTTTTCAGCAAACGAAGCTGCAGGCAGCACCACATCAGCAAGTTCAGCTGTCTCTGTAAGAAAAATGTCCGACACTGCCAAAAAGTCTAATCTCTCTATAGCGTTGCGAGTTGTTTTGACATCAGGATGGCTCAGAACCGGATTTTCTCCCATGATGAACATTGCCCGAATCTTTTTGTCAAGTGCGCCATGTACCATGTCGGTTCCGGTCATTCCAGGCGCTACGGGCAACTCACATTTCCAGACCCTTTCAAATTTCTTTCTCACACCTGCATCCGCAACATTTTGGTAGCCTGATAATGTAGTAGGCAAAGCGCCCATGTCACATGCTCCCTGGACATTATTTTGCCCCCGCAGGGGTCCGACGCCGGTAAACTCTTGCTCTACGTGGCCTGTCAGCATGGCTAAGTTGGCAATGGACTGCACATTGTCTGTACCGGAAACATGCTGCGTAATCCCCATAGAGTAAATGATCACGGCCCGCTTGACAGAAGCATACATTCGTGCCGCCTGTCGAAGCCCTTCCAAAGGAATTCCGCAGATCGATTCTACTTGTTCGAGATCAAATTGTTCAAGGTGTTTGGTGAAAGCCTGGAAATTTTCTGTGCGCATACTAACAAAAGAATCATCATGAAGACCTTCTTCCATGATGATCTTCATCATACCGTTAAGCCATATTATATCGGTGCCCAAGCGCGGCTGAAGATAGACGTTGGCGACTTTGCTCAACGCAATTCGACGCGGGTCCACAACAATTAGCTTGGCCTTTCGCTCCAAAGCGTCAAAGATAAAGCGTGCTATCTGAGGATGTTGTTCGGTAGTATTTGATCCGGTAACCAGGATGACTTCGGCTCCGGCAAGCTCGGCAATGGAGTTGGTCATGGCACTTGAGCCAAAGGCATTGCCTAATCCGATGACACTTGGCGAATGGCACAGCCGGGCACAGTGATCTATATTGTTGGTTTTTAATACGGTTCTGGTAAACTTCATCAGGAGATAGTTTTCTTCATTGGTGCACTTGGCAGAAGAAAAAACACCCAACGATTCTGGTCCGTGTTTCTCTTTGATCTCGGATAATCTTCGTGCAATCAGACCCAGCGCATCTTCCCAATTCGCTTCTTCAAGACGCCCATTTTTTCGAATCAATGGATAGCGAAGACGATCTTTATGATGGACAAACTCAAAGATGTTCCACCCCTTGACACACAGATTCCCCCGGGCAATAGGATGCTGTTTGCTGGGAATCACCCCAACGACCTTTCCATCCTCTACCTCAAGATACAGGTTGCACCCGCACGCGCAAAAACAGCAAGTCGTCAAAACCCTGTGCATAATAATCTCTCGTAATGCCTATAATATGAGATCTTTGAAAAATGTCTCAATTATGATGATTTTGTTGTCTCCTGATTCTTTATTACTTTTTCCAATCACATGCAACCCACATTTTTCGCTTTGATTCCACATGATTTGTTGCATAATGCTAAAATATTACCAAATTTTTATATTTTTCGTGGGCTTCGTGGTAAAATATCTTTGATTTTATCATTATGCTTGATTATATAAAATTGTTGGGTTAAATATATAAATGTTGCGGGGGTGCCTGACCGGGCTGAGAAAATACCCTTTGAACCTGATCTGGATTATACCAGCGTAGGGAGCGGTAACTAAATTTTGTTACACTTTTATTTTCAAAGGGCCATATCTCCGGTAAGGAAGGTATCGGCCTTTTTTAATTTGCAGGATTGGCTCAAGGAGATAACTCATGGGCGTTAAAAGGATTTTGACCATAGCCGGCTCCGATTCCGGAGGCGGTGCGGGAATACAGGCTGACTTAAAGACAATTACAGTTATGGGCGGGTTTGGGATGAGTGTGATAACTGCTTTGACCGCTCAAAATACCATCGGCGTTCAGGGTGTGCATGAAGTGCCGATAGATTTTATTGAAAAACAGTTTGATTCTGTTGCAACCGATATCGGAATCGATGCGGCCAAGACCGGAATGCTGGCCACTTCTAAAATACTGCAAGTTGTGGCAAAAAAAATAAGGGAATATAAAATTGAAAAGCTTGTTGTTGATCCGGTTATGACGGCCAAGGGGGGAGCGTCTCTGATAGAAAATGAAGCCCAACAATCCTTGAAAGATGAACTTTTGCCCTTAGCGCTTGTAGTTACGCCCAATATTTCCGAGGCTGAGATATTATCGGAAATCAGCATATCTTCTATTGATGACATGAAAAAAGCAGCGGAGATTATTTTCGGTTTTGGAGCAAAAAATGTAGTTGTAAAGGGCGGACATCTTTCCGGAGATGCTGTGGATATCCTTTACGATGGTAATACTTTTCACGAGTTTACTTCTGAGCGGATAAACACAAAAAATACGCATGGCACAGGATGTACATATTCTGCCGCAATTGCAACAGGGCTCGCAAAAGGAGAATCGGTTTTTCAAGCTGTAAAAAATGCCAAGGAATATATAACATCTGCCATCAGGTTTTCACTAAGCATAGGCAGGGGGCATGGTCCAACCAATCATCTTGCTCCGGTTTTACATGTGGTTGAGCAATATAAATGCATAGAGGCGTTAAATAAGGCGTTAAAAAGATTAAAAGAAGAAAAATGCGGTAATATCATACCGGAAGTACAGTCAAACTTTGGCTATGCTCTTCCATATGCACAAAATGCAGATGAGGTAGCAGCTGTTCCAGGAAGAATTATAAAAATAGGAGAAGATGTTCATACTCTAAAGAACCCTGTTTGGGGGGCATCACGTCATATTGCCGGCATTATCCTGGTTGCCATGGAATATAATAACGAATTTCGTAGCGCCATGAATATCAAGTTTTCCGATGATATTGTTAATATATGCCGCGTGCTGGGATATGACATTGATCATTTTAACAGGGCAGATGAACCAAAAGATGTAAAGGCTAAAGAGGGTTCTTCTCTTAAATGGGGAACTGATTATGTTCTATCAAAACGGGATACAATCCCTGATATTATTTTTGACCGTGGGGATGTTGGCAAGGAACCGATGATCAGGATCCTTGGAAAGCATCCTGACGATGTTGTTGAGAAGGTTCTGAATATATCAAAAAAGTTAAGATAATCGTAACATTTTAGCTTTATGAACATATGACCGCTCCAAGTATAATTAAATTTAAACCAGGAAAAACTCACGTATAAGAAATCGTAAAGAAAGAACAGTCCATTAATAAAAATAATAATTGTGACAAGCTGACAATTCTTTATAAATAACAATATTGTGTCAGGCTCTTTCTTAACGATTTCTAATACATTCAGACAGTTTCCTGTTTTAAATTTAATCATACCTGAAGCTTGTTATGGTCGGCTTATTTCATGTAACTAAAAAGTTACAGATAATCAAATTTAAATCAGGAGGCACAAAATATTATGGAGTTAAACGAAATTACAATAACCAAAGCAATAGTTGAACGCTTTTCGCAGAAATTTCTGGAATATACGGAAGTTGACACCGCTATTGTCGGCGCAGGCCCATCTGGTTTGGTAGCGGCATACTTTTTGGCAAAGGCCGGCAAAAAAGTGGCGATATTTGAGCGTAAATTGAGTATCGGCGGAGGAATGTGGGGCGGCGGCATGATGTTCAATGAAATAGTGGTGCAAGAGGAAGGCAAAGAGATACTCGATATATTTGATATCAATACCAGGGAATATAAACCCGGCTACTATACGGCCGACGCTGTTGAATCTGTTACCACTATCTGCTCATACGCGACCAAGGCCGGAGCAAAGGTTTTTAATTGCATGAGCGTTGAAGATGTCATGATCCGCGAGAATCGTGTTACCGGTCTTGTTATTACCTGGTCGCCGGTTGAAGCGGCCGGTCTTCATGTGGATCCTCTTACTATCGGAGCAGGTAATGTTGTTGATACAACCGGACATGCCAATGAAGTACTTCGTGTAATTGAACGAAAAGCAGATATGAAGTTAAACACGAAAACCGGAAAGGTAATGGGCGAGCGTTCTCTCTGGGCGGACAAGGCGGAAAGGCTTACGATTGAAAATACAAAAAAGATCTGCCCCGGAGTCTTTGTAGCCGGAATGTCTGCTAATGCTGCTTTTGGCGGCCCAAGAATGGGGCCCATCTTTGGTGGAATGCTTCTTTCCGGAAAGAAGGTAGCGGAACTTATTATTGCAGAAGATCAGAATAGATAAAACTTGATTAATTCGACTTTTCACGAATTCATCACAATCAAGAGGTTTAAAAATATGACTCAATTAGACATGGCACGTAAAAATAAAATATCGGAAGAAATGAAGATATGTGCTGAGCAGGAAGGAGTAGAGCCGGAATTTATTCGCAAGGGGGTTGAGGACGGCAACATTGTAGTGGTAAGGAATAAAAAGCATACATCTGTTTTACCTCTCGCCATAGGAAAAGGACTCAAAACAAAGGTTAATGCCAATATCGGGACGTCAAAAGATCGAATCGATATTGAGTTGGAACTCAAGAAAGTAAAAATATCTGTCGCCGCCAAAGCAGATACAATTATGGATCTTTCTACCGGCGGCGATATCAGAGCTATAAGAAAAGCAATTATTAAAGAGTCGTCTCTGATAATCGGAACTGTTCCGATATATCAGGCTGCTGCTAATATGCTCAATGCTAAAAAAGCTATTGTAGAAATGAGTGCGGATGACATGTTTGAGGTAATAGAAGAACACGGCGAAGATGGCGTAGATTTTATTACAGTCCATTGTGGTGTGACGAAGAGAAGTGTCGGCTGTATAAGAGATGAAGGCCGACGCCTTGGTATCGTCAGCAGAGGAGGAACCTTTTTATCAAAATGGATGGAATATAACGAAAAGGAAAACCCCCTGTATGAACAATACGACAGATTGCTTAAAATAGCTGCTTCTTATGACATGGTTCTCAGCCTTGGTGATGGTCTGAGACCAGGCTGTATTGCCGATGCAACCGACAGTGGACAGATACAAGAGCTTATTCTGCTTGGTGAACTCACAAAAAGAGCAAGAGACTATGGGGTTCAGGTTATGATAGAAGGCCCGGGACACGTTCCAATAAAAGAGATACAGGCTAATATTGAACTGGAAAAAAGTCTCTGTCATGGAGCGCCATTCTATGTGCTTGGCCCTCTTCCCACAGACATAGCGCCCGGTTATGATCACATTACGGCGGCTATCGGAGGAGCCATTGCCGGATCAGCGGGAGCGGACTTTCTCTGTTATGTCACCCCGTCAGAACACTTGAGACTTCCGACCATAGAGGATGTCAAGGAAGGCATCATAGCATCAAGAATTGCCGCTCATATTGCAGACATTGCCAAGGGGGTTCCAGGAGCGTTTGAAAAAGATTTGCTGATGGCAAAGTACAGAAATGAATTTAACTGGGAAGAACAGGTGAATATGTCCATTGATCCGGATAAAGCAGGGGCGCTTCTGGAAACCAGTGAAAGCGCAAGCAAAGAGGGATGTACTATGTGCGGAGAGTTCTGCGCGATCAAGTTAGGGAAAAAGGGATAATCAATATCTTTCAGCCTTCAGGCTAATAACCTGAACAGTTACAATGTCTTCTTTGCCCTGGCGATATTATCAACGTCTCCCATTACTATCAGAGTAATTCCCTCTTTAAGGACAATTGAAGGAGAAGGGTTAAATTCAATTTCTCTCCCACGTTGCCTTGCTCCAAGAATAAGCAGATCGAACTTGTTTTTTATTCCTGACTCACCGATCTTTTTTCCCAAAGCAGCGCTTTTTTCTGAAATACTTATTTGATGAATTCTTAAACGAGTATCCTTACTGCGCAGCATGCTGTCAAGAAAATCAACTGCTGCGGGACGTATCATTATTCTTTTCATCAAGCTCTACCTTTTTTAATATGCATTGAAGTACTTTTTAATCAAGTTCTTTTGCAGCGGCAAAACCAAGCTCAAAAGCTTTTAAATTAGATTCTACAAAGGTTTTTTTTGTTTTTGTCTGTATTGCTTCTTTAATGCTGTCTGCCGACAGCGGCAGGATTTTTGTTTGAATAAGGGCGCCTAACAAGACAATGTTAACCGACAGAATATTGCTCGCCTGTTTTGCAAGGTCAGCAGCATTAAAGGCAATAAGATGTTTGGTTTTGGATCGGATCAGCTCCTGCAGTTTGTCCAGATCAGGGTAAACACCTTTTCCAAGAGCCACAGTAAATGGCGGAAGACAGGAAAGGTTGGTAATTACAACAGTGTTGGAATTACATTTGTTGATAGCTCTGAGCGTTTCAGAGGGTTCAAACCCCACAAGCACATCTGCCTCGCCGTCCGATATTATGCTGCTTTTCGCGTTGCCGAAGACAACGGCGGATTCAACCACCCCGCCCCTTTGGGCCATGCCGTGTATTTCACTCATCTGGACAGGAATTTCGGACAGGAGCGCGGCTTCTCCTATAACCTTGGTAGTAAGCAGATTCCCCTGTCCACCAACAGCCACAATAATCAATCTTGTTGTATTCATTATGTTACTCGTCAAGTAAAAATAACTTACACATCTTGCTTGTCCTTTTGCTTGTTTTCTGTGTTGAGTCAAGGCTTACATAGCTTGTTATGCACGCCTTAACGCGCCTTGAAAACAAACAAAATTTCGGCGCAATCTGTACAACTTATTTTTGCTTGCCTCCTTAATCCTGTTTTTCGGTAATTGTTTTTGTAACCATTACAAGATTTATCAAAAAAACTCTGAACCTTGAACTCTGAACCTTGAACCGTTACTTGCTTTGTAATAACACATACTGTGTAACGTCTCTTATTGCAAGTTTTTCCTTTGTGGGAAAGCAGAACAGAATCAATCTCTTATTCTTCATCTTCGGAATAAAATGTAAAGTCTGCTTTCGATTTTTTGATAAAGAATTTTAGAAAGCCGACTTCTTTTATTTCTTTCAAATTAATTTGTGGACGCTCAGCGTTTTCAGTTAATACGGTTCCCTTTAAGTTAGGATTTTGGTGGGTTAATATGATGGCAATTTTTTCAGCCACTTGCGAATCCTTCGCTTTTATAAATCTTGTGGCATAAAATCCATACTTTTTGAGTACACCGTCAAGATTTAACAGGAAATTCTCTCCATGTAGTTGGACCTTGAATCTTTTCATCCAATCCTCTTTATCGCAGTGCTTCACCAGCCTGCATGGGAATATTTAAGTCAAATTAAAGTTTTGCCGGTAAAGTTTCCTTGATTGACAGTAACAGTCTTTTTTGATACCTGCAAATAACAAGTTACAAAAAAAACAGCTTAATCAGAATTCAGGAAAAATTATGGGAAGAAAAAGTAGACTAAAACAAGAAAAGATAAAAAAGCAATCTAAAACAGCAAAGAAACACCCAATGGAAACAGAAGTTCATTAGTTTTTGTTGAAAAGGAATGTTAACATAGATAACGTCTCCGGGACAATTCTTCTAATGAAAACCGAAACGAGGTGTTTCATACGATGACAGGTAAAATACTCATTGTTGACGATGAACCCTCTATTCGTCAGTTATTTGACAATCTGCTGACGAAGAAGGGCTATGAAGTGGTGTTGGCACAGGACGCAGGGGAAGCTCTGAAGGTGCTTGAAAAAGACGAGATCAACGTCATATTCCTCGATCTCAAGCTTTTTGGGATAAATGGGATAGAACTCTGTCGCCAGATAAAAGCATTGAAATTCCTTTCAGTTATTTATGCCATAACGGGATGGGCGGCACTTTTTGAGATTAAGGAGTGTCGGAATGCCGGCTTTGAAGACTGTTTTGTGAAACCGGTTTCCGTTGACAGGATCTATAAGGCCGTTGACGATGCTTTTGAGAAACTGGACAGGTGGAACCAATACGGTAAGGCTTGATCGGAGGCAACCATGGCTAAATACGTCGTGTCTTTTGTAACAGCATTATACCTGATTTTCAGTCCGATCCAGACTTCAGCGGTTAATCCCTCTGATCTCATCAAACTCAAAAACGCCGGTGTAAGTGACAAGGTGATTATCGCGGTCATAGAGTCCAAGGCCATCCAACGTGCTATAATTTCTATAGACCAGATTATTGCAATGAAGTCCGTAAAAATAGCCGATGAAATCATTCTTAAGATCATCGAAACCGCCAACAAGCCAATCCCTGAGTTAGATCGCCAGGATACCAAAGACTTTGCTCTGGAGCGTCACATAAAACGGGCCGAAATGGTACTGGAGCTTAAAAAGAAAGAGCTCATCGTAGCAAGAGAGTACCTGTCCAAACTTATTGCAAACCCCGAAATTCTTAAGCTTGTTAAGGCCGGCAAGATATCTTCTAAAGACTTTGCGGATATCACCAAATATCTAAAACAGTATGCCGGAGATGAAGATTCCATTGACTACCGCGAAGATAAACATATAGATATAAATATCAAAGAAACGCATTTACCTCGCTCTGAAAAAGAGCTTAGAAAAACTCATCCGGATTCTGATGCGATTTTTAAAGGTCTAAGAATCATAAAAACCGTTGACTAGAATCCGCCCCCCTAACGGCAAATTCATCAATACTCGGCAGAAACAAGTTCAAAAATAAAACTTCCAACCCCCATCCTGCTCTTTATTTTAACCGGAATTTTTCTTTCATCTGCCGTGAACCATATTTTGACCTTAGGATCGTTGCTCTTTTTAAATATATCGCTGATGCTTTCTATGTCAGGTTCTACTAAATAGGTGTCATATGTCTTGTTCGCCAGTTTGATGTCTTCTCTTTTCAGGACTGTTGCTTTCACTGATATGCGCTTTTTTCCATCGGTGACAGGCATTTTGATCTCTAAGCTTTCTTTTAGATCATGAAGACGAATAACAAAAAAAATAGACAATGGGTCAAACGAGCCGGGCAGGATAGCAATTGGTTTCATTTTTTCCTCAAAATTAGAATAAGTAGCCTCATGCTTTTCCCAATTAAAATTCACAACAACATTTCTTGGGTGCTTCCCTTTGCTCTCTTTTTTATACAAGACTGAGCGAGTCATATCTGCATCTGTATATGCATCTGCTCTCTCTCGAATTTTGTAAAAAATATCCATAAATGAATAAGTCTTCGTTGTTATCGCAAAATGATGTGATTCAGTGCCATTTACGGTTGCCATGGGAAGTACTTCAAGAATAATCTCTCCGACCGGCACAATACCCCATTTAGCTTGAAAAATCAGTTTTTCACCAGGCTGAAAAGGAAGGTTTTTTTGAGCAGCGTTAACATCTTTAGTAAAGCCTAAGATTATTATGAATCCTATTGCAATGAATATAAGACGCAGATTTGGTATGCTATTGCATCCGTTGTCTGAAAAAAGAGGTTCCATTCTTTGTAACTGTTAACCGTGAACGGCTACTATTCTTCTTTGCTGCGGTTATGGCGTGATGTTTTTCAATAAACTTTCTACGGCCTTACCTGCGATCTCTTCAATGAGCGGAATCTTTTCATAAGAAGATAATCTGTTGTAACCAACACCAAATCCTTCCCAAACTTGCCGGCCCTTGACAATATCCCAGATCTGCCCGGAGATATTGACGGAACGGAGCACCGATTTTCTTCCAAAGGTCCAGATAAAGACAACTGAAGCATCTGATTTTGATTCAGTAAGTACTATTTGGCTGATGAACAGGTAACGGCAATTGAGCGTTCTTCCCAAGCTCTTAAGAAAAGCGCTATCAAACCCCACTTTGGAAAAATCTCTATCAAACTTACGATAAGAATCGGTCAATCCCTCATCGTTTAATCGTTTCAGAACATCGCTGGGAGTAACAATTCTGAGAGAAGGCCACATGGATTGAATCTTGCTAAGCAGAATCCCGCTCATCATGATTCGGTGGGCATCGTGTATAGCAACCTCCTTCACTTTTCCATTATCTGCTTGAGAGGTTGGCTGTGCATAAGGAGCAGGTGGAATCTGACCGGCAGGTTCCTCTATTTTCTTGTAGGTCTCTTTCAAAATGATTACAGGCAAAAGCGCCAGCTCTTCTTGCTCTAAAGTATCTCTGCTGAACTCGGGGCTTCGAAAAGATTCTTGAGACCAGTCTTTAATTATAGAGCGACAGCCGGTTTGTATCGGCAAGAAGATAAAGACAAGAAGGAGTATCAGGATGTATGATTTACGCAAAAACATATCAAGTTTCATGGTATTCTTCTCCTGGAAGAGTAAATTGGATCTTAATTCATTTGAAATCCTTACCAGCAGGGCAGGTGAATGGTCAAGCCGAAAGTTTATATCAGGTAAGGATTACGTGGTGCCCATGCTTAATTACTTATGGACATCTCGAAAGCCGTTCCCGTCTGCATCAGCTTGCGTTGAGATAGACCGATGCGGAAGCGAGTACAACCGAGGAACCGTATGCGGGAAAACCGCACGTACGGTTTGATGAGGGAGGGCAGGATGAGTGGCCTGTTTTCCACTCTACCCTTATTACCATTTTTCTTGACGTAACCCTATTTTGTGATATAGATGAAAAACATCAGTTATTTTAGATTTTTTCAACTGTATGCCTATGACAAACACTTACCCAACCAGATTGGTTCGCAGTCTTACCAAGGCCACAGATAATCAATTAAAATACTGGGTCAAGATAGGTTTGGTATTTCCCAATAAAAAAGGAAAAACGTATTTTTATTCATTCAGGGATCTTATCAAGCTAAAATTGATTGTATTTCTTAAAAATAATGGTCTTACTCTTCAAAAGATAAAAAAAGGAATAAAAAACCTGACTGAAGTCCTGCCTGATGCTGATGAACCACTTGCCCGGCTAATTATCCATACGGATGGCGTTGATATGATTGTTAATGAAAAGGGCAAATATTTCAATGCGACAACAATGCAGCGTTATCTTCGCTTTGACACAGAGCAAATCAATTCCGAAGTCATTGAGATGCATGCTGGTGAAAAATTTTTCAACAACGTCAAAAGAACAAACAAAGTTCGACAAGCAGAAATTAACCTATAAATTGAGCAAGATAGATGCCCAATAACAGGTTTATATAAATGATAATACTAAATATTATTATTTTATCAGTTAGTTTGCAGGAACTTAAAGTATGGATCTTTTAAAAGCTATTGATGCTAAAAATAAATTTAGAGATCCAATATTTGGTTATATCTGGCTTACTGATGACGAGGTGGAAATTGTAGATACTCCTATCTTTCAAAGATTACGGAGAATTCAACAGTTAGCTTTAACAAAATATGTATTTCCTACGGCAGAGCATTCGAGATTTGTCCATTCTTTAGGAGTTTTGCAATCCGCAACTAATATTTTTTATGAGCTATGGAGGAAAAATCGGGAAACCCTTCTTCAAATAATAAAAAGTGATGAGTTAAATAAATTTTTTCTAACGTTACGTTTTGCCGCGCTTCTTCATGATATAGGGCATCTGCCTTTTTCCCATGCATGGGAGTTTTTACTGCCAAAAGGTATAAGGCATGAGCATGTTAGCCAATATATTGTTTTAAAACATCCAATCATAAAGGCTGTTTTAAAAAGAAATAGTGTACAACCCGAAATTGTCGCAGCCCTCTACAAAGGTCTTTTCAGCGCAAAATATAATATAATAAAAAAAGTGATTTCAGGAATTTTTGACGCTGATCGAGCAGATTACCTGCTGAGGGATTCATATAACTGTGGGGTTACCTATGGCAACTATGATTATATTCGTTACGTTTCATCTTTCAATCTTACAAGAACCGATACAAAAGATGATCTATCTCTAACTATTGAAGAAGGGAATATTCAAGTCCTAGAATCATTCTTGTTGGCGAGATATCATTATAACTTGCAAGTACCTTATCATAGAACAAGGACAGGGCTTGACCGAATACTTGAAATCTACGGGTCAGACTTGAAGTTAGATAAAAGGTTGCCGGATTTAAAGATTAAGATTGATCCTCCTGGATCTATAAGTGAGCTTGATTTAGAACGTTTTACTTTTTTTGATGATTATGAAATTTTTGAACTCATTAAAAGAGATTACAATGCAGGAAACATTTGGGCTAGGATTTTATTAAGAGAAGAGCATTTGAGCCCGATTTTCGATCGAACCGGAATCGACAAAGAAGATTTGATTTTTTATGGCGATTACATTCTTATGCTTCAAGATGAAGGTTTGAGAGAAAATGAACATTTTATAACATATAGACATGACCTTAAAATTCATGATCTCATCTCTGGGTCAGATGAGAGAAAAAACAACGATGGAATTAAAATCAAGGACAAGCGGGGAGAAATAATTGGGGATTTTGTTGATCGCTCGCCAGTTATAAAATCTCTTCAGGAAAAAACAGTACATCTTTTAAGGGTATATGTTTTAAGTGATCAAAGGGACAAAGCAATTCAAGTTTTAAAAAGACTATATAAACGTACTGAAGAACGAAAAAGGATAATTTAATGGGGGGGGTATGGATAACTTAAATAAAGAAATAGTTAAATATGTTATATCTAAATTAATTGACAAACAAATATCTCCTGTCAAGATAGTTGTACAGAAATTGCTGTTTTTTTTAAGAGAATCAGGGGTTCCGATTTCTTATAACTATGGACCTCACGCATATGGGCCCTATTCAAAAAAACTTGGAATTGATGCAGATGAATTGGTTTTCTCAAGTCAATTAGAAATTAGTGGTTTTGAATATCGTAAAGGTGATAATTTTAGTTGTGATCTTAATAAAACTTATCAGGATCTAATAGATAATAAAATTGAAGAATTTAAATCTCTTGTCGAAGATGACTTTAGATTTACATCCATGGAGCTATTTGGCACAACATTATATTGTATAAGGTCATTAGAAGAAACAGGATCAATTTTAAATTATGAAAACATTGTTCAAGAATTTAAATCATGGAAAGGCAATAAATATCCCGAGGAAAGAGTAAAAAAAATATCTAAAAAATTAAGACCGTTACTATCATAGAAGTTTATTAAGATTGAATTCCTATTATCAAATGGTGAATTCAGGTTGCAAGAGGATATGCCTTCCATCTTCGACTTTTTTGCCATAATGAACCGGCTCTAAAAGGATTGCTTAGAAACTGGAAAAATGTAGGATGTTCCCAAAGTCCACTGTATC
Organism: Desulfobacteraceae bacterium; assembly: GCA_030593145.1. Lineage (GTDB taxonomy): Bacteria > Desulfobacterota > Desulfobacteria > Desulfobacterales > ETH-SRB1 > ETH-SRB1. The sequence goes on from JAUVHU010000026.1 coordinate 29,535, forward strand.
GTATAGAGATAATCAATGCTCTGAAACCAATTGTTCACTTCTTTGAATCCCGCCTTCTTTCAATACCGCGACATATAATATGATGCAGTACTCCTGAATCGTCAATTCGTAATTTTCTCGGCATGCAATTCGAAGAACATATCCCATGCTTAAAAGATAGTTATTTGCTGGATGTCCCGCAAGTCCTTTGAACCGTGCATTCAGGGCGTCGGGCATCTTTTTCATTGTGTTTATCCGTATACGTCTATCTTAATTTATTGAGTGTTAATCGGTTAGATAAAAACATAAGTAATAGTATTTTCTTGTCAGTCTTTTTTATTTTTGGTATTTAAACGGACAATCGTATAATTACTTGTTATATTTTTTGAGGAAACAAGATGAGTGAATCTTTAGAATCAAATGACTTGAAAATAGTTCTTCGATATCTTTTGGTTGAGATTAATCGCTACCGAGATTGGCCTATCAAAATTCTTACATTTACATCAGCGTTGCATTTCGCGATTATTGGTGCTTTTTTACTTAAGGAAGTAACTATCACTCCATTAGCCAGAATAGCTATTACAATATTTATTGGCATTCTGTGGATTTGGACAATTGTCCTCTTTTGTCACTGTCATTTGAACTATCTCCGTAGCCGAAATATTCAATCATCTATTCAACGTAAAATCGGACTCAATAATATTAAAATCAACGACGAACCGCTGTTTCCGAGCGAATGGTTTAAATATACCTGTGTCAGTCTTTGTAACCGATGGATTGGTTGGGGGTTTTATGCTTTTTACGCAACTGGTCTTGCGGGATTTTCAGTTGCTGTCATATGGGGGTGGATAAAATTTACTACCACATAACAACAAAAAAACACCGGTACAGCGGGACGCCCAGGTACAGCGGGACGCCCATGATTTTATGCGTTTCTCGTTTTATTTTTGGTTTTTTGCTGATGTCGCAGACATATTTTTTTTCTGGTTTATTAAATTCTTTTCTTCGGACATATCATCAAAAATGAACCACAAACCGGCTATCTGATCCAGTCCCTGTTGATGCGATATGCCTTGTCAACGGCTTGCCGATTTCAACTCATGTTCGATGCGCTCAGCCAAAAACATTTTCATTAGCGATTGATATGGGATGTCACGTTTATTGGCCAACGCCTTGAGTTCTTCAAGCATCAATTCAGGTAAACGCAAGGAGATTTTTTTGAGAGAAGGCTTGAGGTTCGGAAGAACAGTTCTCCTGGCTTTTTCCCAATCAATATATTCGGTTGAATCGGCAGTTGCCCAAAAATCACGTTCTTTATCCTCAGATTTGAATTTTGGAATCTTTTTTTTCATAAGCTTTCATAAACCTTTCTTTCTTTTCGATTCATATCTCTGGCAGAGATTACTCGGATGAGCCTGTTTCGAATCGTAAAGACCACAAACAAATGCCTTCCACTATCAGTATGGCCTAAAGCGTAATACCGATACTCTTGTTTGGAGTGTTTTAAATCCTTTCCGCTCACAAGAGGATGATTGAAAAAAATTTGTTCACATTCTGAGGCAGTTACAGCATGTTTTTCCCAGTTCTTGAGAAAATTGCCTTCATCCCATTCAAAACCTGAACATTCACCAAGAATATTGATCTCATCCATGAAGTGTGTATATCCGAGATATATACATTGTGTCAAGGATTTTATGCGACCACAAGTCAGCAAAGTCCCAATAAAATATTATCATCGTAAGAAATAATAATTGAGGGGACACAAAGGGGGACGGGACACAAACAGGGTTGAATTTAGGGGTTTCTTTTTTCATTTGTTTGGGGTAATGAAGTCACATGCCACGTCAAGCCAGAATAGATGCCCGCCTGCCATGCATTAAATATGCCCTATTCATTTTGTTAATTATGCTTGCAGGAAGAAGGCGGCAAAACTAAGTTATGCGAAATAGAGGCATTGCGGGCAGGCTCCGGGAGCTCTGCATCATAGCTATATTAGCCCGCATAGGAACCTATCGGCAGAAACAATACGAATTCCGTTTATAAACCGGTCCACACCGGACTTTTTTACTACCTGGTAGG
>JAUVHU010000049.1 GCA_030593145.1 Desulfobacteraceae bacterium
CCACAATGCATCCTGGCCGGTGGAGGCAACGATCTTTTCGGTGAGATCTCCCTGGTCAAGGGCGATGTGGAACATGATGTCCGGGGGGATTTCCTTTTGGATCTCCAACACCTGTTTCTTTACGGCTGACACAACATCCGCTGTATTTGCTCCTGATTCCTTAATCACCGAAAGAATCAACCCGTTGGCTCTGTTCACGTGCCCGTCGCTCCGAACCTCCTTGTGGGTGTCTGCAACTGTGGCTATATTCCTGATGTAGACGGGCACTCCGTTTTGAACAGCTACGACTGTGTTCCTGATCTGGTCGAGGTTCTCAAACTCGCCGAGAGTTCGGAGCAGATATTCCGTATGGCCGCTGATTACGTGCCCGCCGGAAAGATTCAGGTTTTCGTAGCGCAGCCTGGCGATTATTTGCTGGAGCGGAATTTCCATGGACTCAAGTTTGGCGCGGTCGACCAGTACGTGTATCTCCCTCTCGCGCCCGCCCATAATCATTGCGCTTGCCACACCGTCAACCATCTCTATACGATCCTTTATCTCGTCTTTGACAAGCGTACGGAGGTCTCTAAGGTCTCTGTTGCCGGTGATGCCGTAAGCAATGACAGGGATCATGGCCGGATCAAACTTGACGACAATAGGGTCATCGATCTCGGACGGCAGGTAGTCCCTGACAACACCGATGCTGTCACGCATATCCTGGGCGGCAAAGTCGATATTCGTGCCCCACTCAAATTCGACTACGATTATCGAAAGCCCCTCCTGCGAGGTGGAGCTGACAGTCTTCACGTTCTTTACCTTGCTCACCGCCGCGTCGATGGGCTTGGTAACGAGCGTCTCTATATCTTCGGAGGCGACGCCCTCGTAGCTCGTGATTACGGCGGCCACGGGATAGGTGAGGTCAGGCATGAGTTCGATGGGGAGGCGGATAAAGGAGAGCACACCCAGGACCACAATTATCAAGATAAGCATCAGCACCGTCACTGGACGGCGCACGGAAAATTCAGGTATTCTCATCGGACTTTAACCTTTCGGCTCTGAGCCTTCAGGATGATCCTGGCGCCATCTTTAAGCCCCACGTTTCCCTGTACGATGACCTTGTTCCCCTCGGTCACGCCTGAGATAACTTCGACTTCAACGCCGTCAGAGATGCCAAGTTTTACATCGCACGCTCTGGCAACACCGTTTGCAGCCAAAAAAACCACATGGCCTTTGTCTCCTTGAGTAACCGCCATGAGGGGCACCTTAACAACATCCATTCGTTTGGCCAAAACAAGCTGCACCCTGGCAAACATGCCGGGCTTCAATTTGCTCCCTGGGTTAGATATAAGAACTTCGACCTCAAAGGTTCGACTGCGTGGTTCTACAACAGGACTGATTTTGGAGACCTTCCCCGGAAAGAACTCTCCACGAAAGCCGTCTACGGTGATAATTGTCTCCTGACCAATGTACACCTCTTTGACCCGGTTTTCCGAAACGTTCACTCTCGTTTTGAGATGCCTCATATCCACAACATCAAGAAGCGCTTTGCCGGGCATTATCGGCGGCGAAACGACTTCTCCTACTTCTACGTTCTTTCTCGCCACGATGCCGTTGATAGGACAGGTTATCGTGGCATTCTCCAACTGCTCTTTGGCTGAGGACACCGCAGCTCTGGCCTGCCAGACCTGGGCCCGAGCGATGTCCAGACGTGCCTTGACGTCGTCATATTTCATCTTGGACACTGCTTTGTCTTTCAAAAGGTTATCCAGCCGGTTGAAAGTGGTCTTGCAAATCTCCAGGTACGCCTTTGCATTTGCCAGTCCGGCCTCGGCCTGGTCGACCGCGAGAGCAAGTTCCCTCTGTTCCAATTCGATCAGTATATCTCCAGCCTTGACCCGGCTACCCACATCAACCACTACCCTTTGTACTTTTCCAGGAATTTTGGAAGTCACCCTCACCTCCTGAAAGGGTATTAAGGTACCGGTTAAAGACAATATCTCAGCGATGTCTCCTTTTTTGGCGGAGCTAACCGTTACCTGCGTTTCCGGCTGACTCACTTGCCTTGCATTCTCGGAATCACCATTCTTACAGCCCCCGAAAAATACCAGAAAAACAACAAGAAGAAGCGAGGTAGTTTCAAAACATTCAATTTTGTTCAATTTCATTGGTTACATTCCTTCTTTTTTTTGATGGCTTTCCTGCCAGGCGGCCTTTTCACATTCTCCCCACTGCTCTTTCCAGTTCGGCAAGCGATATCATATATCCGTAAAGAGCGCCGTAATAGTTTGTCTCTGCCCGTGTTAGAAATGTTCTGGCATCCAGGACCTCGGTAGATGTTGTCATTTGCTGTTGGTATTGCAGGTTTGTAATGCGCCGGTTCTCCTTTGCCTGGACAAGTGACTCCTGTGCTGTCCTGATATTCTGTTCCGCCACCTTGAGAGCTAAAAAGGCGCTTTTTACTTCGAGTTTGATGCTGTCTTCGATACCTTTGAACTTTTCGGCAAGGGAGGATTTATTGCGACGATATTTATTAACTTCGGCCCTTGTCTTGCCCCATTCAAAAAACGTCCACCTTGCCTGAAGAGTAACGCAGGCATTATGAGTGTTTCCGTAATCATTCTCCGTGACAGACGGATTGTCTCCGTTCTGCTCATAGCTTCCTACAAGATTGACTTTGGGATAATAAGAACTTTGTGCAAGCGTGACCCCATGGTCCGCATTCTTTAGCGCAAGGCGGAGTGCCTTCAATTCAGGCCTTTTTTCTATTGCCTCTTTAATAGAGTTGGTTAGTTCAAAAGAATACGGTGTTATATCAATTATGTCCTCAACATCTGTTTTTCTGTTAAGATCGATCTGGAGCAGAGTATTGAAGGCAGACACTGCCATCTCCACGCTACCTTCAGCCCTTACCCTGTTCTGGAGCGCATCAGCCAGAGCAACTTTTGATCTCAAGAGGTCATTATAAGGGATCATCTCTTGTTCATAAAATTTCTCTGCATCCCTAACATGGGACTTAAGCTGGTTTACCGTTTCGTCGGCCACCAAAAGGAATTTCTTTGTAAGGAGTATATTGAAATACGCGACTTTGACCTGTTTAACCACATCCAGAACGGCCTGCTCCTTTTCCGCATCTTTTATATCAATCCCAAGCTTTGCCATTTCGTACCTCGTTGAAAGTGCAAAGCCCGTAAAAAGAGGCTGTCTCAAGGTCAGATCCCAGTGGTAATGATCATTATCTCCAACATCAATCTGTGTACCGCCCATGATTGAGTAAGGGCCATCTTTCAACCTCGTGTAGGAATATGCCGCCGATGCCTTTGGTAAAAAGTCAGCCCGAGCGCTTTTTTGCTCCTCTATGGCTGTTTTTTGGTTTTCTATGACCTCTTTTATAATTGTATTGTTGGCCGTGGCTATCTCAATAGCCTTGTCTAAGGTCAATGTGGTACGTTCAACATCCGTAGCGGAGGCGATAACGGCCAAAGAGAGATAAATGGTTAAACCCGCCGTTATTATTAAGGTAAATAATTTATGCACTCGCATTGAGACCCCGCTTCTCGGGCATCAGGCCATAAAAAAGGATATTTATCAATTCATCGAGATAGTGCTCAATCCGCTCTTCGCTCTCCTGAACCAACCAGTTAAGCTCGAACCCCCTCAAGGCATGGCCAATGGCAGTGGCTGCCAAGGGGACATTATTAAGACGAAAAATACCTTTTTCCACCCCTTCCTCCAGGATAGCGCGAATGATATTCACCTCCCGCTCGAAAAGTTCATTGCGAATGCTCTCAGCACCAGGCAAGAGCTTTTCTATCCCCTCCCGATCCAGATTCAGAATATTTATTGCCTCGCGCATGTATCGAAACTTAGCTTTGGCGAAGGCAATCACCTTATCGCCAGGCAAGATCTTTTGATCCACTGAAGATGATATCTTTTCTATTATCTCGTCTGCTTCCCGTCGGAGAACTTCCAAATAAACACGATCTTTACTGCCGAAATAGTTGTATATAGTAGCCTTTGCAACGCGCGCCATGCGCGCAATTTCATCCAGTGTGGTTTTCTGAAGGCCATAGCGGCCAAACATCTTTTTTGCTGTATTGAGTATCGATTCAGCTTTTTCCTGTTTCATATTTTCCTTCCTCGCCTGTATGTTTAGACTATTATCGTTTTTAAGTCTAAAATAAGCGCAAAAAAATATGTTGTCAACAAACATATACATCATTTTAAATTGACCAACGCTTAATACTTTGATATAAAATAATATAAGTTTATGGGGATGTAGCTCAGCTGGGAGAGCGCGGCGTTCGCAATGCCGAGGTCAGGGGTTCGATCCCCCTCATCTCCACCATATTCTTTATTTCCATATAGTTAGAAAGTCCCATTACAAATATTTCATTATATAACCTGATATAACCGGGGCGTTTTGCAAAGGTATCAATATGAGGGCAGATATGAAACGTATAGCTGAAGTTAAGCGAAAGACAAAAGAAACAAATATATGTATCGAATTGAATATAAACGGTAAAGGCAAGCATAAAATATCTTCAGGCATCCCATTTTTTGATCATATGCTCACGCTTTTTGCTGTTCACGGTTTTTTTGACCTGTCTTTATCCGCTAATGGAGATCTGGATGTCGATTTTCATCATACGGTTGAAGATATCGGTCTTGTATTAGGTGAAGCATTTAATAAAGCTCTTGGTGACAGAAAAGGTATAATTCGGTACGGCCATGCTGTTATACCAATGGATGACGCCCTGACCTTTGTTACAATCGATCTGTCAAATCGCCCCTTTCTGGTTTACAATATTCCGGATATTACAGATATCAAGGGAGGCTCTTTTGATATTTATCTTGCAAAGGAGTTTTTTAGGTCATTTGCAAACAAAAGCGGAATGAATCTGCATATAAATGTGTTTTATGGTGAAAATGAGCATCATGTTATTGAATCGATTTTCAAGGCTTTTGGAAGGGCTTTGGATCAGGCTGCTTCTTTTGATAAACGCATAACAAATGTTCATTCAACCAAAGGTTCATTGTAAAACAGGTTCACGGTTTAACGGTTCCCACAATTGAACCTTTTGCTTCTTGTCAGCCTCGCTTTTATGCTTTGATCAACCGTTAACTGTAAATCGTGAACGGTTACATAAAAGGAATTTACAATATGCAAAAATTAAAACAAGGATTCTTAAAGGCTATCTTGTTTTATTTCAGCTTTTTTATTGTAACCTCATTATTGTTTGCGTGTAAAACAAGCGCTCCTGTTCGTGAAACAGCATCCCGGCCCGCAACTAATGGAAAACTCCTGATTTTGCCGTTTAAAGACATGTCGGCGATTTATGGAGAAAATGTTAGTTTCAGGTGCCCATTATGCGGTAATGTTTTTTTAACCGGGGAAGTGGCTGAAGGCGCTGATACTGTTTTGACAAAGCATCTGGTTTCTTTGATTTCAGATCGTAACGATATTGAGCTGATACCTCCGGACAAGGCACATGGGGTTTGGTCAAAACTATTATCCGGGAATAGAGGCAGCTTGTTATCCGAACGCAGCCTGATAGTTGAGACAGGGAGAGTTCTTGGTGTTGATGCGGTACTGGTGGGTTATATTTATCGTTTCAGAGAACGGATAGGAACCAGGTATTCTGTTGATTTACCTGCTTCTGTTGCTTTTGATGTTCATCTTGTTAATGTGGCGAATGGTCGTATTATGTGGATCGGTCACTTAGATGAAACACAGCAATCTTTAAGCGATAATCTATTAAAGTTTGGCACATTTATAAAAAGAAAAGGAGCATGGATTACTGCCGAGGAGATAGCTTTTTCCGGTCTTGAAGAAATGCTGCAAAAACTTCCTGCGATTACAGGTCATTAACGATCAATTAAACATCTCGTAAATTCTATTATTCCAATTGCGGAGCTAAGCTCAAACATGATTATTATTCCAGCGGTTGATGTAAAAAATGGCAAATGTGTGCGGCTTTTTCAGGGGCGCATGGATTCGGAAACGATTTTCTCCAACGATCCAGCTGCGATGGCAAAAAGATGGGAGGAGGAGGGAGCGGAAATAATCCATGTAGTCGATTTAGACGGAGCGTTTGAAAAAAGTCCGCAGAACTTAGATGCCATTAAAAGTATTGTTAAAAATATTCATGTGCCTGTTCAGTTAGGTGGCGGAATCCGGAATATGGATACTATTAAATTGTATATTGATATAGGAATAAAAAGGGTTATTATTGGAACAGAAGCAATAAACAACCCCCAGCTTGTAAAGGATGCCTGCAAAAAATTTCCGGATCAGATAGTTGTTGGAATAGATGCCCGCGACGGATTGGTGGCAATAGAGGGGTGGACCCAGGCAACTCAAATTAAGGCTGTTGATTTGGCAAAAAAGTTCGAAGATTGTGGCGTTGTTGCGATAAATTTTACCGACATACACAGGGATGGGATGCAGACCGGAACGAATATTGAGGAAACAAGACGTCTCGCAGAGGCTGTATCTATACCTGTAATTGCTTCGGGCGGTGTTTCAACAATTGAGGATATAAAGAATTTATTACCCTTGGAAGAGGCAGGAGTAATTGGGGTTATCACCGGTAGAGCATTATACAGCGGAACACTGAACCTTAAAGAGGCAATTGAGGTCTCAAAAAAATAACGGAGTAGTTCAATTTTTCTATCCTCTTTTTGATAACACTTTAAAATTAAAGTCTTTTTGTGTTTTTGTGGTTTAGTGGCCGACTTTCCTTTGAACCGCAAAAGTAAACCTACTCTCTCCTAATATAAGTAAATCACTTTTTTAACCGCCTTTTAATACAAATTGACGCAAAATCAGAGCAAATTGTTCTTGACATAAATATAATATATAATTAAATTGTACGTTTAACATAATTAATGGGGTCTTATTAATAAATTTACTTTATTTCATCCTATTTAGTTTAGGAACCTTCCATTATTGCCAGTATTAAGTAGTCTTTCATGTTTCAGAAGTGGAGGATAAGTTTCTTGGCGGTTTTTATCCCCGAAGATATAATTGCAGATATAAAAAATACAGCCGATATTGTTAGTATTATTTCGGAAGTAGTGATGCTTAAAAAGACAGGTAAGAATTACCTTGGACTTTGTCCGTTCCATTCGGAAAAGACGCCTTCCTTTACTGTAAGTCCCGGCAAACAGATTTTTCATTGTTTTGGGTGTGGCATCGGAGGAAATGTTTTTACTTTTATAATGAAGCAGAATGGCATTTCATTTCCTGAAGCAGCTAAGGCGCTATCTACACGATATGGTATTGAGATCCCAAGCCAAGCCATGTCCTCGGAGCAAAGAAAGCGGTTCGATGAAAGGGAGAGTCTGCTTGCAGTAAACAGGCAGGCAATGGATTTTTTCAGTCAAGACCTTCGCGACAGCGTTTCAGGTAAAAAGGCAATGGCGTATCTTATTAAGCGGGGGATGACAAAAGAGATAATTGATAGATTTCATCTTGGATATTCACCGGAAGCCTGGGATAAGCTGGCAAATTATTTTTCAAATAAAAAAGTTTCGCAAGGACTTATTGAAAAGTCCGGTCTGATTATTAAAAAAAAAAACAAAGCCGGTTATTACGATCGTTTCAGGGGCCGTATCATATTTCCGATTTTTGATGTTGCTACGCAGGTTGTTGGGTTTGGCGGACGTGTGTTGGATGATTCCATGCCAAAATACCTTAATTCTCCTGAAACACCTCTTTATAACAAGAGCCGTTTGCTTTATGGCCTGCATATGGCAAAAGGCAAATGCAGGGAGAGTGAATCAGTTTATGTTGTTGAAGGGTATTTTGATCTTTTAGCGCTTCATCAGCATGGCATACAAAATTCCGTTGCAACTCTTGGAACTTCACTTACTCCTGAACATGTGCGTATTCTTAAAGGATTTGTCGGCAAGTCCGGCAGAATTATTCTTGTTTATGATTCAGACATAGCGGGAATAAAGGCTGCACGGCGAAGTATAGATGTATTTGACAAAGAATATGTAGATGCGGGAATTGTCGTATTGCCTTCTGGATACGATCCGGATTCATATCTTTTTGAGTTTGGCTCTGAATCCTTTGTAAATAGAATTAGTAAAGCAAAAGGAGTCATTTCTTTTCTCATAGATTCCGCTGTAAAAAAGCATGGCCTGTCAACGGAAGGTAAAATTCATATTATTTCGGACATGAAAGAATCGTTGGCTGCAATTAAAGATAATGTGGCAAGATCTTTGTATATCAAGGACCTTGCTGAGCTCGTTGGTATTGATGAAGCAGCGATTCTGGAAAAAGTTAGAGAAGTGTTTAAGGAAAAAAATGCGCGAGGCATGGCAACGCAAAAACAACATCATGTTTATCCTCAAAATTCTTATGATTCATCCGCTTTGAACATGGTTAATGGAAGTTTGCTTCAAACAAGAGAAAACAAGATAGAGAGACAAATAATTGCAATGATGCTTCAATTCCCACAAATATTGTCTGAAATAGGGGAACGCAATATACTTGATTTTTTCGAGGATGATGCATTGAAATCTATTGGCCTGTTTGTTTTAAGCCATAAAGATTTGTTAGACAGAGGAATTGCTGAGGTTATATCTATGATTGATGACATAGAAAAAAGCAACATTGTAGCCTCACTGGCAATTGGAGATAATTTATGGGATCGTGATGGCTGTTTCAGGTTGATTGCTCAATTTGAGTCAAGTAGAAATCGTCGTGAAAAGACTTTATTACAGGAAATAAAGGCGGCTGAAAAAAACAATGACTATGAACTGCTTTTGCAACTGTTGAGAAAAAAGCAAATTCAGGCCAGGAGCTTGTCCGAAAAATCTGATCCTATCGTAAAAGCGTGAGAAGCGGTCCAAATTTTTGGACAAGCTTTTTGAGAAAAAATAGATAACCGTGAGTATGTTGGAGGCATAAATTTATGGCAAAAAAATCAGATGCAAATCTAAAACGCGCAGTTAAAGTCAGCAGGAAGGCGTCGTCGGATAAGTCTGAATTAAAACAGAAACAAGCGGCAAAAGCCGGCAAGAAGGCATCGGCAGACAAGCCTAAAGTAAAACAGAAACAAGCGGTAAAAGCCGGCAAGAAGGTGTTGGCGGGCAAATCTGAATTAAAACAGAAACAAGCGGTAAAAGCCGGCAAGAAGGTGTTGGCAGACAAGCCTAAAGTAAAAAAGAAACAAGTAGCAAAAGCCGGCAAGAAGGCGTCGGCGGACAAGCCTAAAGTAAAAAAGAAACAAGTAGCAAAAGCCGGCAAAAAGGTGTTGACGGACAAGTCTGAATTAAAACAGAAACAAGCGGCAAAAGTAGGCAGGAAGATATTAAATGGTCTGATTTTAAAAGGGAAAAAGAAAGGTTATTTAACTTATGACGAAATTAATAAAGCATTAAATGATGATATATTTTCATCGGATCAAATCGATGAAGCCTTAATAACGTTTAATGATCTTGATATTGATGTTGTTGATAAAAGTAAAAACAAAGGAGCAGTTGATAGCGAGAGTAATGATAAAATATTTAAAGAGAATATAGCTGCTGTTGAATTTGGCACTGTAGCCGATCCTGTTAAAATGTACTTGCGTGAGATGGGTCTTGTTACCCTTTTAAGCAGGGAAGAAGAGGTCGTGATAGCCAAGAAAATTGAATTTGGTGAGCTGGAGATTTTAAGGGCATTAATTGATACGGAGATAGGTATAGAATTTATTCTGGAGATAGGAAAACAGATTGAAAATGGAGATATTCGTCTAAAACATGTATTAAGAGATGTCGATGAAGGCGATACTTATGTTGATGAAACAATTCAGGTTGAAAGGTTTTTAAATGCGCTCATTTTAATAAAAGAGATACATGATGAGATCATAGAGTATCGAAACAAGCTGTTTTTATCAGGTTTGAGCGCTGATGAACAACGACGGATCAGGAGAAATATTTCTCGACGGAATAATAAGGTTTTTGATTTGCTTAAGCACTGGCGTTTTGAAGCCCGTGTAATATATAATGTCAAAGCAAAAATCATAGAGCACATTGACTGGTTCGATACAGCGAATGCAAATATTGTCAGGTACGCGGATAAAGTAAATGTATTGGTTACAGAACTTCGTGATAGTATAAAAACAGAGAAGATGTTTATTAAGTTGGCTTGTAGCCGTTGTGATTTATCAAAAGATGAGCTGGTTATTCTGTTTGTGGATATTAAAAGGATTTCGAAGGAAATAGATGAAAAAGAAATCACTATAAAATCTAACAGCAGAACCTTAAAGAGAATTATTACATGTGTTAAAGAGGGTCGTTTTAATGCTAAAAGGGCGAAGAGCGAACTGATTAAGGCCAATTTACGCCTGGTTGTCAGTATTGCTAAAAAGTATACTAACAGAGGGCTGCAGTTTTTAGATCTAATCCAGGAAGGCAATATAGGTCTTATGAAGGCTGTGGATAAGTTTGAATATCGCCGTGGTTATAAATTCAGCACATATGCTACATGGTGGATACGTCAGGCTATAACGAGAGCAATCGCAGACCAGGCAAGGACAATCAGAATTCCGGTTCATATGATTGAAACAATAAACAAGCTCATTCGTACATCAAGAAGCCTGGTTCAGGAACTTGGCCGCGAGCCTAAACCTGAAGAAATAGCTGAAAAAATGGAAATCCCGCTTGATAAGGTTCGCAAGGTTTTAAAGATTGCAAGAGAGCCTATTTCGCTTGAGACACCTATTGGTGAGGAAGAGGATAGCCATCTCGGTGATTTTATAGAAGATAAAAAATTTACGCTTCCTTCAGATGCTGCTGTAAATTTGAATCTCGCGGAACAAACAAGAAAGGTTCTTGCGACATTGACTCCCCGTGAAGAAAAGGTGTTGCGCATGAGATTCGGAATTGGCGAAAAGGCCGACCATACACTTGAGGAAGTCGGGCAGGATTTTACAGTAACACGTGAGCGCATCAGACAGATAGAGGCTAAAGCATTGAGGAAACTCAGACATCCAACCAGAAGTCGAAAACTAAAAAGTTTTATTGAAACATAGTGTCATGTCAACGATACTCTGTCATTTCGAAGGAGTCTTCACGGCTGAGAAATCTTAGATTTCTCCCCGCGGTCGAAATGACATTTCTTGATTGACACGACACTAGTGCTTGACAAAACTATATTCTAAAGTTAAAAAAAATGTTGTTAATATGTGAGGGCCCATAGCTCAGTTGGCAGAGCCACCGGCTCATAACCGGTAGGTCCCTGGTTCGATCCCAGGTGGGCCCATACTTATACCTATCAATTTCTTCATCCGATTTTACGATCTTTATGCCTGCGACAATATCTGATATAATTAATTTAATAGAGTCTATTGCCCCTTCATTTCTGGCTGAAGAATGGGATAATGTTGGGTTGCAGGTTGGCCAAAAGGACTGGCCTGTCAGAACTATACAGGTTGCTCTGGATCCTCTTCCAGATGTAGTAGCTGCTGCTTGTAGTGATGGCGTTGATCTTTTGATCACACATCATCCCTTGATATTTCATTCGTTGAAATCTATCGATTCCAGTACCCCTGTTGGCTCAATAATTAGTATGGCTATTAGACACAGGATGGCGATATTTGCGGCGCATACCAATCTTGACAAGGTAGTTGACGGTGTTAATGATGTTCTTGCCCGCAGGATTGGATTGAAGGATTTGAAAGCGCTGAAAAAAGATAGGGAATCGGAAGCTTATAAGCTGGTTGTATATGCGCCTGTTGAATATGAATTAAAGATTTTGGATGCGTTGTTTAAAGCAGGCGCGGGAAAGATTGGGGCCTATACATGTTGTTCGTTCAGAAATGATGGAAAGGGAACATTCATGCCTGGGCCTTCGGCAAAGCCTTTTGTCGGCGAGCTCGATGATATTTCTCATATAGATGAAGTCAGAATAGAAACCGTTGTGCAAAAGAATGATCTGGGAAGAATTATAGAGGATGTAAAGAAAAGCCATCCTTATGAAACCATGGCATATGATGTATATCAACTCTTGCCGTATGAAAACGTACCAAATGAAAAGACACAGGGCCTTGGCCGGATTGGAGAACTTGAAAACAGCATAGGGCTTGCATCGTTTGCGTCAGAGATAAAAAAAAGTCTTGGGATTAAAAGCATAAAAGTCGCGGGAAAACCGGATATGCTTGTAAAAAAAGTTGCTGTTTGCGCCGGCAGCGGTTCCAGTTTGATGGACAATTTCTTTTCATCCAAAGCTCAGGTTTATATAACTGGGGACTTAAGATATCACGATGCCAGGGCGGCAGAAGCGGCAAGAGTGGGTCTTATAGATATAGGGCACTTTGCTTCAGAACATTTGATTGTTGAAATTCTTGCACAGAGGCTTAAGACGTTGCTGGTTAAAGCAGGAATCGATATTGAAGTTAAAGCCTGTGGGCTTGAAACCGATCCTTTTTTTATTTTGTAAATTTTTATTTAATTAGGTATAATAAAATATGAATATTAAAGAACAAGTAGTTATTCTGGTAAAACTCCAGAAGATTGAAACAGAGGTTTGCGGACTCAAGTCGACACTAAGCAATGTCGCAAAGAAGTATGAGATGCTTGATGCTGAGCTTGTTGAGTTTAAACAAAGCATTGATAATGAAAGGTCTTTGCTTGATGATTTGAAAAAACAATATCGTTTGTACGAATCCGATGTACAGATGAATCTTGAACAGATTAAAAAGAGCGAGGCAAATCTCAGATCTATTAAGACAAACAAAGAATACCAGTTATTATTAAAACAGATCGATGAATTTAAAGTAAAAAATGCTCAAATTGAAGATGAGATGTTAGAATTTTTGGATCGTATGGATAAAGCGGAAAGTAATATTGCAGCGCGAAAGAATGAATATTCAATGCTTGAAGATAGAATTATGAGTGACAAGGAGATTGTTAAGCAGCAATCAGAGCATGGGAACAAAAAGCTTGTCCAGCTTGAGATGGATTTTAATGATGTAGCCGGCAGCATTACACAGGAATTGCTAAAAAAATATGAAATGGTAAAGACGCAGAAAGGGGGATTAGCAATAGTTCCCGTAAACGATGCTGTTTGCGGTGGATGCAATATGAACGTCACTCCCCAGATGTATAATGAATTGCAACGTTGTGACAGCTTGATGTTTTGTCCCAACTGTCAGAGAATGATTTACTGGCGGCAACAATAAAATATGGTTGAAGCAGACCAAACGATCGCTGGATTTTATCCAGAGGAAAGTCCGAACACCGCAGGGCAGGGTGCTCCATAACGTGGAGTCGCGGCAACGTGAAGGAAAGTGCAACAGAAAGTATACCGCCTTACGCTTAATTTTCATTTTATGGAAATTGAGTGCAGGGTAAGGGTGAAAAGGTGCGGTAAGAGCGCACCAGTTTCCCGGGTGACCGTGGAAGCTCGGTAAACCCCACCCGGTGCAAGACCAAATAGGGGAGTGTTTGAGGATGGCCCGTCCGAGGCTCCCGGGTAGGTCGCAAGAGGTGTCGGGTAACCGGCATCCAGAGATGAATGATCGTTATCTGGTAAGGGTAACCTGAACCAGGCACAAAATTCGGCTTATGGTCTGCTTTGACCGTATACTTTTGAGAGGTTAATAAAAATGCTATCTATTGAAGAGCTTAGAGTAGAAGTCGGCGGAAAGACGATACTCAAAAATGTCAATATGGAGATTCCTGATGGGGAAACACATATACTTTTCGGACCAAACGGATCAGGTAAGACCAGCCTGATGATGACCTTAATGGGGTTTTCCGGCTATAACGTGACACGCGGGAAGATTACCTTCAAAGGAGAAGACATCACCTACATGCCCATTTACGAGCGTGCCCGTCTTGGCATAGGCGTATCCTTTCAGAGGCCTCCAACTATTAACGGTTTAAAGACAAGGTCGATTGTTGAAATCAGCGCCGGCACTCGGTCTGTTGACGTTGATGAACTGGCAAAACAGCTTAATTTTTCCGATTTTCTTGACCGGGATGTAAACAATAACTTTTCAGGCGGCGAAATAAAACGTTCTGAGCTCCTTCAGCTTATGGCGCAGCAGCCTGACCTTGTTCTTCTCGATGAACCGGAATCAGGAGTAGATCTTGAAAGCATTGTCCTTATTGGCGATACAATCAATTTGCTTTTGCGCAGGGGAATTAAACATCCCTTGGAAAAACCTCATAAAGATATTGATCGGACAAAATCCGCTCTTGTTATTACCCACACCGGTCATATACTCAATTATATAACGGCTGACAAGGGCCAGGTTCTTTATGATGGAGTTCTGTGCTGTTCAAGAAATGCAAGAGAAATTTTAAAATGGATAAGAGAATACGGCTATAAGGAGTGCGTCAGATGTACACAATAAATGATGCTAAAGATGTTAATCTTGATCTTAATAAATACAAGGTTGATGCCGAAGACCATGCATATATTAAAGATTTGTCACAAATCGAATCAACAGATGCAAACCAGCTTTTAGATATCGGTGTGGATACTGATGAAAAAAATCGTGTCGGCACCTTTATACAAAAAGACAAATCTGTAATACACTGCAAAACCATGCAGGACGGCATTGAGGTTATGAGCATATCCCAGGCTCAGAAAAAACATGGGTGGCTTTCCGATTATATATGGAAAAATATATCTCCGGATACCGACAAATTTACATCTCAGGCAAATGAAAAACCTCACGAGGGGTACTTTATACGCTCCCTTCCAGGTATCAAGACAGAGCATCCGGTACAGTCATGCCTTTATATCGCCAAAGAAGGGTTTTCGCAAAATGTTCATAATATCGTGATAGCCGAAGAAAACTCGGAACTACACATTATTACAGGGTGTGCAACAGCGCCCCATCTGGTTTCAGGGTTGCACGTAGGCGTTTCGGAATTTTATGTCAAAAAAGGGGCAAAACTTATATTTACAATGATTCATGACTGGGGTGAAAAAATAAATGTACGGCCCAGAACGGTGACCACGGTAGAAGAAGGCGGGCTTGTTATTTCAAACTATATATCATTAAGACCGGTGGGGTCACTTAATATGTATCCCACAACATATTTGAACGGGAAAGGCGCTGTCGCGCGTTTTAACAGCGTTCTTGTAGCTAACAAGGGCGATTTTATGGATGTGGGTTCACGAATAGTGCTTAATGCTCCTGACACACGGGCAGAGATAATATCACGTGCGATTGCATCTGGAGGAACAATTATCGCCCGTGGTGATCTGGTTGGCAAAGTTTCCGGCATCAAGGCACATCTTGAGTGTAAGGGGCTGATATTGAATAATGGATTGATGCATGCCATACCTGAACTTCGAGCATATGTTCCGGGTGTTGAGATGTCTCATGAGGCGGCGGTAGGCAAGATTGATCAGCGGGAGATAGAATATCTCATGGCAAGGGGCATTGATGAGGATGAGGCGATATCGACCATTGTTCGCGGGTTTTTAAATGTGGATATAGAAGGATTGCCGCCAAATTTCAAAAACAAGCTTGACAAGATTATCTCTGAAACTCAGAAAGATATGATATAGAAGTGCAGCCACTAAGACACAATATCTCTTTTACTGAAAAAGTCCGGATATTTTCTCATGATTATCTTTTGTGCTGTACTTACATTGCAGATTCCAATATTCCTCAAAATGTTTTTTCAAAAAAGCTTTATTCAAAACTTATAGCTTCATCCCAGCTTCTTGAAGATTTTCTCGATTTTCATGGAGCAAAAAACAATAAAAACTGGTATTTCTACAGAGAGCTTACCGCAGCTGTCAGGCATTTGAGCATAAGCAGTTATTCATACAAGCATATATCAAACCGTCTTGTATTTTATGATCTTGTAGATACAGAGGATTTTAAAAGAGAAGGTGAGGTTGTGTTTAATTTTTTAACCAGCGTTCTTATAAAGATGGCGCCTTTAATACTTGATGAAGCACGGCGTCTTAATATACCTGTGCCAAAAGGAAATTATGAACCCGCTGATTTCCCCAGTGTTCCCACAAGTGATGTGCTTGATTACGATATCGATGATGAGGACAAGAGACAGCAAAAAAAAAATATTGTTAAAATTGCCAGTAAATTTTTAACTATTGCAGGAAACTTTGACCGTCTGTGTTTTTATGAACCGTATAGTATGGAAGAAATATTGGATATTATTCCAGATAAGGTCAATGAGGTTGAGATTAGATACTTTGAGATGCTTGTTCATAGTCTTCAATCTTCATTTGACACATATGTAATTCATGGAGGATTCAGGTTCGGCAAAAGAAAACTCAAACAGCTTCGCGGATATATTTCGATTGTATTTCATCTTCTTCAGATGATGGGCAGACTTCTTCATTTTTATGAGCGGCATCTTCATGAGGCAGGTTATAAAAATATTTACAAAAAGGTTCAAGAGCGTTTAGCATCCATTATTCATCCTGAAATCCTACTCGATCGTACAGCAAATTATTGCTTTTATTATATTTGTCATTTTCTTTCATCCGGTAAAAACCTGGCGCAGGAGATACTGAATGAGAATATCGAACGTTCTTCCATTACTGTGGGCATTCCTGTAAAACTTGGTTTTCATAGCAGGCCCAGCCTTTTGGTTGCTAAAATCGTCCAGCATTATGGCGGACAGATAGAACTGTGTGTTGGAGAAGACAGGTTTGATGCAAGCAGCGTACTTGATATCCAATGGGCAGGAGGTAAAATCCAGAAGGAAAATATTACTGAAGTCACCTTTGAAGGTGATGTACGGGCTTTAAAAGATATTGAAAATCTCGCAAGTGTTAATTACGGTGAGGATTCAATGGGTAAAGGCATTTCGCTTCCAGATGAGTTGAAGTATTTAAGATAAATGTATATCAAAATTGAGAAATTGAGGAATTTAGGGATTGAGGGATTAAAACCAATAGGATACCTTCAATTCCTTAATCTCCCAATTCCTAAATCCCTAAATTCAATATGATTTCAGCAATTATTGTGGCTGCCGGCAAGGGCATGAGAATGAAAAACAGTTTGCGCAAGCAGTATCTTTTGCTTGCCGGTCGTCCTATTTTAGCGCATACCCTCCTGGCGTTTGACGCATGTCGTTTGATAGAAAATATTATTCTTGTTGTTCCAAAAGATGACTTTGATTATTGCAATGAAAATGTACTTTCGTCGATTACGCTTAGAAATAATGTAACTCTTATTTCAGGCGGAGCAAAGCGTCAGGATTCTGTTTATAACGGGCTTTTGGCAATAGATAATAAATCCGCAAACATAGTTGTCATCCATGACGGTGTGCGGCCGTTTGTATCTCCTGAACAGTTGACCGCGTGTATAATCGGCGCAAAAGAGTATGGTGCCTGCATTCTTGGTATTCCCGCGGATAGTACTTTAAAGCAGGTTAACAATTCAGGCTATGTTGATAAAACAATTGAAAGAGATACTATATGGCTTGCGCAGACACCACAGGCTTTTCAGCAAAGCCTGTTAATCAAAGCTTATGATAAGGCAAGGCGGGAAGATTTTTCAGGCACTGATGATGCAATGCTTGTGGAACGGCTTGGTGGAAGTGTAAAAGTTATTAGCGGAAGTAAACATAACATTAAGATTACAACGAGGGAAGATTTAGCGCTTGCAAAGGCAATTTTAGAAAAAGAAGACATGGTCACATCTTAAATATTGACTATAGTTCCCCTAGTTTCCAATAAAAAAGCCGCATTTTTAAATGCGGCCTTTTTATCTGATTATCTGGTCGGGACGACTGGATTTGAACCAGCGACCCCAGCGTCCCGAACGCTGTGCTCTACCAGGCTGAGCCACGTCCCGACTTTTGGCAGATTTTTATTCAAAAGGATTGATCACCATTATTGTTTCATCCCTTGCAGGGCCAAGAGATATTAAGTGTATAGGAGTTTCAATAAGCTCTTCAATACGATTGAGATAATTGCGTGCATTTTGAGGTAAATTCTCTATTGCCCGGATCTTGGATATATCTTCCGACCATCCGGGAACGGTTTCATATATTGGTTTGCATTCTGAAAGAATGTTGAGACTGGCTGGAAAATCCTGAAGAATTTCTCCGTTATATTCATAACCGGTGCAAATCTGAAGCGATTCAAGGCCTCCCAGGACATCCAGCTTGGTTATTGCAATACCTGTAAGACCATTTAAACGGACTGCGTTTCGAAGTATTACGGTGTCCAGCCATCCGCAACGGCGCTTTCTGCCGGTTGTAGCGCCAAACTCAGCCCCAATTTTTTGAATGGTATCTCCTGTTGCATCAAAAAGTTCTGAAGGAAAGGGACCCTCTCCAACTCTTGTTGTATAGGCTTTAACAATACCGATTACTCCGGTAATCTTCTTTGGGCCAATGCCGGCCCCGCTGCAGGCATTGCCGGCAACAGTGTTTGATGAAGTAACATAAGGGTAAGTGCCGTGATCAATATCGAGATGAGTTCCCTGCGCGCCTTCAAAAAGTACCTGCTTGCCTGATTTAATGGCGTTATCGATTACAACGGAAATGTTTAAAACATAGGGAGACAGCCTTTTTGCATATTCATTGTATGCATTAATTATATTTTCTAAATCCAACTCGTTAGAGGATAGATATTTTTTAAGATAAAAATTCTTTTCTTCTAATATGGAAGTTACCTTTTCATGAAAAACTTCAGGATCAAGCAGTTCGACAAATCGTATCCCCCTGCGGGTTGCCTTATCTTCATAAGAAGGTCCGATTCCTCTTCCGGTGGTTCCTATCTTTTTATCACCTTTTAACCTTTCCCGCGCATGATCTATCTCTTTATGATAGGGCATAATAATATGGGCTCTTTCGCTTATCTTCAGGTTATCCGGTCCTATGTTAATACCATTGCTTTTCAAATAATCGATTTCTTCTATTAAGACTGCCGGATCTACTACCATTCCGTTTCCCAGGAGGCAGATTTTATTTTGCAGGATGCCTGATGGTATAAGATGGCTGATAAACTGTTTCCCTTCCACAACCATTGTATGACCCGCATTGTTTCCTCCCTGGAACCGGACAACAATATCGGCATATTTTGCCAGAAGATCCACAACCTTTCCTTTGCCTTCGTCTCCCCATTGAGTGCCGACAACAACAATATTAGCCACGAGTTTCTCCTTTTTTATTCCGTTTTTCCTTGAAAAAAGCCTGAATCAAAGCTTTACACTCATTTTTACATATACCAAAGATGATTTCAGGCCGGTGATTAAATCTTGTATCTTCGGCAAAATTGTATAATGAACCGGCCGCACCCCATTTTGGATCTTTTGCGCCAAAAACCAGCCTTGATATTCTGGAGTGAATAATAGCGCCCATACACATAACACAAGGTTCAATTGTAACATATAGAGTTGTGTTTAACAACCTGTAATTCAGTATTTTTTTGGCCGCATTTCGTAATGTTAATATTTCCGCATGTGCTGTTGGATCGGCAAGTGTTATGGTTTGATTGTGTGCTGATGAAATAATATCGCCGGATTCCGCGACAAGAATCGCGCCAATAGGGACTTCATCTTTTGCTTTAGCTTTTATAGCTTCATTTAACGCTATTTTCATAAATTCAGAATGATTAATATTCATAAAAAAAACTGTGAACCGTTACGTTAATTGTTACCAACTTATCATTGACATAAAGATTAGTATAGCTTAAGAATCAATCGAATTTTATAATATTTTATATGCGCCCGTAGCTCAGCCCGGATAGAGTGCCGGACTACGAATCCGTAGGTCGCAGGTTCGAATCCTGCCGGGCGCACCA
>JAUVHU010000010.1 GCA_030593145.1 Desulfobacteraceae bacterium
AGACCTTTGAAAAATGTTCAATTTTGTTCGAGTACAAGGAAGATGAAAATTTCAACCACAGGAATATATTGAATATTTCGAGGATTGAAATTTTTGTCTGACGCAGTAATCGGGCAAAAGGGGACGTTTTGCAAAGGTCTCCATAGGCACAAAGTGTGAGCCATATCCGCTTTTTTCCTTCATCCAGAAAGATGATTTGTAATTTGTGAGTTAATTTAGTATAATTATTAAAAAGTTTTTCTTAAAACTTTAGATAAAAAGTGACTGCTCAGGTTCACGATTCAAGGTTAGAAAACGATCAATCAAACCTTGAACCTGACAACCTGAATAATTACAAAGGTCAATAATTATGATTTCCAACGCAAATGCAAAAAAATCCGTCGAAAAAATAGCCGTCCTTTTTACAGACATCATTGGATCAACCCGCTTTTTTAAATCCCACGGCAATCTGGCTGGACGCAAAATGCTCCAGCAACACGAAGACATTGTTTCAAAAGCAATTACAGAATTCGGTGGAACTATCGTCAAAATTATAGGGGACTCGGTTCTGGCTTTTTTTGCCAACCCTCAGGAAGCAACAAAGGTCGCTATACGAATACAGAAAGAGTTTAACCGATATAACAAACAAAAAGATACAGAGTACGAAATTCATGTGAGAATTGGGATTCACTTTGGCGAAGGTATTATCGAAGATAAAGATATATTTGGAAATGTAGTAAATATAGCCTCGAAACTGACGAATCTTGCGGGGAGCAATCAAATATTCATATCTCACGATGTTTTTGCTCTAATTAACACATTATCTTCCCTTCAAATTGAATCTGTTGAAATCCAGGATAAAAACAACACGTCAATGGAACCGACAATTTATCAGGTTCTGTGGGATAAAAGCATCGACTTTGATCCAACCATGATGTCGGTCATTTATATGAGACCTCTCCGAAAACTGGGATTCGGCAATTTCGATAATATCTGGTCCAATCTCATTAAGTCTAAAGCCCTCTTCTGGAACGGCAAAATTGATGGCGAAGCAATAATGGATAATCAATCGATTATACTCATTACAAAAAAGCCGTCTCTCGTTATGGATGTAGCCGGTGATGTGTTAAAATTTCTCGAGGAAAATTTAAGCAATGATAAAGAGTCACGTATTCTGCCAGTACAAATCATTATCGATGCAGGCCCTTGTCTGGAAATCGACAGACTGGTTCGCGAAGGATTTAAAGCAGACTGGGAAGGATTTCATCCGGGAACAATATACATGTCACCTTCCGCTTGTAAATTAATAGAAAAAGAACAAGGTGTTCCGGTTATCCCTTCAACATCGCCAGATCTGGACCAAACTCAATCCTTCTATGAAATAACCCTCGATGATTATAAACAAAAAGAAAATACCTTGCTTTTCTTATATCAGAATGTCTTGTGTAGAGGTCAGAATTCACCCTGCTTTTACTGTAGCAGCAAAGAACATGCAGTCCAAAACTGTCCTTCCAAACATCTTACTGAGATGACCGACGTTTTAAACAAATTGGGGTATCTTTCTTTTGATAAAATCGACGATATTTTCCTTGCGTATCTGATGAGTCCGGAAGAAGCAAAGCAAAAAGCTGTAAAATCTCCAAAAGAATCGCGCGGGCAGGAACTGTCGGCCTGCCTTGGATTCTATGAACTCAAACAGATCTTTCAGCTTCGTTTCTTCAAAACCATCTGGGATAATCAAAGTAATGATTGGGACAAAATCGCAACAACAAAGAATGGAAGTGATGACAAAGGCGGGTTTATATGGTTAGCTCAAGATTGCATCCGCGTTTCCAACCTTATTCAGGCAGAATCGCTTTTGCAAACCTGTTTGGAAAAATATCCTGTTGATTATAGAACCTACTGCGCGCTTGGTTTTCTGAATATAGAAAAAGCCAACCCCTCCTGGAGCGAACATTACTTTGACAAAGCACTTCATTACGCAAAAACAAAACCTCAGAAAATTTTTATCCTGCTTTTACTCTCCCGTTTTTATGATCTTGCGGGTAATTCCGACAATGCCCTAAAAAAAATAAGAGAAATTTTTATCATCGATCCCTTTTGTGCAGAAGCCGCCTATCAGGAAATCGCATTTAAATTTAAGCTGGGGAAAAAGGATGAGGCATTGAAACAGCTTATTAAACTTATTCGGATGAATCGGGGATACTATATTAATGCCTTAATTGACCCGGATCTGGCCGAGTTTAACAAGATAATTCACCAGGAACTCAAGAAACTTTTCAAAGAAACCCGGCAAAAAGCACAAAAAATGGCTTACGGCGCTGAAAGAGAATTTTTTGCACTCGAAAAGTTTTTGAAAGAAAACGATGATGAAATTAAAAAAGCAGATGCTGTATTATCAAAGATAAGGGAATTGGCGCTCACTGACAGTTATTTCGGGTATATAGATATAGCGTATCTAAGCGATTCCCTGATCAATACCTGCCGCAAAACCATAAGACATCAGAAGAAAGAATTCATAAATGCTATTAAAAAAATACACAGGCGCACAAGAAACATTTTCAGCCTTACAAGGAATTACCATTCCCAGTTTTTCTCTAATCCTGCTTATAAACAATTAGAAATTATTCAATCGGAACTCAATCAAATTTCGGTAGCAATAAAATTTAACGATTTTGACAAATTTCGGAAAATGTCTATACTATGTGAGGAAATTTTTAAAAAATTGGATGAAATAGAGCCGGAATTAAAAAGATTAAAAATAACACTGGATATCAAAACATTTCTAATCATATTTTTAAAAAATTCAGTCTTCATTCTTTCTGTTATTCTGTTTGCAGGCACAATCATTTTCCCTGTCATAGTTTATTATCTTAATACTTTTTTCCCGGAATTTAATATTTCCACGGCAGGTAATACCGGCTTCTATCACAAGTATTTTATCATTTTGGGAGTTCTTGGAGGATTATCATTTGCCTTTTTAAAGTCTTTCAAAACCTTTTTAAAACACAAGATACGACCTGTTGATGACAAATGATCTCTTTGCTTTATCACCGGAAAGCAATTAACATTTTAAAGTCTCCAGTATTTCACATTCATTTTTTCCGCCTCACCGTAACTGAAAACACCTTTCAAATCTACAATGATCGGAATTCTGTTTTGGCATAAACTGGCTATGCCTGAAAGACCAAGCTCCTTGTAAAACTTGTGTGAAACAGCTAAAATTACCGCATCAACTCCGGCAAGTTTGTCCATTTCCCTTAACTCAACCCCATAATATTTGTTGGCTTCTTCAATATCAGCAAGGGGATCATGTACAAAAACCTCTATTCCATAGTCCCTAAGCTCATATATAACGTCCACAACCTTAGTATTCCTCATGTCCGGGACATCCTCCTTAAAGGTAATTCCCAGCACACCAATTTTTGCGCCGCAAACCTTCTTGCCTGCTTTAATAAGCATTTTGACGACCCGCTCAGAAACATATTTGCCCATGCCGTCATTTATCCTGCGGCCTGCCAATATCATCTCAGGATGATATCCCAACGATTCAGCCTTAAAGGTCAAATAGTACGGGTCAACCCCTATGCAGTGCCCACCCACAAGTCCGGGCTTAAATGGAAGAAAATTCCATTTGGTGCCGGCTGCCTCAAGCACCTCTAAAGTATCTATCCCGATTTTTTGGAAAATCATGGAAAGTTCATTGATAAGGGCGATATTTATATCTCTCTGGGTATTTTCTATAACCTTGGCTGCCTCGGCCACCTTAATCGAAGACGCAAGATGTATACCCGCTTTGACTACTTTGCCGTAAACTTTAAATAAAAGATCGGCTGTATCATGATCTGAACCGGAAACGATTTTTACAACATTTTCAATGGTATGCTCTTTATCCCCAGGATTAATCCGTTCAGGAGAATAACCAACCGTAAAATCAGCTTCTATCTTTAAGCCTGACTCGCGTTCCAGAATAGGAACGCAAACCTCTTCGGTAGCCCCGGGATAAACCGTTGATTCAAATACTATGCATGAATCTTTTACCATATATTTTCCAACCATTGCCGAAGCCATGCGTAAAGGCTTCAAATCGGGTATACGGTATTCGTCAATGGGTGTGGGAACAGCGACAATAATCAGGCTGCATAAAGAAATATTCTCCGGGTTGCTTGAAAAATTAATTTCTGTGTCACGAAGCTCCTCCTCAGACACCTCCAAAGTCCGATCATGTCCGGATTTAAGTTCTTTAATTCTGCCTGAGTTAAGATCATAACCAACCACTTCAAAATGTTTTGACATCTGTACCGCCATAGGAAGGCCTACATATCCTAAACCAACAACAGCAATTTTATCCTCACGTGCAATCAAAGAATCAAATGTTATCATTTTTCATTCTCCAGCCCTGCTTTTTTACCACGAAGCTCACGAAGATTTTGAAGTTCAGGGTTCAGTATTATTGGTTCTCTGACCTCTGTCTTTTCTAATCCCTGATCTTGATGACATCCTAAAAAGTCACTAAATATAGATGGCTAAGTAAAAAGTTTCCTATACAAGGCGCAAATGATTTTTCAGGCTCGAAAGCATACATATAGTATGTTGAGAATCTGAAAAATCACTGCAACGCAGTAGATGGAACTTTTTACGACGCCATCAATCTTTATCCAGCCCAAATGCCTTGTGAAGAACTTGGACCGCAAGTTCCGTATACTTTTCTTCTATGATACAGGATATCCTGATCTCTGACGTGCTTATCATAAGAATATTTATATTTTCATTAGACAGAGTCGTAAACATCTTTGACGCTACACCTGAATGACTCCTCATTCCAACACCAGTAACAGATACCTTTGCAATATTTTCGTCACCAAATACCTTTTCAGCGCCGATCTCTTTTGCTACCCGGTTTTCTATTTCCATTGCCTTTCTGAAATCATTTTTCGAAACAGTAAATGTCAGGTCGGTCAGCCCTCCGGCGCGGGTATTCTGAATAATCATGTCCACCAGTATTTTTGCGTTGGAAATGGGCGAAAAAATCTTTGCAGCTATTCCCGGTTGATCCGGAACCTTTTTTAGGGTTATACGAGCAGCGTCTTTGTTGTGAGTAATGCCGGATACAACCAGACTCTCCATGTTGGAATCTTCATTAACAACCATTGTACCTTCCTCCTCGCTGAATGATGATCTTACATGCACAGAAACATTATATTTTTTAGCAAATTCAACGGATCGAATCTGTAAAACCTTGGCACCAAGACCAGACATTTCAAGCATTTCATCATAAGAGATCGCGCTAAGTTTTCTTGCCTTCTTGCAGATATTGGGATCAGCAGTATAGATCCCATCGACATCCGTAAAGATTTCACATGTGTCTGCTTTAATTGCCGCAGCTATTGCAACAGCAGATGTGTCTGAGCCGCCACGCCCAAGGGTTGTAATATTGCCTTCAGTGTCACACCCCTGGAACCCTGCCACTACTACTATATTACGTTTTTTAATAAGTTCCTTTATGCGATTGGCTCCTATTTTAACAATACGGGCGCTGCCATGATTGCGGTTTGTAATAATTTCTGCCTGATACCCTAATATGGATTTAGCCGGATATGACATCGATTGTAAGGTCATAGCGAGAAGCGCTGCGGTTGTCTGCTCACCTGTGGCAAGCAGAACATCCAGCTCGCGCTTGTCAGGTGAAACAGCAACCTGATTTGCCATGTGGAGCAGGCTGTCTGTAACACCTGCCATGGCTGAAAGAATAACAACCACATCGTTGCCCTGGTCAAAGCTCTTTGCAACCCGTTTTGCGACACTTCGTATCCGCTCGAAATCAGCAACTGAAGTGCCGCCAAATTTTTGAACAATTAAACTCATTTCTTTTCCTCATAAAGATTTTAATCACAAAAACACGAAACTTCTAATATTTTTTTGTGCCTTCGTGATTAATTAAAACTTCTCGCATATAATTTTCTATTTTTTCTATCAGATCGCATCTTTCATGTCCATATTCAGTAATAATAATCTTGCGTGATTCATCGCCTGAAATTTCAAAATGCAGGGCAATACATTCTAAAGGTAAATCTTTTTGCAGTTTGTCTGCCCATTCAACAGCCACCACACCATCACCGTCAATCATTTCGTATAGTCCGATATCTTCTAAATCAACAAGATTTTCAATGCGATAAAGATCGGCATGGAAAAAAGTATATCTTCCAGAATATTCATTAACTAAAGTATAGGTAGGGCTGGTTATATAATAATCATTCGGAACATCAAGCCCTCTGGCCAGTCCTTGTACAAAAACGGTTTTTCCGCTTCCAAGATCGCCGGTTAAAGCCACAACCGTTCCGGCCTCAAGCAACGAGCCTATCTTCCGGCCCAGGGCTCGCGTTTCTTCAAGAGATTCTGTTATTATCTGAATCTGTTTGCAGATCATAACCAACTTAAGTATAATTTTAAGTTTTTTAACCTAAGTTGAACAATTTAGGTTTAATTGTGAATGAAGAAAAAAAGTCCGATTTTAATTCAAAATGCAACCTTGAAAATTAACAATTCTCAAGGTTGCTGTTCAACAAGCTTTTGATTTGCCCTGGTATGGCGTTCATTACATCTGATGCGAGAAAACCGATGGGGCCTATTGTTTCAGCCATCTCATCAGCAGCAGCTCCATGCAGGTACACGCCGGCATGTGCGGCTGATTCAGGCGAATAACCCTGTGTAATAAGACCTGCTATTATTCCTGTCAACACGTCACCCATTCCGCCGGATGCCATCCCGGGATTTCCGGTCTGATTGACAAAAACCTTGCCGTCAGGATGGGCAATTATCGTTCTTGCGCCTTTCAAAACAAGATGGACATTGAATTTTTCGGCAAAATTCCTGGCACAATTTATCCTGTCTTTCTGCACAGCATCGACAGTTGATTTTACAAGCCTTGCCATCTCTCCGGGATGAGGTGTCAAAATAACCGGAGCTTTAAGGTTCCGCAATATCTGTGTGTGTCCGGCAAGAATATTTAACCCATCAGCATCAATCACAATCGGCACTTTGCTTTCCTGAATAACCCGATGAACAAGATTTTTAGTTTCAGCGGAAGTTCCGATTCCAGGCCCTATTGCAAAACACTTTTTGCCGGAAAGAAGATCTATAATCGCCTGAAATGACGATTCGTTAAGCATGCCGTCTATTGTTTCAGATAACAGGCATGTCATTACTTCAAGACACTGGGATTCCAAAATAGGATTTAAACTCCGGGGTATTCCCAAAGTAACAAGCCCTGCTCCCGTTCGCATTGCCGACATTGCGGTCATTGCCGCAGCACCGGTTTTCCCGGGTGATCCAGCTATCAAGAGCAGATGACCTGCGTTGCCCTTATGTGCATCAAACGACCTTGGCTTTAAATAATCACGAATCATGTCCGGCGTTAACAAATATTGCCTGAACCCTGCTTCTTCAGCAATATGAGGCGGTATTCCGATTTCCACTATTTCAAGATCCCCGGTATAATTTGCGCCCGGAAAGAGAATCTGCCCTATCTTTGCAAATGCGAAGGTTGCAGTAGTATTTGCACGGATACAAACGCCACACACCTGGCCTGTATCTGAATTAAGGCCTGAAGGTATATCTACTGCAAAAACAGGTTTGTTTAAACTGTTCAAAAATTCAATAACTTCTCTGAAATATCCTTTGACATCCGATTTTAGCCCGGTTCCTAATATAGCATCAACCAATATCTCCTGATGAACAATAGAAGACCTATGCTTTGAAAAAGCTTTCCTGTCAGTGATTTCAATAACAGGTATGCTTAAAGGAGCTAACAGTTTCAGGTTTGCAGCAGCATCACCTTTAATCAAACTGCTTTTCGATAAAAGGTACACTGTCACTCTTGTGCCTTTTTGGGCAAGATAACGAGCGATTACAAAACCGTCTCCGCCGTTGTTCCCTCGCCCGGCTATAACGCCAATCTTTTTATTTGTAAGCCCGACATATTTATCAAATAGAATATGTGTAGCGCCCCGGCCTGCATTTTCCATAAGAATCCTGCCGGGTATCCCAAAAGACTCAATGGTCATGCGATCAATCTTCTGCATTTCACCGGCTGTTACAAGATACATATAGCCTGCTCCATCAGTTTTTTTGTAAGGATTCAGGGAACGTTGAAATCAGAAAATAGAAATTGGGCCTTCATGCTTTTGTACTATTGATGAACGCATTCAATTCATCTCTTTCTAATCTCTAATTTCCAGTTTCTAATTTCCAAGCCGTGAACGACTACAATTCTTTAATAAGCCCCAACATCTCTTTAACAGCTCTTTCCATTCCCACAAGAACCGCCCTTGAAACAATACTGTGACCAATGCTGAACTCATCAATTTCTTTTAGACCTTTAAAAGCTTTTATGGTTTTATAGCAAATCCCATGACCAACATTGACTTTTAGCTTCAGTTTGTGCGCAAGTTTAACGGCATCAATGATTGTAGAAAAAGCCTTTTCTCTTTTAATAGATGTTGTTGCGTCACAAAATGTTCCTGTATGGATTTCAACCATGGCAGCGTCTATCTGGTGAGCCAGTTTTATCTGCTCCGAATCAGGATCAATAAATATACTTACAGGAATACCACTGTTTTGCAGTGAGTCAACCGCTTCAGCAACGCTGTTTTTATGCACAATAAGATCCAGACCTCCCTCGGTTGTAAGCTCTTCACGTTTTTCAGGAACCAGCGTTACAATATCAGGTTTTATATCAAGGGCAATCCCAACCATTTCAGATGTTGAAGCCATTTCCAGAATAAGCTTTGTCTGAACAATCTTTCGCAGTATCCTTACATCACGATCCTGTATGTGCCGCCTGTCTTCCCGCAGATGGACAACTATCCCGTCTGCCCCGGTCAATTCAGCCAATACCGCCGCTGCCACAGGTTCAGGATAATTTATTTTTCTGGCTTCTCTTAATGTTGCAATATGATCAACATTTACAGCTAATCCCGCCATCAATAAGCCTCCTATATGTAATAAAAGTTACAAGTTACGAGTGAGCTAAAGTGCCTAAAGTTAAAGAATGCGCCTTTGGTGCTGCCAATTTTATATAAAAAACGGAGCATAGCGACCCATTAACTTTAGGCACTTTAGGCACTTGTAACTTCTTTTAGTCACCTAACACCTAACACATCCAACAACTCTTTACTCTTTTTCTCCATCTTATCCGCTTCTTTCTTTGAATTTTCATGATCATAACCCAAAAGGTGGAGAATGCCGTGTACCAGAAGCTGCGTAAAACGCTCCTTCATGCTGATTCCCGCGATTTTTCCCTCATTATGGGCGGTTTCAATAGAAATAACCACATCTCCCAGAAGCTGCGGAGTTATATTTGAAAACTCACCCTCTTGCATGGGAAAAGAAATGACGTTTGTTGACCCGCTGCGATTTAGATACTCTCCATTTAATACTTCTATCTGGAGATCATCAACAATCAGAATGGAAAGTTCTCCATCAGGACAATCCAAGGCGTTTAATATGACCTGTGCCGTTTGCTTTATCTTTTTCGGATATATCCTGTACTTGCTTTGCCTGTTGTCTATCTGAACTACCATTTGCTCCTTTTCCATTGTGCAAGACGAGTTTCTCGGGATATTCAATTCTGTGATGGTATATTCCACTTAATATATTATTGAAGCTCTTTGCAATATTATGCAAATCTTTTAAAGTAAGTTCACAGTTTTCAAGTTGACCATCTGAAAAAATCTTGTTTATCAAATTCTGAACAAGTCCCTGAATCCTGGATGTTGTGGGATTATCAAGAGTTCTTGATGCCGCTTCAACCACATCCGCCAGCATGACAAGAGCGGCCTCTTTTGTCATGGGCTTGGGACCGGGATACCTGAAGTCGTCAATGTTTACAGCATCCTTACCTTTTTGCTTCTTTGCTTTTTCATAAAAAAAACTAATAAAGCTTGTACCGTGATGCTGTCTTATTGAGTCAATTATATCCTGACCCAGTTTATTCTCCCTAGCTATTTCTACGCCGTTTTTAATATGAGCTATCAGTATGAGACTGGACATTGAAGGAGCGAGTTTATCATGCCTGTTTTTTCCATTTGTCTGGTTTTCAATAAAATACATCGGTTTTTTAATCTTGCCAATATCATGATAATATCCGCAAACTTTTGCAAGCAATGGATTAGCGCCTATCTCAGATGCTGCGGCCTCAACCATTGAACCGACAATTACCGAATGATGATAAGTGCCGGGGGCCTCAATCATTAGCTTGCGGAGAATCGGACGATCAAGGTTTGCAAGCTCCAATAGCTTAATGTCTGTCGTGTAATCAAATGCAATTTCTACAAGAGGCGCAATTCCTGCTGTAACAACACCCGCGCCAATGCCGCCCATAAACGCAAAAACCCAGCTATATAATAGTGTTAAGCCGGAAAAGTCCGCCATATAAATGTTTATTGCCGTTGCAAGCAATACATTCAGCAAGCCAAGCTTTACTCCTGCTTTTATAAATACTTTTCGCTCCCTGCAATTTTGAATCCAATAAGCCGCCATTGTGCTGTTAAGTAAAAAATAGATAAACATTTCAAATCTATTTTGGAATATTATCGCTGTGCTGACCGCAATTACCATGGCAAAAGAAACAGCCGTTTCAAATCCCATAAATAAACATATAGTCATAGCACACGCGGCAAGGGGGACACCAAAAAGCACTGATGAAGCAGGCATGGAAAATGGCGTATTGAGTGTAAGAGTTTCGGAAATAGATACGGATATTCTGGCAAGAATAAAAAAAGTAATGAGCATGCTTGCCATAAACAGCAGGTTTTTGTTCTGGTCCCGCATAACATGGCTATGTTTATCTATATAAAGGATATAGGTTATCACAAGAAGAGATATAATCAGCATTGCAGCTCCAATACTGCTTGCAAATATTTGTTTCTTCTTTATCTGAACATGCAGAGTGTTGAGCTTTAAACACTGAATTTTAGTAACCCTTTCTCCTTCGCGTAAAAGCATTTCTCCGGCCATGATTTTATGAAGAACAGGCTTAACTTCTGCTGCGGCCTTTTTTTTCAGCTCTTCTGTTTCACTTCTGTTTAATGTTATGTTTGGCTGTATTAACCTTTGAACAAAATCAACAATGAGATTTACCAAAGAATAGTTAACCCCTTTGAGAAGAGGTTGACCAATGATTCTGACCATGGTTGCCGCCTGGTCAAGACCGTAAAATTGTTTTAAGTTGTTAACAATCCTATTTGTCTTTGTTTCGACATCTCTTAACAATATTCCTTTATCAGACTCTCTGAGCAGGATTTCCTTATTTGTAACAACGCCTTTTTCAAGAATGCTTATTAAAATGTCGGTTATAAGATTAGAAATCTCGACAGAAAACTTTTCCTTCTCAAGAATTGAATATGCGCCTTTGCTCACACTTATACCGATTTTATCTTCAAAACTTTCTTTCATCTGAAGAATTTGCTTTTGATTTTCTCTCCCGGATTCAAGCGCTCCCCTGAGATCAGCAAAGGCTTCTTCCACGTTACGGCTTAATTTTTCTGCAAGAGCCGCATCATGATCGTAAAGGGTCAGTATTTTCTCAACAAGCAGCCTGCGTTTTGCCTCTGTCGAGTCAATATCCTCAACAAAAAAATCTATTGGAGCCTTTATGTCTCTTTCAGCAACATCCCCTTCCTCGTAAGAATGCTCTGTAATAACAAGACTCGGATAAATGACAATGGTAAATATTATTGTAACAGTCAGCAGAATAACCCATCGAGCATACTTACTGTTCTCAAAAAGCCTGTTGACCGATTTTTTGGTTTTATTGATATTCATTATTCATAATTTAGGAATTGCGAATTTAGGAATTGAAAGATCTTGTCACTTAAAATCCCTCAAACCTCAATTCCTGAATCCCTAAATTCCTCAATCCCCCAATTTTTTTCTGACGTCTAGATCTTCATAGGCTTTTATTATTTCCTGAACCAGCCTGTGACGAACAACATCGATTTTTGAAAAAAAGACAAACTTGATTCCATCTATTCCCTGCAGAATATTCTTTGTTTCAATAAGTCCGGAAGTCTTATCTGTCGGGAGATCTGTCTGGGTTATATTACCTGTAATAACAGCCTTCGAGCTGAAGCCTATGCGGGTAAGAAACATCTTCATCTGTTCGGACGTTGTGTTTTGCGCTTCATCTAAAATAACGAATGAATCATTTAATGTTCTTCCACGCATAAAAGCAAGGGGGGCTACTTCAATAACTCCCCGCCTCATAAGGCTTGATACCTTTTCAAAATGCATCATATCGTGAAGAGCATCATAAAGAGGTCTTAAGTACGGATCAACTTTTTCCGTAAGATCACCCGGTAAAAATCCAAGCGCTTCACCTGCTTCCACAGCCGGCCTGGTAAGAATTATTCGACTCACCACACCTTTTGAAAGTGATGCAACCGCCATAGCCATTGCCAGATACGTTTTGCCTGTTCCCGCGGGCCCGATTCCAAAAACCATATCATATTTCCGCATAGCATCAATATATTCTTTTTGTGTACGACTTTTAGGGGTTATTGAATGCTTTTTGGACGTAATAAAAACAGTATCCATGAAAATATCTTTCAGATTAAGACTGTCATCTTCGCTCAGAACCCTGACAGCATAATCGATATCATTGGGATAAAGTGGATAATTATCAATCAAGAGGCCATAGAGCTGCTTGAGAATATTTTGCACAAGGTTTGCGGCAATAGTATCTCCCTGAATAAATAGTGTATTGCCTCTTGCATTAATTTTAACCTCTAACGCATCCGCAATTCTCTGAAGGTTGCTGTTATGCTCTCCAAAA
Source organism: Desulfobacteraceae bacterium (assembly GCA_030593145.1). Taxonomy (GTDB): domain Bacteria; phylum Desulfobacterota; class Desulfobacteria; order Desulfobacterales; family ETH-SRB1; genus ETH-SRB1. Next base: position 12,812 of record JAUVHU010000010.1, read on the forward strand.
AGCTGCTTTGCCAGCTCTACATCAGAAAAAGTTTGTTTAAATTGTACGTTATCAGATTTATCATCCATATTGTTTGCCATATAAATCAATTTTATTATATATCATATTCTTTTAAGCCATTGCAAACAACAAATTACAACTAAACACTAAAAAGAAAAACACCTTGACTTAAATATCTGCTTTGATATTTTAAAAGTTTGATAAATTCGTAAAAAGTCGTCACCCCGATAAAAACCAGAGTCCACAGTAATTGCAACTGCTTGAAAATACTGGATTTTGACTCGTCTGCCTCAGGCACGGCTTTCGCCGGAATGACAAAAAAATGTGTGTTTCACCCAATAGGTGAAAATAGGTGAAAGAGGTTAATTAGAATTATCGTGCTATAAAGTTATGGATGTCAATAGATTATAACTATTGCACCTTGAACCGATCACTTTAGGTTATAGTTTTATTGAAAAGGTGTATCATGAATACATTTGATATTGTAATAATAATTATTATTGGTTTTTGCCTTATAAGGGGGATTTTCAGGGGGCTAATTAAAGAGATATCTTCAATAATCGGTGTATTTGGAGGTTTTTATGCGGCCTATACTTATTATACGGTGATTGCAAAATCCTTATCCGGCTGGATATCAAACGATTCATACTGCAACATACTGAGCTTTATGGTTATTTTTTGTGGTGTTTTTCTTATTATCAGCATCCTTGGAATAATTATCAAATATATACTCAAGATTGCCTTTTTGGGCTTGGTTGATCGAATTTGTGGAGCTGGATTCGGCATCATCAAAGGTGTCTTGATTGTTTCTGTTCTGTTAATTACCTTAACCAGCTTTCTCCCAAAGGGTGCGCCTGTGATAAAAAAGTCTCTACTTGCTCCTCATGTTACATCAATATCTGAAAAAATGGCCAAAGTAATTCCTAAAGAAATGAAACAAAAATTTGCAACCAGGATAGAAGAATTAAAAAAGGCTTGGAACAAAAGCAATTAAATCATATCTTGACTCTTGCGGAGCCCTAAGGTTCGAAAGGCTTGATTTTTAAGGATTGGCCATCAGTTGATATCGCTATTGCTCCGTTTATGTCTGTGCGAAATATACGACATCCGAGTTTATAGAATTTCTTTAATACAGTCGGGTGCGGAAAACCAAACCTGTTTTGCCAGCCTGCCGATACAATCACAACTTCCGGTTTTATCTTTCTCAAAAACAGTTCTGTGCTTGATGTTTTGCTGCCGTGATGAGGCGCTATAAGAACTGTGCTTTCTAATTCATCCCCAGCAATCGCAACGAGTTCTCTTTCAGCGCCAGCCATAATATCTCCTGGAAAAAGAAACGATTTTGATCCAAATTCAATTTTTATTACAATAGAATTGTTGTTAAAATCACGCCACCTTTCCTTTTCTTTTTTAATCATATAATCATCCGGCGGATATAAAATATTAATGCGCACTCCTTCCATCTCATACATACGCTGCATCTCTTTAAATTCAGGCATATAAATATTATTTTCATCAATAACATCCGTAAACATGCGATAGCTCCTGGTATCTGCAACATCACCGTTTGTCCATATCCTTTTAACATTGAAATGCCGGGCAATATATAAAAGACCATTTAAATGATCAGTATTTGGATGTGAAAGAATAATGGTGTCAATGGTTTTAATCTTTTTGCTCCATAAAAATGGAGCGATTATCCTTGCCCCGACATCAAATAAAGCATTATCTGAAAAACCCCCTCCATCTATAAGAATACACCGACCTCCCGGCAGTTCAATAAGGGAGGAACTGCCCTGGCCAACATCAATAATGGTAAGCCTGAGATCATGTTGCCAAAATCTGTTATACAACCAGTAACCAGCATCAGCACAACCTATGACTATGACTATTACAACGACAATTACCGCTGTTTTTCGTGCGGAAACAGTTTTCTTCCGCAATCTCCGACCTGCTTCTCCTGAAACAGAAGACCCGTCTTCATCTATATCTGAAACCTTTTTTCTCCCAAGTCCAATTAACCTTAAAATTGACCAACCCAACACATAATAACAGCCTATCTCAAAAAAATCAGGGGTGATGGTTTTTACTGCCGCAAAAGGTAAGTCAGCGATAAAACCAACAATGTCAAGAGCATGTCCTAATACAGCGGCGCTTAAATTAATAAACACTGAGGCCCCTGAGATGCTAAGTGGATACAAAAACACAGAAAACAGCCCCAGGGGCACTACAACAAATCCTATCAGGGGAATAATCAACAGGTTTGCAAAAACACCTACCAAAGAAACCTGGTTAAAATAATGCATGACAACCGGCAAAGTTCCAAGGATTGCAAAAATTGAAACCAATATAAAAGAAAACAAAATCCTCAATACCTTAAAATGCCATGTCTTATTGGTGATATTTCCAACACCTGTCCGGCTATTATACGTCATGGACATGCCATATATAATTGAAAAAACCGCTACAAATGAAAGCTGGAATGAAATTGAAAAAAGTGAAGGCGGAAAAACAGCAAGGATCAGTATTGCCGCCAAGGCTAAAGTATTTATCAGGTCATGTTCTCTTTCAAACAGGAATGTTATAAGAAATACTGTGACCATAATCACCGCCCTCTGTGTAGATGGCGACATTCCTGAAATTAGACCATATATAAATACAGGAAACAGCGATAAAATTGCCGCCCCTTTTTTGGTCCATGCATTCCACAGGAAAAAACTAAAGTGAGAAAGCAGCCACTGAAAAAACATAAATGAAGAGGTTGCAATTATTCCTATGTGAAGTCCTGAAATTGCTAACAGGTGGCCAAGACCTGCACGATTAAATTCATCACGCAGGTTTTTTGAAATCCCACTTTTATCTCCTGTAATTAAAGCTTTTAAAATATCCTTTCTATCTCCAGACCCGGTTTTATCTATAAGAGCAGATATTTTGCTGCGAGCTTCTTCTATAAGCCTGTAAACACCCTTGTCCGGATTTTGATTAAGCCTAACAAGCCTGTTACCCTGTACATATGCGCTCCCCCATATTTTTTTAAATTTCATATATCTTTCATAATTAAATCCTCCGGGATTCCTGAAATTCCTGATAGATCTGATTTTACTGATAAAAGAAATCCTGTCTCCCACATATAGTTCAGGAATATTACCCAATACTGTAACACGGATTTTTCCTGTTACAGAAAAGGATCTATCATCCTTTTCAAGTGTCTCAACACGTAAAATTAACTTTAATCTATTATTATTTTTTGATGGGTTTTGGTCGATCTCGCCGGTAATCCGCCATTTACATGAATCTGTAAAATGTGTGATGTGATTGGAAGGAAGCCTTGGTGCAAACCATGGCTGTATCAAAAGATACCCCAAAGCAAAAAAAATGATTAGGCTAAAAAACGATGAGCTTTTGTCATGTAAAATATTATATATTATTATGCCTGAACATAATAATATAGCCGGATATGTCAGGATTTCATATCCTAGCAACCAAGAACCAAGGGTGATTCCGGATATCATAGAGGCCAGAAGGGGGATGGCCGGACGAAAAAAAATCCTGTCAGTCATTTCTAATATTACTTAAATTAGCGCCCTTTGGGCGGACTTTTCTGAGTTTTTACTCGTTACGTAGCTTTACCTGGGAATGAGTGAAAAAGGCTATGAACATCGAACGTCCAACGTCGAATTTTGAATAAGGAATTCTGCCAATTTATAAACCGGCAGAGCGAAGCGATTTCATCATTCGATGTTCAATGTTCGACGTTCGATGTTCAAAAGAATTTTTACTCTGACTTCTGACCTCTTGCTTTTCATTCTGGGACCCTCTTTATTGACGCTCCAAGCTGGGAAAATTTCTTCTCAATTGCTTCATATCCACGATCTAAATGATAAACTCGATGTACCTCTGTTTTTCCTTTGGCAACAAGGCCCGCCAGTATCAGTGAAGCACTGGCGCGAAGATCTGTCGCAATTACCGGAGCGCCTAATAGCATGGGCACGCCTTTAACCATTGCGGAATTGCCGGATATTGTAATGTCAGCGCCCATACGTTTGAGTTCGCTAACATGAATAAAACGGTTTTCAAATACAGTTTCGGAAATATTGCTAAGACCTTTTGCAACTGACATCAGAACCATAAACTGCGCCTGCATATCGGTTGGAAAACCAGGATACGGCAATGTCTTAATATCAACACTCTCAATTTCATCAGATCCAACAACATGAATTTTTTTATCATCTATCTTTATATCTGTTCCAATTAATCTAAGCTTGTGAATTACGGCTCCCATATGTGTGGGCTCACAATTCAAAATCGTTATATTTCCACGGGTCAAAGCCGCCGAAACCATGAATGTGCCTGCCTCTATCCTGTCAGGTATAATAGACACAGACACGGGGCGCAGTGATTGAACACCTTTAATTGTAATTACAGAAGTGCCGGCGCCATGAATATCTGCCCCCATCTTATTTAAAACATCGACAAGCGCCACAATCTCAGGCTCACAAGCGGCATTGCGTAAAACAGTAACTCCATCCGCAAGAACTGCGGCCATTATAAGATTTTCTGTGCCAGTTACTGTTGCTATATCAAAATAAATCTCGCTTCCTCTAAGACCTTCGGTTGAAACTTCAACATAGCCATGTTTCAATTCAATCGAAGCCCCAAGACGCGCAAGACCCTTTAAATGTAAATTTATCGGCCTGGCGCCAATAGCGCAACCGCCCGGCAATGATACTTTGGCCTTTTTTAGCCTGGCTACGAGGGGACCAAGAACCAGAATGGAAGCTCTCATTTTCCTTACCAGATCATAGGACGCCTCGCTTTTACAAAGACCGCCACCATCTATCCGGACGGTACTTCCATCTGTTTCTACCTTTGCCCCAAGATATAAAAGAAGTTGTTTTATACTCTTGACATCTTTTAAATCAGGAACATTAGAATACGTGTTCCATCCATCTGCGAGAAGAGATGAAACCAGTATGGGAAGCGCCGCATTTTTGGCTCCGCTTATTTTTACTTCACCTTCAAGGGAGGCTCCTCCCTCCACAATAATTTTATCCATTTATTTCACACTAGATTAGGATTAAGGAATAGGAATTTACGAATCACTTGAAACCTAATCCTCTAATATCTTACCTCTTAATCCTATAAAAAAAGCGCCTACCCGCATTTAACAATGAGATAAGCGCTTTTATAATTTTAAGTTTTTAATTTTTAATTGTGAATAAAGAAAAAAGTTCGATTTTAATTCAAAATCAACAATTAACAATTTTTAATGACTACCTTTACCCTTAGACGTATCTATGGCAGCCTTAATGATACAATAAGTCATACCAAGGCCTAAAATAGTCAGCGCATACCACAGGCCGCCCATAAATAGCATATGACTTATATCCCACAGCCATTCAAACGAAAATGGAAGCATTTTTCTCCTCCTCTAATTCCTGTTCCTGGGGGAATATCGGCAGATAACGGTATGAAATCATTATCAGAATAATACCGTATGCTACCGGAAGAATGGTTGTAGCAATCTCCTGCCAGCTTGGAAAGTACATGAACCAGCTTTCAAATGTAAGAACCGGCACAGCCATTACCTGAAGCACCATCACCCAGCGATTCACACATGCACCAAGCACTGCAAGAAGCACAGCGCTTATTAGCAAAAATGAAGACTTGCGGCCTGTTTTAGTGATAAGTATTAATGATGGAATAACACCGCAAACAACTATTTCAAGCACAAGTATCCATGGACCATATAATGGATTGTTGGAATAAAAATCCATGAAGTTAAATCCACTGGCCGGTGCTGTAACTGTAGCCCAGTACCAAGTGTCAATTATCTTCGCAACAGTATATGTTGCAAGCATCCAGCCGGCGATCTTGGCAAGCAGCATGATAACATTTTGCCTGACAAGTTTTTTTCTCGTTATCTTTTCGGTAATCCATGTAACAAGTATTGTAAAACATGGCCCACATGCCGCCGCCGACCAAGTAAAGAGAAAAAATGTCCATGGCCAGATTAAAACCCCTTCCCTGAAAGCAAATGGACGCCCATAAAGAACCGCCGGCGTTCCGCCAAGAGATCCCTGATGAAAAAAGGAAAGGAACGCGCCTGTTGCCGCAAATATTACCATGATTCCATGCATATTATGGCTCAGGTTATGAAAAAACGGCACCTTGTCAATCTGCCTGTTCTCAAGAATAAGCGGAATATATTCAATGGTCAGAACAGCAAAATAACAGGAAAGGCAGAAAGCTACTTCGGTCAGCATTGAATGAACATTTGCATGCCAGAAAATAAACCACCCTCTCAGAGGTTGTCCAATATCTATCGCAAGAATAAGAAGCGCGGAACTGTAACAGATAAACCCTATAAGGACAGCGTAGTTGATGATGTTTTTCAGCTCATCTTTACCTATGACATATCTCAGCAAACCGGTAAAGAAAGCTCCGCCGCCAAGTGCGATAACCGCCAGGTCAGCCCATATCCACATGGCAAACCCGTAAGCATCGTTCATGTTCGTCTGGTTAAGCCCCTTGAACCAGCAAAGCAACATGGCAACAACGCCCCATAACAGCACAGCACCGACTATAATAATCCATAAGATAAATTTTCCAAATGAACAGCGTTTAACCCCTTCGGGTATTAATGCAGAATCCATAAGTTATGTGCTCCTAAATATATGCGTTGATTAAATTGTCGTCAAATATCAAAATTAATGGTGTTCTTTTTTGACTTCGTCTTTAATATAATTATCTCCTGCCCGTCTCACCCATTCACGGCTCGAAAGGTAGTAAACTTTTGGATTGGTGCCCAGTCTCTCAAGCAACCTGAATGCATTGGGGTTTCTTGGGCGACCCCCATGCTTGTTATCAGGCTTTACGAGCTTATATACTGCATGATGAGAATTGTTCAGATCACCAAATGTAATGGCGCCGGCAGGACATGCCTGTGTGCATGCGGTTTGATATTCATCCTCTTTTAGTTCTCGCCGTCCCTGAGCATAAGCCTTGTTTTTTGCCAGTTGATACCTGTGAAAACAGAAGCTGCATTTCTCAACAACGCCTCTCATTCTGGGCGAAACATTCGGGCTTAAGTATTTCTCCATGCCGTCCGGCCATACCGGATCCCACCAGTTAAAATACCTGGCATGATATGGACATGCGGCCATACAATACCTGCATCCAAAACAGCGGGTATATATCTGACTGACAATACCCGTTTCATGATTGTAATCTGTAGCAGTAGCAGGACAAACAGATACGCATGGTGAATGGCCATGATCACCCTCACATTGCATACACGGTCTTGGGATATAGCATATATCTGTTTCAGGAAACTTTTTTCCGTTGGTCAATTTATAGATCCGCAACCATGTGATACTGTCGAGCTTGTTTGTTTCGTCCTTCTTAAAAGGCACATTATTCTCAGACATGCAGGCTACCATACAGGACCCACAGCCGGTACATTTATCCAGATCTATGACCATTCCAAATTTACTGGCTTTTCCGTGTTTGTGTTCTTCTTTCATCAAAACCTCATACTTTGATTTAAGCTCTTGTCAGCTTGGCCCTTATTCCCCAGGCTGCATCAAGACCGGAAGCAGGATCTTCAACCGGACCAATGAGTTCGTTAAAATTAATACCCTTATCAGCCAGGTATTCGTCATAAGCTGTATGCCCCAACCCTCTGGGCATTGCCACTAAGCCGGGCATAATCCCGTCAAAAAGATGAACCCTGACCTTTACAGCGCCCTTCGGAGTGCTAAGGATTGCCTGATCACCCTCTCTAAACCCTCTGCCTGACTTTGGATTAACCTCAACAAGGATATCATCACCCTTAAGCACTGTATCCTCAACAGTCTTTATGGCAAAGGGAGGATCTCCGATGCATCCACTTGCAAGCCTCATATAATCATACGGAATAAGAATTAGTGGAAACCGGCCTTCATCACCTTCAGGTTCAACAGGTCTAAATTGTTGGAATAGATTTTCGTTTTTTGCGGCAAAGGCCCTGGAAAAAAATTCAAACTTTCCGGATGGTGTGCTAAATGCCCTTTTCCAACCCTTGGCCATAAAATTAGAATCCAACCAGAATCCTTCTTTGTTCAGAGCATTCCATTTATTGCCTAATGTTTTTTGCAGGCAAGCTTCATAGTTATCCCATGGAAAAGCATCCGCTATCACGCCCCCAAATGATTTTGCTATTTGAATTATTACATCACCAACATGTCTGGTATTAAACTGGGGCTTTACAACCGGTTTTGAAAAACCGACAATAGGTTTCTGAAGCCCGGCAGGCATGGGCACATCTTCATAACGTTCAAGAAAAACATGATTCGGAAGAATAAGATCGGCATTTGCGGCGGTCTCATCCATATATGAAGAAAAGCTTACCACAAACGGTATCTTATCAAAGGCTTCTTTCACGGCCTTGCTGTCAGGAATAGTATAAACAGGATTGGCACCCACAACGAAAAGAGCCTTCATTGGATATTCTTTTCCGGAATTAACTGCCTCGGGGAATCTGTTCAACAAATATCTTGAGTCAGGATAAGTTTTGCCCCCTGCTCCATCTATGCGATTTGCCTGCATTCCCTTTGCGGCATTAATATCCATTTCTACTTCAGGCCATCTGATATAATCGGGGTCAGGAACAGCCCAGACGCCACCTTTTTTGTTTATATTTCCAACAAGAGCGTTCAAGGCATGTACTGCCATAAATTCACTTAAACCGCCCGGGGTATTCCCCTGACCACGCCCACAAACCGCCAGGGGTTTAGATGCGCGGGCAAAGCTCCTGGCCAGAGCTATTATAGTCGAATCAGAAATGCCCGTAATCTCCGCAACATCATCAGGACCGTATTCATCAAGCACAAGCTTTTTAAATCCCTTGTGGGATCTGCCTCGATCATCAGTCCAATCATTAAACCCAAAGGAATAATTATTAACAAAGTCACGGTTATACAATGATTCTTTAATAATTACATGTGCAAGCCCAAGAGCCAGAGCTGCCTCTGTTCCGGGCTTAATTGGAATCCACTTGTCTGATTTTGCCGCTGTATTAGACAACCGCGGCTCAACCTGCACCAGCTTACCTTTGCCTTTTAATGCGCTATTAACCTTGAACATACGCACAGGCGATCCCCAACCATCTATTAATCCGCTTCCAAAGCTCAATATAAAATCAGCATTTTCAACATCAAATCCGGCTGAAGCCTGAACACCATGCATAAGATGCATTGTCTGTTCGTAGGAATCCTGCATGGATGGAGTACGTATAAAATTCGGACTACCGTATACTGTCAGGAACCTTCCAAGCAAATGAGCAACTGTCCCGCGATCCGAGTCTGAAATACATCCGACTGTATGGGACAGCCCTTTTGCCCTTAAATCGGCGAGCTTTTTTACAACCTCTGAAATTGCATCTTCCCAGGATATTTTCTCCCATCTACCTTCACCTCTGGCGCCAACTCTCTTTAAAGGAGTTTTAACGCGTGTAGGACCATAAAGCAGTTGAAGACCCGATAATCCAAGAAGGCATACTCCGCCATCATTTACAGGATACGCTTTCATACCCTCTATTTTAATTGCCCGCTCATTAATCTTTCGAACAGTAAGCCCGCAACCGCCGGGGCAAAGAGAGCATACAGTATTTACATAACTAACTTCGCCATCTTCCGGCACCGGAGTCCAAGGCCACATCTGTGTCCATATGGAACTATCATCCATCAGCTTCCATGGTAACGGCGAAAGGGTTGTGCCTGCAGCGCCGCCAATTACCAACGATAAGAAACTTCTTCTGCATACTTTCATTGATTTTACCCCTTATAAATATTGCTGGCAAAAAATAAGCCTGTAGCTTAATTACTTATGACATACAAAACATGCGTCTTTGTCTATCTGCGTCCTAACCTGGCTGCTGGTCGGTTTTTCATATGGCCTTGGCATCCAGCTGATAGGCCATGGAAGTCTCTCAACAGTTTTTGGAACCGCTTTGTTTTCTGCATGACATTCAGCACAATCATCCATTTTCATCCGATCCCATGTATTCTTCTTGAGTCCGGCAATGTTTTTTCCCCAAATATCACGACTATAACCTGTAAACCTGTTTTCTTCATAAACCCTTGAATGCGTGGATTCACCAATATGACCGTGGCATGTGTCGCACTCTATTTTGCCCATCTTGACATGAGCTATATGGGAAAAGAAAACACAATCAGGCTGTTTCGAATAAACAAGCCAGGGGACCTCCTGTCCTTTAGCCACATATTCCTCGACAAACTTGACTTCGTTAGGATCTTCCCCCATCACCTCTTCGTGACAATCAACACACTGGACAAGTTTAGGCACTCCGGAAAAAGAGCCGTCTTCACGGAAAAAATGGCAACTTTCACATCCTTCCTCAACAGCCTCAACATGGATAACATGATTAAAATCTATCGGCTGCTTTTTCTGAGAATAGAGAAGCTTCGGGAAAATCCCCCATCCGATTACAAGGCTTGCCGCAAACCCAATAATAAAAAACAGGATAATGTATCCCCATGGGCCATTATCCTGTTTTTTCTCTTTCGGAGGTAACACTGTTTCTACCTCATCGACAGCTTCCGTAGAAGCCTCTTTAGCTTTTTCATCTAATGTACTCATGAAAACTCCATAAAGCCTTGGTTAATGCTTCCACTAAATTGAGACTTTTGCAAAATATCCCCTTTTGCCTCCCGTCGCAGCGGAATCAGACTCAAATTGTGAAAATCAATTTATAATAGAAGCCTAAAAGCACAATACACTAAAAAAATTGACAAAGATATCTTAATTGACAAATAATTCTTGGTCATTTACCTATAACGATCATTTTTGTCAAGAAAAATCATTATTAAAAATTATTATTCCTATCCATAACTATGTAAACCCGGCAAAAGATTCACTCCAAAATATGTAAACATAACAGCCAGAAATCCTATTATGGAAAGATAGGCAATTTTCTTTCCTTCCCAGCCTCTCATCATCCTTGCATGCAGCAGTGTTGCATAAATAAACCAGGTTATCAAAGACCATGTCTCTTTCGGATCCCATGACCAGTAAGTTCCCCAAGCGGAATTTGCCCATACAGCCCCTGTTATTATTCCAACTGTCAAAAATAAAAAACCAATGGTTACCATTTGATGTGTCAGTTCGTCAAGGAAGCCTAACTCTGGTAAACGATCAAGCAAACCGGTTTTGTCCCCTGTTTTTCTTTGTTTTAAAAGATATATGAGGCTTACACCAAAAGCGATTGCAAAGGCAGCATATCCGATAAAACAGGTGGCCACATGGGCTATAAGCCAGTTGCTTTTTAATGCCGGGATCAGGGGCTGTATACGATCGCTGATATTTGGGGAAAGTGAGGCATATGCTATAGAGATAAAGGCAAGAGGAGTTGCAAAGGCTCCAATTGTCCTGTTTTTATAAGTCTGCTCAACCACAAGATATATAACTCCGATAGTCCATGCAAAAAAGACAAGGGATTCATACATGTTTGAAAGGGGTGCATGACCTATTCCAAGCCTGTAAGATTCTATCCATCGCAAAGCAATACCCCCTGTATTGCCGACAACAGCAATTATAGTTATCCAGGTGGCAATCTTACCGGGCAACTGTTTCTTAAAAACCCAGGAAACAATATATAAAAATGCCGCCAGGCCATATGTAAATGTTACAATTGATAACAAATTTGAACTGTTCATTGTTCTATCCTCAATATTTGGACTTTTTTACGAAGCCATCAATTCTTGATTACTTACTTACGCAGGCTCTTTACTATGCTCTTTATCCTGCTTTGCATTGCGAGTTTATTTTTGTTTGCTGTCCCTGCGACCATAATTCTGCTGTTTTTTCCGCTCTTGCTTACCTCAATACAAAATCTTTGATGGAACATAAAAAAAGTTATAAAACATCCGATAATCATTACTGCGAATCCTGAATAAACAACCCAAACCCCAGGATCTCTGGTTATCTGTAAACCTGTATAATATCTTTGATCATACCCTTTTACAGAAATAATCAAATCATCCTTTCTCATATTGTCATAAAACGGAAAACGCATAGGCAGTATGATATTGACAGGGCTTCCATTATTATTAGGGATAAGAATACCTATAATGGTTTCTCCAAGATTATAGCCTCCAAAATCATATGAATTCCTGTAACCCTTTACAATAAACTGTCCCATATTCCCGGGGATATCAAACTGCTGCCCCAAAGACACCTTTTTATTATAACTTATGCCGGTTATGCGGTTTTTAAAATTCAACGTGATGTTTTCAGGAGAAAGTTTGCCATAATTTGACTGAAAAATATTTATCCCCTTGTAACGAAGAGGATCATTCACAATAATATCCTTTGTCAAAACAGGTTTACCTTGTTCAAGTATTGTCAGGGTTGAGCGATATTCGCTTGGAGCCCCGGAATCGTAAAATTTTACATTAAAACTATCACACCTGATGCCAAAATCTAAAGCTTGCGCTTTGCCGGTATTATACAGTCTTATTTTATTTATTGTTTTACCTTCAGGGATATTGGCAGATCCTGCAAAACCTAAAAATGAACCTATCAGAGCACCGATCAGCAATAAAATAACACTAAAATGAACAATATAAACACCGATACGGGTCCAACGCCCTTTTTCAGCAAAAATACAGAATCCATTGTCTGTTTCTTCAATCCTTTTATATCCAAATCTTCTGGAAATAATGGGTACATATATTCTTTTCAAGTCTTCAAGTGAACGGCTGTCGCTAAATTCTTCCTTATTAGAAAAATTTCTGAATTTTGAAACATCAAAAGAAGGATCTTTAACAAATATAATCTTCCGCAAGGCAGAAAATCTTTTTGTTGAGCAGACAACAACATTAATTACCAGCATAAGAAGCAGGAACTGAAACCACCATGAATGATACATATCAAAGATGTCAAAGACGGATAATATTTTATAAAAAAATTCACCGTATGCATTCAGATATTCATCGGGCCTTTTGTTCTGAGGAATAATCGTACCAATACCAGAAGTAACAGCAAGCGACAGAAGAATGACAACTGTCAGCCTGACTGATGCAAACAATTTCCATAATCTGCCAAAGAAATCAGCAGATCCTTTCTCTTTGTTCATCATTTATCCTTTCCATATATAATCGAATTAAACTATCTTTTTATCAGAATGTCGAAATAAAAACAACGGAATTTTCGTAACAGTTCAAAAAACTATGCCTCAGGAGCAGGTTTAACAATAATTACCGCTGCGTTATCGTTATTTAGATATTTTTTTGCCAGGACAGACAGCTCACCTTTTGTAATGGAATCATAATCATCCAGTATTGTTCTGCTCCATTCAAGCTGTTGTGAATGTTTTGCCGAACCTGAAAGAACTGTATTGAGCCAGTAATCATTACTTCGCATCATATCCTTAATACTTGTAAGTATGGGATCTACCGCGCGTCTTAATTCATCATTGTTTGGTCCGGTTTTAGCAAGATCCGATACAATATTTTTTATCTCGCTGATTATCATATCAATATCTTCAGGAGCCGCGTGCACAAAGGTTTGAAGTACGCCATATCCCGAATATACCCGACTTGCCGTGTTATAAGCAACAAATGAATAGGCAGCCCCCAACTTTTCCCGTATTGTTTCACGCAGCCTGTTTGACAAAATATCCGATAGAACAGAAAAAAGTCTTGTTCTGTGGATATCCCATAAATCTTCAGTCGGATAGGCAACAACTACAAGCCCTTTAGGTATTTTAGTCGCGACATTTATTTCAAGTAATTGAGCAACAGGGAATTCAGGCGAATCCGATCTTTTTTGCAAATGGATATTGCGTCTTGGAGAAAGGGTTCCAAGATATTCTGAAACTATTTCGATTGTTGAATCAACATCAAAATCACCCACAATCGAAACTTCTAATGTGCCATGCCTTAGTGGAGCATCTATCCATGATTTAACATCATCAAGGGTCAAATTTTTGAACATATCATAAGGGGGAAGACCAAAACGGCTGTCACCTCCCGCCAGGAATCGCTTTCCCGTGAGGCTCATAGCGCCGTCAATAGAGCTGAAAAGCTTAAGGTACTTCTGCTGAAAACGTTCCATAGCAAGTTTAAAGGCATCTTTCCGATATCCGGGATCTGTCAAATGCGCATAAAGAAGCTGGAACAGCAACCGCACCTCTTTTGATACTGTTTTTCCTCTAAAATAAAATGATTCTTCACCAATACCAAAAATAACATTTGCGTTTTTTCCTGCCATTGCGCGCTCAATCTCGTCCCTGTCAAGTGTGCCAAGCCCGCTTTCATTTATCACAGCCCTGCTTAAAAAAGCGAGCCCGGATCTATTTAAAGGTTCAACAGATTTGCCTAAACCAAAAGACAGATTAACCAATACCTCATCAGCCTCAAAATCTGTTTTTTTGAGATTAAGACGCACATTGTTTTCAAAATCAACCTGAACAATACCAAGATCAGCAATCACTTTCCTGCTTATAACCTTCCCGTTTTTTTCAGGCTCAGACAGATAAGGAAAAACCACAGATTCCGTTTTTACCGGCCTTAAAACTTTTATGCTGCTGCTTTTGTTAAATGCGCCAAGTATCAGTTCTTCAGGATCAACGCCGGCAGATCCCAGCTCAACGTTTCCAGTTACAAGCACAAGCCTGTGCTCAGGCTGCCAGATCTTAACAAACAAATCATGCGTATCTTTTAATGTAAGAGAATCTATTACAAGGGCAAAAAGATTTTTTTTCTGCTCAGGCGACATGGAAACCATACCTGTATTAAGGGCTCTGATTATTTCACGGGCCAGCGCCCCGCTGTCACGTGTCTGAGCCTTATTAAGCGCATTATCCAAATCCGACAAGAAATCTTTTTTCACCCTTTCAAGCTCAGATTTTGTGAAACCATACTTTAAAGCCTTTCTTAAGTTTTGCTCTATAAGCAAAAGTGATTTTTCCCAATTTTCCGGACTGCTCTTTGCTGTAATCTCAGTGAATTCTATCTGACCCATAAAAATTCCGGAACTAATCGATGCCGACGTAAATGGAGTGTCAGGTTTGCCGACCAATAGATCCAGCCGGTTCTGAACTATACGATCTGCAATATCCTGAACCAGCAACCTTCTTTGGAAATCAAGAGAATCCGCTTTCTTTATAACTTTTTTCACAACCTCTATACTGACCGTTGTTTTCCCCGCTTCCTTTTCAAAATGATAAAATGCTTTAACACCATTATGGTTTATCTCTCCGATATAAGGCTCCTGTCTTGCCGGAGCCCTTGCCGATAAATCTGAAAATTTTTCTTCTATTAATGAAACTGCTGTCTTGACATCAAAGTCTCCAACCATAACAAGTATCATTTTTTCAGGTCTGTACCAGTTATCATAAAATTCTTTTAACAGCTTTTGGTTGGCATTTTTAATCACATCCGCCATGCCGATGGGAAATCTTTTCGATATTTTTGCTTCAGGAAACTCAAACTTCATGGTTGAAACAAATGTACGATAAGATACGGAATCACGAGTTCGCTTTTCAGCGAGAACAACCCTCCTCTCCCTGTCGATCTCAGACCCCAGTAAAAGTGCGCTGTCTGCAAAATCTTTCAGCACAGCAAGGCCGTTTTCAAGGCTTTCCCTGCTCCCTTGCGGCAAAAGAATATCATAAACAGTCTCATAATATCCTGTATGAGCATTTGCGTCAGGTCCAAACTTCATGCCTATACTCTGAAAATACCTTACAAGCTCCCCTGGTTTAAAATGAGCTGATCCGCAAAAAAGCATATGTTCAAGAAAGTGCGCCAGGCCCTGTTGCTCGTCTGTCTCATACATAGAGCCAACCTGAACATTAAGATGCATACTCACCCTTCCCTTTGGCTTATGGTTTTCCATTAATACATATCTGAAACCATTTGGAAGCCTTCCAAATACAAGGGAAGGATCAGGAAAAAGTTCGCTCTTTTCGTGCGGCCATCTATCAGAAGGCTGGATTTTTTCAACAACAGCATCAGCAACCGAAAGATATTTAAAACCATGGATACCGGCATTATTGTCTTTGCCAAAATTTATAGCTGGAAAAGATAATAAAATATTGACGGCAACAGTATATAATACAAGTTTTGCCGCAAAATTTCTGAAAATTCTTTTTGGCATGCTTCAAATCCTTTGATGTAAACGTTTCCTAAGAGCCTGTCCGAGAATATACTCGCAACATAAAACAAAAAAAGCCTTCAGCTGCAAGTTTTATGGCATTGTGAGCTGAAGACTTTTTTTAAAATAATAACTAACTATTTTTTTACGTAAAGACCCCTACCCTTTGATTTAATATTACCCTTCTTTGCAAGTTTATATAAAGCATTGCTGAGCTGCCTTGATACAAGACCTGTCTTTTCTTTTAGCTTGTCAATAGAAACTCCGTTCCTGCTCCTTTTAATGGCTTCAAACACTATGTCAAGAACGGTCTTCTCTTTGGCGGGCGTCTTTTTTGTTTTCGATGTTTTTGCCTTTTTTGCAGAAGACTTGGATTTCACTGTTGCTTTTTTTGCAGCGGGCTTAGATTTCGCTGTTGCCTTTTTTGCAGCAGGCTTGGATTTCACTGTTGCCTTTTTTTTCTTTTTCACAGAAGAAGTTGTCTTGGATGTTTGAAGTTTATTTAGCCGATCCGCAACTTTACCCACCTGTTTTGAAAGCGATACAAGAGACTTGGATATTAATTTTAGTTGACTTTGCAATTTCTTCATCTATACCTCCTAAATTTTTTATAGCTCTATTAAAAGCTGTCTTAAAATATGACCGTTGGAACTCTCATTGAACAAAAAATAGCTCTTCGCAAACATTGAAGAGAACTCAGCATTTCCGCTTAACAACGAGACTGAAAGCCCACTCAACATACATGTTTAAAGTAACAAATAACATACAGTTTATTATAAGTCAACAAAATCTGTAATCAATAAAAGTATTTATTAGAAAATAACCATCTTCTCTCCCATGGTTCATAAACTCAATTTTAAAAAAAAATACCAGTGCCTTGAACAATTATTGACAATAAATTACTCATGTGCAAAATAATATTTTAATTCTTTTGACCAATATCAATCTTTCTTTCATTTCTAAGCACACAAACAATCACAATTAGTGAATTCGTAAAAAAGTTTTTACTTTTATGTCAACAGAATATCTCATACTGATCGCAGGTTACATTTTAGGTTTTTACATGGCCTGGAACATAGGCGCTAATGATGTCGCCAATTCCATGGCTTCTGCCGTCGGAGCAAAAGCTATTACAATTCGCCAGGCAATCTTTATTGCGGGAATACTGAATATAGTCGGCGCCGTATTTATCGGATCACATGTAACAAACACAATCCGCAAAGGCATTGTCTCGGCTGAAATTCTCGCCGATCCGCATATAGCACTTATCGGCGCTCTTTCCGCTCTGCTGTCTGCCGCGTTATGGGTAAGCTTTGCCACTTGGAAATCTTTGCCTGTATCTACAACTCATTCTATTGTAGGCTCCATGATCGGTTTTGGAAT
Source organism: Desulfobacteraceae bacterium (assembly GCA_030593145.1). Classification (GTDB taxonomy): domain Bacteria; phylum Desulfobacterota; class Desulfobacteria; order Desulfobacterales; family ETH-SRB1; genus ETH-SRB1. The sequence continues at coordinate 30,356 of JAUVHU010000010.1, forward strand.
AATGGCGGGCGGGTTCTCGGTCATCCAATGGGGTAAGCTCGTTGCTATAGTTATGAGCTGGATCATATCACCGGTCTTCAGTCTTATCATTTCCTTTTTAATATTCAAATTTATTGTAAAATTTATTCTCTCAAAACAGAAAGCATTTATCAGGGCGCTGAAATTATCCCCCTTTTTTATCGGTATTACTTGTTTTGTTGTTATTTCATCATTTCTTTTCAAAACACCTCTTGGTAAAAAACTTGCGATTGGAACTCCGTCGGCATTACTTATAGCGTTTGTTCTGGCCATCGTTCTCGGATTTGCCGGAATGCTTGTTTTAAAAAAATTTGTTAAAAACAAAAAAAACGGGGCGGAAGAAATCTTCAAGAGTATTCAGATCGGAACATCTTGCTACGTTGCGCTGGCTCAAGGCGCAAATGATGTAGCTAACGCGATCGGCCCCCTTGCAGTAATATATTTCCTTGTAAAAACAGGCAGTGTTGGGGTTACGGTGCCTGTGCCTCTTTTTCTACTCCTTTTCGGAGGCATAGGAATTGCCTGCGGAATTGGCATGGCCGGTGAGCGGGTCATGGAAACCGTCGGCAAAAAGATTACAACTCTTACTAATACACGTGGTTTCGCCGTTGAATTTGCCGCCGCGACAACCGTTCTTGTCGCCTCAAAAATGGGGCTCCCGGTTTCCACAACACATGCGGCAGTCGGCGGCGTGATGGGTGTAGGGCTTGCGCGCGGGTTTGAAGCGGTCAACTTTAGAATAATAATCCAAATTATGATCTACTGGGTTCTGACCGTACCCATTTCCGCTATAACCAGCATGATAGTTTTTAAAATACTTCAATCAATTATATAAAGGAGATAATTATGCGTATACCCTTTTTATCGCTGTTTATCACTTCACCCTTTGACGGCCTTCTGGAACACGCAGAAAAAGTGAAAGAATGCGCATGGGCTTTTCAACAGGCCATAGAGTGTCATTTATCAAAGAAATGCGTAAGTTTTGAAGAATTCAGGCAGGAAGTTATTACGCTGGAAAGAGAAGCAGATGCCATAAAGCGACGCATACGCGGGCACCTGCCAAAAGGAACCATGATGCCCATAGACAAATTTCAGTTGTTCAGATATTTAAAAGAACAGGACGGAGTTCTTGATACACTGGAAGATGCTCTTGACTGGATTTCCTACAGACCTGAACCGGGAATTCCTAAAGAGATTATAAAGGACTTTCTGCTTCTCGTTGACTTAAATATTGACCCCATCGAGGAAATGGGCAAGATGGTATTAGAAGCAAGAAATTACTTTAAAACATTTAATGAAACCCAGCGGGGTTTAGTCAAGGGAATCATCCGTGAGCTGCGCGTCAAGGAACATGAAGCGGATAGGGTGGAACACAGGCTCAAACGAAGGATTTTTGAGATTAATTTAGACCCGGTTTCAACATTTCATCTAATCAGATTGGTCGAAATAACCGGCTCCACAGCGGATCATGTTGAAAACTCCGGTGATATGATGAGAGCAATGATTGCTAAATAGAGTAGCCGTTCACGGCTTGAAACTTGAAACTTGAAATTTGGGAGAGATGAAACTCAGTTCAAAAGAGTACAAAAGCAAAATTTCTAATTTCGTAACACTTTAGTTTTTTAAAAACGAATTCAAACTTACGGATTTGTTTTGAACTGCAGAATATCGAACGAGAAATTATGAATTTCGAATTAGCAATATCTTAACGAAAATAACCGAATTTTCAAAGCACTAAATTATTACCTGATTTACAATCTATAAAAAATCCTTGTTTATTGTAATATCACTATCATTTTGTATTTGTAGCAGCCAATCATCAAATGCTGCAAGCTGTTTTTGTTGCAGCAATCCTTCCATAATGTTTGCTTTTTCTTTGTCAAAACCTTCCAGGGCAGGATCTTTTCTTTCCTTTAAGCTGATAACGTAATACCCCTTTGCCCCTTTGGTTATATCTTCAGGTGTTTTGTTTTGCTCTGAAAGACTGAAAGCAACCTCAACAAGTTCTCTTTCAGGCCCGATACCGGGCACAGAATCATTCCGTTTAAAAAAACCTGAAGTTGTTAAAATTACATCAAACTTCTTGCATTCCTCTGCAATGGATTTGCCGATTTTTAAATCAGACAGAAACTCCTTTGCATCCTTAACAGCCTTTTCGTCCTGCCTTACCTTGATTAGATCAGCAGTAACCCTTTCCATCACATTGTCTATCTCAGGTATCTTTGCCGGAATTTTCTCTACTACCTGAATAATATAATATCCATCACCAATATTCAGAACATCACTAAACTCCATAACCGATAGATTAAAAGCGGCTGATGCAAAGTCTTTGCGATATTTTACACCTTTGTCAGGGCCTTTTCTTGTAAAAAAACCTGTTGTCAACAGCTTAAGGTTTTGTTCCGCAGCAGCTTTTATCAGGTCATCCCCCTTAATAGCGGCATCATAAACAGCCCCTGCTTCATCATATGCATAATCGTTTGCCCTTATCTCCGTAAGCTTCTTTCTTATACTCTTTTTTGCTTCTTCAAGGAAAACTATGGATTCCTCATTTATCTTTTCAACCTTGATAATGTGCCATCCAAACCGTGTGAGAACCGGTTCGCTAATCTCTCCTGCTTTCAAGGAAAACGCCATATCAGCAAAAGGTTCCACCATTTGTTCCTTATTGAATGCTCCAAGGCGTCCTCCATCGTTTTTGCTTGGGCATGCGGAATATTGCCGGGCCAGCTCGCCAAAATCATCACCATCCCCAGCCTTCTTTAATATATCAAGAGCCTTGTTTCTTCCTTTTTCAACAGCTTCCGGGCCGGCATCCTGATCAATCTTTACAAGTATATGCCTGGCTTCAACGGTTTTATCTGTTCTAAATTTCTCTATGTTTGCTTCATAATAATCCTGCACATCATTGTCGGTAATATTGACATTCGATTTATATGTTTCAGGATTAAATTGTAAAAAGCGTGCCTTGATCATGGGATCTGTTTTATAAGACTCTTTCCTGTCATTAAAATAAATCTTTACTTCATCAGCGGAAACTTTGATATCTTTATATCTTTCAGGTTCAAACAGTACAAAATCTATATTTACAGATGCACTGCTCCAATTATACCATTCCATGGCTTCGCTGTCTGAAACCTTTATACTGCCCAATATAAGGACTCTTAACTTTTCTGTTAAAATAAGTTTTCTCTGATTATCCTCGAACTCTTCAGGAGTCAGGTTGTTGCGTTTTAAAACCTTTCTATAATAAGATTCGTCAAAAACGCCGGCTATCTGAAATGCCTCTATTTTTCTGATTGTGTTTGCAAGCTCTTTTCCCGAAACCCTGATATTGAGCTTTTCCGCTTCCTGAAGTATAAGTTCTTGATTAATAAGAGTGTATAAAGCCTGTTTTTTTATCTGAAACATCTTTAATGTTTCATCATTCAGGCTGTTGCCGAATCTCTGGCGCAACCGCTCAATAAGATTATCGTATTCCTCCCTGTATTCTTCAACAGTGATTGTCTCTCCATTAACAAGCGCAACTCTGCCCCCTTTATCCGAACGAAAACTTCCAACTCCCCAAAAAACAAACACAAGAACAATTGCGCCTAAAATGATTTTAATAAGCCAGCTCTTGGCATGGTAACGCATTAATTTGAGCATTATGATTCATCCTTTTGATCCCGCAAAAGCAGAATAGTTTTTATGTTTTTTTTAAAATTCATCTTAAACCTTAAAAATCGTATTGAGACCTATGAAAATTATTTAAAACTGTCAACAAATTCCCGCTTTTTTTATAATCACCAAAATCAAAATAGATATTGACAGACAAACATGTTTTTATTATTTTATATTTTTTTGGGGCTGTAGCTCAGATGGGAGAGCGCATGACTGGCAGTCATGAGGTCAGGGGTTCGATCCCCCTCAGCTCCACCAAACACCTTTAAAGTCCTCTTTGAGGCACAATTTTATTTAATACACCTTTTTCCCCTTCAATACAACAAAATCCACTGCCTAAAATAGAGGTCCTGATTCCAAAGGGTTTCACCCGCCCAGAATCTGGATTCGGACTATTTCTGAATCCTTTAGTATCTGGAGTTAGAAGAAAATCGGTGTCAAAATCAACAGGCCCATGTTTTCCAATAGCTCATAAAACCAGACAAAATATATATCTGCGATCTCCGCAAAAAACCAAAAACAAAACAAGAAACGCATAAAATCATGGGCGTGCTGAATTTCGGTTCTTTTCATTTCTCCATTCATCACAATAACTACTCTTTGGACTTCCCCGGTAACTTCCCCAGTAGCTTGTCCGGTACGCCAAATAACGGCTTTAAAAACATCCCCTGTATAAAGTCAGGTTCTTTCAATTCCTTTTCGTTACATAAACGAATCATATCACGTGTTCCTGTCCCAAGACATTCGATGTAGCCGGCAAGATACATGGGCTATGCCAATAAAGAATTGGCAGGGAAAGACCCATGGGGTTCTCGTAATTTGGATAGTGTTAAATTAGGTGGTAGTTGACCCGGATTCCATATTTCAAGCCTGTTTTTGAACAACATCACCTGTACACTTCCATTACTTGTGTAATCGCGGTGGACAATGGCGTTGACAAAGGTGCGGCTCATATCTGTTATACGATTAGGCAAGTTTCAAAATGTTCAATTTTGTTCAAGATCAAGGAAGGCGACCAAATTTTAAATCAGGTTTAACCACAGGAATACATTGAGTATTTCGATGATTAAAATTTGAGCCTGACGCAGATATTGGGCAAAAGGGAATGTTTTGAAATTGGCTCGATTTTTCTTAATTTTTTGGTTTGACACTATAAATTTTAATAGTTAAAATAACCTCTAAAGCAATGGAGGTCAATATGATCAATTATACCGCCAAATATACAAAAATCGATTCAGGTTATATGGGTCAGCTGGTCGATTGGCCAGAAGTCATAACTGAGGGTAAAAACCTCGAAGAATGTCGAACTATGCTTAAAGACGCACTTCATGAAATGGTTCTTGCATACAAGGATCTTGGTAAAAAAATTCCGCTGGGAAATGCTTTAATTGAGCAGCTACCCGTTGAGGTCAAATATGTCAGTCAAACGGCGTGATCTTATTAGCTATTTTGAAAAAAACAAGTATTATTTGCTCAGAGAAGGAAGCAACCATTCTATTTATTGCAATGGTTCCAAAGCCATACCAGTAAAAAGACACAGGTAGTTTGACAGAATAACAGCAAACCAGCTTTGTAAGCAAGCTGGATTAAAACCCATATTTTGAATTAATTATCAATCCTTCAACATATTCCTTCCCATTTATTGTTACCTATTCTGTTTCCGCATATCAAAGCAGGAAAACTTTGGTGTCGTGTCAAATCTTGATTAAGGTTTTATCGACACGAAGTTTTTCTCTGAAAATACCAACTCATTTGCTAATGGATGAGTACGGCAGACCGAACAGCCCGAATATCTTCCGGTTTGTAAAAAGTCCTGTTTGCCACAAAAAATATATCATAAGCTCTTTGTCCACATCAGCGCCGGAATAGCCAAGTTCTCTGGCTCCGATCCACGATATTGCTCGTCGGGCTTGTACTAATATGTTTCTTCGGATGCCAGACCGAAGTTCCTTTTCAGAAACATTATATTTTTCACACACTTGCAAGGGCTTTGATATCTATTCGCTGCTCTGACAGTCTTAAATTCTTTTTAACACTACCATGCTGCCGCACCCCCGCACCAAGGCATATCCCCCGATGTTAAAAAACCCGATAGCAAAATCAACGGGTTCCTGGTTTCCAATAGCTCATAAAATTAGATAAAATATATGTTTGCGATCTCCGCAAAAGACCAAAAATAAAACGAGAAGCGCATAAAAACATGGGTGTCCCGCTGTATGCTCTGCTACATGTCCCGGAATTCGAATTGTTAGAAAGTACCAATAACGGCCTCAAATAATATCGGTTTGATGTCCAAACCGAAATGATCTTTCAGTTGTATTGCCTCCAAATACAACACATCACGATGTAGAATGTTCGCAACCGTGCGACGCCTTGCATCATCCATTTTGCAGCCAAATATCACTGAGGTAATTTTTGCGGGCAAAGATATGAGTCCATTAGCAAATTTATGAGATATTATTAGTCGCCATTCTTTCTCGTAGCTCCAATTGGGAGCTTTGGTTGCCACTATCTTTGCTACTGAAGCGCGCTTTTCAAGTTGTAAAGTGTCAAAGGAAGGGACTTCGATAGTGTCATAGGTGACTGGCAAACAATGGTCCCAGTTACCCAGCTTATTGTTGTCAGAACGTTCAAATTCAATACAGAACCCGGTGTGGCCCTCAGCATAGTGGGACCACATTAGAATATCGTTATTGATCTCACTCAAACATACAACGCCGAGTTCTTTAATGGCTTTTTTTGCTTCTTCAACCGAGGGTTGATTGATGGGAATGCCACCAAAACTTGTATCGGTCAAATGAAAGTGCAATTCAAAAGGATCATTAAGTGTTTTGGCTTTTGGACACCATATTTGTTTGTTGATGAGCAATGATAACGAGTGATTATTAAAGGGTAAAAATTTATAAAGCTTCGGAATACCAATTTGACTACAGGAAGGGCAGCGGAATCCCCTACGTGGGTATGCATTTGTACAGTTAGGACATTCTATGGTGGGTTCCATTTTTTTGATTCTCAGTGCTTTCCAACGGAGTGTTTCACTTGCCAGCGGTAGGCTCCCAGGCAAAAAGTAAAACGGAAATGAAAAGAGATGAATCCAAGGCAATTGTAAAACCGCCCGCTATAGCCGATCAATGTGCAAACGCTTATTATATTTTCAATTTTGCTGTCAGTATCGGTTTTATTGAAGGTTTCATAGCGACTATCTTTTTAAACCATTTCATCATGACATCATTTTCTATTGTGGTCGACTTAGGTTCCCGTTTATGTCTTGCCTCGCACCAAATAAAATCAGATTCGAGCTTTGACAACTCATTTTGAAATTCAACAATAATTTTTGATAATTCTTCTACTACTGATTTGTGGCCAAGATTTTCAAGACGTTGATTTATAATTTCCATCAGATCAATAGTTCTAATGGAAGTTGTAATCTGTGAAGAGCTTTCAAAAGGACCCAAGTTCATAAAAATAATCTCGGTAAGTTTGTTTTTTATCTCTTCGAAAATAAGAATTCTGCCGCAAATAAAACCTGCGTAAATTGACAGCGGTAACCCTATAAACAGAGCAAGAAGAACCGGCAATAGAATGTTTGGCAATATAAAATCCATAGATTCCATAATATAAGCTCACTGGTTTCAAAAACGCGTAGCGTTTGAGAAATCCATGTGCGGTGCTTGGTTGGATGAATTATTAATATTTATCGACCTCAACTCTGATTTTTGGTGATTCATATATTTTTGATTTGCTGCATTTTTTGGTGAAGCCAAATGTGGTTTTTAAATGATTAGAATATGCCCTTACCAAACTATTAGGCATTCTGGGGTCAAAAATAATTTCATCTATTAAGTCTATAGGGTCTTCAATAGGAATCTGACATATATCCATATTATCTGCTTTTTGATACATAGCATTAATAACCTTGTCTTCTGGTGTGATAAGTCTTACCAAAAGTCTTATTTCTCTTTCATCCACAAAGGTATCTCTTTTGATTAAATAGAAATTTTCAATAAGATTATCTATAAAAAACGAACTGTCCTTAATAGCTTCTGATATATTCGATTTAATTTTTGATTCTGGGAAATAGTTAACCTTACCCAAATATGAACGGAACCAATTATCATCTATTTTCTTTATCAATTCATGGAGTTTCTTGGTTGACGTTTTAATTTTAGCCTTACTCTTATTGGGCGAGTAAATTCTCCAAGTAGCGTCTGTATCTTGGTTTAGGGTCCAGCATAGACCAAAAATTAATTTAGTGTAGCCATTGTAATTGATCCGAACATTTGGTTTTGATGGGTCAATTCCGTAGCAATGCTCTAGGAAGTTTTCATAAGGATCAGCCCACAGTTTTGGCGCAACCAAGGTGAGCATTTTTGATTCGAATAGTTCAAACAAATGCTGTACATCAAGGAGCCTATAAATTGATGTTTCGTCGCTCTCAATATTTACTAATGAATGTTTAGCTCTATTATCGATTCTCATTTTTATTCAAACATCCAACCATTGATTGACAGGCCAATTTGCCTTGATATGACGATATTGAGGCTGTTTTCGAACAGATTTGCCTTGCTCTATTATTTTCAAGAGAGTTACCTATTTTTAACAGGTAAGAATACCATATGTCAACGTCTGAAAACACCTCTAAAAACGTGGAACTACTTGAAAGGAAGGGACTTATATTCCCTGTGATTTATGACCCTTCGACTATCTTGATCTCCTCTTCCGTCAATTCATATAATTCATAAACCAGCCGGTCGATTTGCCTGTCTGTGGTTTCAATCCGGCGCTGGAGGACGGTTTTTGTCTGGGGCGCCTTGGCTCCGGCTAATTGTTTGTTGAGATCAAGCATCTGTTCGACGAGTTCGACCATCCGGTCGTGGCGGGCTTTGTCGGTAGGGTCGGAGAAATTGATAGTGTAAATGGGGAGGTGGCGAATAAAACGTGATTCATAACTATAGTAACCGCCACGCATTTGTGTAGCCGAATGTCGGATAACCCATTCCAATAATTTGCTATTAAGCAAGCCCAGTATATACTTACGTGTATATTCTGGTAAAACGAGAATGCCATACCCCCCGGCAACACCGCCGGTAAAAAATACCTCACCGCTTTCATCCAGAGAAAATGATGAACGTGCAGCTATATCGGGGGTAAATATTTTTTGTAATGGCATTACATCCAACGCCTGATTGCGACCATAAGCATACCAATTACTCCCACGCATCTTCCTCTTCTCACGATTTTCCAGGTAGATTTTATTATCTGAAAGATATGACCAAGTAAGCGGATAGTCTCTATTTAAGACCGACATAGGAATCAATTCAACATTACCTCCAACCTGCGAGGCGTATGGAAAAAGAATGAGACGATTCGTGCGAGATAGCGAGAAACGTTTGCTGTCGCCTCCTTTTATAAGTGGATGTAAAAGATCGGGTTCAAGCCAGTATTCAGCATCTTTCTCTTTAGAGTATATTTTTACTTGATCTTCTTCGCGTTCTATTTCCTCGACAATGTAGATTTTGTCGGCACTTGTCTTAATCCCCTGAAAAATACGACTTGTGACTTCCTCTAATTTGATGGGCATTTCTTTCAAACGCTCAAACAGTTTTGCCCCCGGCCCCACAACAAAATTCCAGTCATCAGCGGTGACCTTGTCAGTCAAAACTTTCCCTTCTTTTTGTGGCTCGTCTTGACGCCAGCTATGTAAATCATTAACTTTGACAAAGTTGAAGTTTTTCGTCTCTTGCTTATTTAAAAACAAGAGACAAGTATAGGTAGTGGCATTCGCAAAAACCTGTCGGTCGCCAAAATGTATTATTTCTTTTAAATGTTTTCCAGCAGAAAGCACCTTGCGTAAAGATTTTCCATATTGAGCATTAAAAAATTTGTGCGGCAGGATGAAGCCAAACCGTCCTCGACCGTTAAGCAGATTTAAACCTTTTTCTACAAAAACAACGTAAATGTCATAATTTCCTTTGCTGGCAGCTATATACCGCTTCTTATAAAATTCCACTTCCAGCGAAGCCCATTCTTTCATTGCTTGAATTCTGACATACGGCGGATTCCCGATTACCGCATCAAATCCCCCTGCCCTTATTATTTCGGAAAATTCAGACTCCCAATCAAAGACATTGACGCGGTACATCTCTTCCTCATCCAAGAGGCTCATCTGCTGTCCCTCGTAAAAATCGGGGCCGATAAGAGAATTGCCGCACTTGATATTGTTCCCCAGGTCAGGCAGAACGCGTTCATGAAACAGGGCAAGCTGCTTTCTGATAGTTTCTGAGTTTTCGTCCTCCAGCACCTTAAGAAGAAGTGAAAGTTTGGTTACTTCCACGGCCTGAGGGTCGATATCCACACCGTAAATATTATTGAGAAGAATGCGCTTCCGTTCATCGGTAGTAAGTCGCCAATCACCACCGACTCTTTGATAAAGGCGAGGCTTGCTCCCTTTGGCCCATTTCTCAGGGCCGGCGTCTATGTATTGATCCCTGTGCCAGTCAAGGAGATACTGATAAGCGCCGATTAAAAATGAACCGGAACCGCAGGCCGGGTCCAGAATTTTCAGTTTGCTCACAGCTCCACGGGGGCCTGGCTTTTTGCCATTAACAAGCTCGCCGACTGTATGTTTTACGATGTAATCAACTATATAGGTGGGAGTGTAATAGACGCCTCCTGCCTTCTTGATTTCCGGCTTATTTTCAACGACGGCCCGATTGCCGGGGGTAAGACGAATTACTTTTCCAAGGAACCTTTCATAGACCTGCCCCAAAATATCTGCTTGAAAGACAGAAAATTCATACGGGCTGTCCGGATAATAGAGATTTTTGAAAATATCCTTGAGAGTTTTGTCGTCAATTGTGAGATCAAGTGTAAGGTCATCAGGGGAAGAGGTGCGATCTTTTTCCTTTCTGAAGTGGAAAAGGCCGGAGTTATAACGATCATCGGCCTGCCGGAAAAGTTGGCACAATCGCCGATAGACATGTGTGCCGTTTTTCAAAGACATAAGCCGCCCGTATGGTTCGACACCGCGGTCTTCACATATTCGCAGAAAAACGATACGGTCGATGGTACATTGCACTGCAAAGTTCAGTTCGCGTATCGTAAGGCCGGGATTCCGCAGAGCAATGTTACGCGCCAGTATTTCACGCCACCGATCAATTTCTTCAAGGAAGGCAGTATCAACCTCGGCAGTTCCACGCTTTGCTTTGCTTGACTCGACATATTTATCAAACGAACCTTTAAGCACCGCTTCGCGAGAAAAAATCAAAGCAATTTCATCCCACCGGTCGATATAATCAGTATATGTCAGATAGTAAGTCCGTGCCTTGGAAGCCCTGTCTGTTTTTACCGGTTTGATCCGGCAGTCATAAACGGCAAGCTCCTCAAAATCCGTAAGAATACTGAGCGGCAGCTTGGCTGACCAGGCGTAACGGCGAAGTTGGTAGGCCGGGCTGATATCTTTCTTGATATTGACGGCTGGTTTCTTTGCTTCGAGAAAGAATTTCCGTGTCCCGCCAATGCGGAAGCAGTAATCCGGGGCTTTTACGACGCTGCCTACTTTAATCGCATCCTCATGGATTACATCTTTGTAAGCCTCCGCATAGCCTTGTTTGTTGTAAATATCCCAACCGAGAGCATTAAAGAAGGGGTTGATAAATTCCTGTCGAACCTGGGCCTCGTTGTATTTGCCTGACCGATAAGCATCAAGGTTACGGTCAAAACGCTCAACAAGTTTATGTATTTCTGCGGGAGCCGACACTTTCTATAGCCTTTCAAACGTTTGCGTAAATTAGGGAGAAACTCTTTCGGAACCTCCATAAATATATAATTGCTGGATAGAGCTAACGGTTAGCGCTGATGCTTCACTTCGTGTCACTACGTGCCCGACTTTTGCCGGAATGACGGTTAAGGGAGTTGCTGGACTTTTTACAAATTCATCAGGTTTTAATAATACGATTAAAACAGGCCGATTTAGACAGAGCTTCAAGACTCTGCTGTATCCAGTCTTCCTGATGAGGTTCAAGGGTTATGACAGGTCTCAGTCGATTTTTCTCCAAAAACCTGAACAGGATTTCAAAATCGATCTTTCCTGTACCTATTGCCCAATGGTCATCCCATGTTCCGTCATTGTCGTGGAGATGGAGCTGTTTCAGGAAAGGACCCAGGGACTTTAACCAGTCCTCAGTGCTTGTTTCAGAAAAGGCATACATGTGGCCTATATCAAAACAAAAACCTGTTGTTGTCGAGTCTAATCCTGTCAACAGCCCAAAAAGCATTTCAGGTGTTTTTTCAAAAACATTTTCAATGACCAGAGTTGTGCCTGTACCCCTTATATCATCAACAAGCGGCGTCCACGTCTCAATGGCTGTCTCAAGCCACTCTTTTTCCATGGCATGATATCTGTTTTTGTCATAACCGGTGTGGCAGACGATGGATATTGGTTTAAACACAGGTATAAGGTCGAAGACCTGCCTGAGGCGCTCCCGGGTTGCTCTCAAAATCTTTTTATCTATGCCTCCCGGCGCCAGATCTTGGAAAGGTCCGTGCATGGTAATGGAAAGGCCCTCTTGTTGAAAAACAGAGGCTATATCTGAAAAGTCTTTTCTGGAATATGCATCGATGACTTCTCCGTCAAAAGAAATCTCGGGATTTACCCTATTCTTCAGGACTGTAGACAGGTATTTTTCTTTGAGCAGCCTGAAGGGGATAGATATCTGAACGTTGTTTATAATATCTTCAAACATTGGCATTTGTTTTATTTTTCTTCTCTCGCAACTCTTTACGCCTTTCGGCTCTTGCCCTGCCCTCTTTAAATCGTCGCTTCTCATCGTCGGTTTGAGGCACGATTTCAGGAACTGCCGTGGGTCTTCTGTTTTTATCCAGAGAAACCATAGTCAAATATGCAGAATTAGTGTGACGCACTTTTCCTGTCATGATTTCTTCAGTCTCTACCCTAACGCCGATTTCCATGGAAGTAGTTCCCACGTAGTTTATAGATGCCCGCAGCATGACCAGTTCTCCCACGAAAACAGGTTTATAAAAGTCTAATCTATCCATGGATGCGGTAACGACATTGGTGCGGCAATGACGTATTGCCGCGATTCCTGCTGCGGTGTCTATTAGCTTCATGATGGTGCCACCATGAACATTACCGGCCTGGTTGGCATCGAATGAAAACATTACCTGAGCCATTTCAACCCTTGATTCGCAAACAGTCTTTTTTCTTGTC